>JAILDL010000161.1 GCA_024689465.1 Lachnospiraceae bacterium
AGACGGCAGGGCCCCTTCCTTCGGGAATAAACCCGCAGCCGGTCTACGAAGCCGATGTAGAGCATCATATCACTTACCGCAGACAGATGATCGTAACATCCCCCCATCCGGAGGGACCCTATTCCGAACCCGTATGGATCGACGAAGACGGGATCGATCCCTGTCTGTTCCACGATGAAGACGGCAGAAATTACATGCTTTTAAACCGGGGAGCCCGGATCCTGGAGCTGGATAAGGATTGCAAAAAGCAGATCTCTCCTGCCCGGATGCTTTGCTACGGAGACAATAAGCGTGCTCCCGAAGGCCCCCATTTATTTAAGAAAGACGGATACTACTATCTGCTCCTGGCAGAAGGCGGGACCGGCCACGGACACAGGGTCAGCATCTTCCGCAGCAGGGATCTGATGGGCTGTTACGAACCCTGCCCTTTTAATCCCATTCTGCGCCAGTGGCTGGAGGATGCACCCATTCAGCGCTGCGGCCACGGAGAACTGGTGGATACACCGGACGGCAGGTGGTACATGGCCTATTTGTGCGGCAGAAAGAAGGGGGATTATACCATCCTGGGAAGAGAGACCGCACTGGAACCGGTGGAATGGACAGCGGAGGGCTGGCCCATTGTAAACAGAGGACGCGGACCGTCTGCCATCAACAAAAAGCCCTTCCCGGAAGGAAACCTAAATACAGCACCGGCAGGCCGGCAAGAAGCTTTGGCAGGCCGGCAGGAAGCATCGGCTGAATACAAAGAAGACAGCTGTGTAACAACGCTTCCCACCGATTTCCTCTCCCCCAGACCCTGGCTGGAGGGTGGCGTATCCTATGAAGGCGCCGGGGACGGAACCGGTGTATGGACCCTGCAGGCAAGCCCTGCCCCCTTTGATACGGTACAGGCAAGAAATCTCATGCTGCGCAGACAGCTTTCCTTTGAGGAGGATGTGCAGGTGGTTCTGGAGACCGTTGGAGACATGCCGGAAGGAGCCATGGCAGGTCTTCTGGGCTACTACGATGAAAACTCCTTTCTGTTCTTTGGACTGACGATGGAAAAAGGGGCAAAAAAGCTCCTGCTTTGGCAGCACATCGGAACAGACGATGAGAAAGAGATCTTTGATCTCCCTTCACAGGAAACCTGTGGTATTCTGTTACGGATGGAAGTCAGGGGCCTTAGCCGCCGCTTCCTGTATGAAACGGAAAAAAAGCGCTGCCTTGTAAAGACCCTGGAGAAAGTGACCTATCTGTCCGATGAAGGGGTATCCATGGGAAAACGCTTTACCGGTGTCTTATCCGGTATGGGTGTGTATGCCGGTGGAAAGCCCCTGCAAGCTACGTTCCGTGAATTTCGAAGAGAGGATGCGACTCTATGAAGATATCCACCGATGTCTATTTTGAAAGCTACGAAAAACATAAAAACAGTCCCCTTATAACCCTGATCGGCTTCTATAAGGGACATTATCATTATTTCCTGATCTCCACCGTGACCTATGTGATCAAGCACAGTCCTACCTGGGTGCTGCCGGTGGTGACCGCCAATATCATCAATTACATTACCGGAACCTATACCGATGTATTCCATCTGGTGCTGCTAAACGCAGGGGTTCTGGCCCTTTTATACCTGATCAATCTGCCCATGAACTACCTGCATGTGCACTTCCGCAGCAAGGCGATCCGCAATGTGGAAGCAGGCCTTCGCAGCACCCTGGTGCACAAGATCCAGCAGCTCTCCATACCCTACCAGAAGGACATGCAGTCCGGACGATTGCAAAGTAAGATCATCCGGGATGTGGAAGCGGTGGAGACTCTTTCCTCCCAGTTGTTTGTCAGCCTGTTAAACATCATCATCAACATATCCGTTGCCATGGTGGTGACCATCCTGCGCAGCAAGATCGTGTTTGTATTCTTCGTGCTCATGGTGCCTCTGGCCGCCCTACTGGTGATCACCTTTAAAAAGCCTATTAAGAAGCATAACCAGAAATTCCGGAAGGAAATGGAACAGGCCAGCGCCCAGGTCATGGAGATGGTGGAGCTTGTTCCCGTGACCAGAGCCCACGCTCTGGAGGAGGAAGAGATCCGAAAGATGGATCACAGAGTGGGAGAGATCGCAAAAGAAGGCTACGAACTGGATATGATCCAGGCAAACTTCGGTGCCGTCAGCTGGGTCTGCTTCCAGATCTTTCAGGTGATCTGCCTGGTGTTTACCGCCTATCTTGCCATCCGGAAGGATATTCCCACGGGAGATGTGGTCCTCTACCAGAGCTACTTTACCACCATCGTGGGACAGGTATCTTCCCTTTTAAATCTCCTGCCGACCATTTCCAAGGGGCTGGAGTCGGTGAACAGTATCGGGGAAGTACTGCTATCCGATGACATAGAAGAAGAGACGGATAAGGAATACATGGAGGATCTGAAGGGCGGTTACTGCTTTAAGGATCTTGGCTATACCTATCCTAAATCCGGCAGCGCCGTGCTGGAGGAAGTCAATCTGGAGATCAAGCCTCGTGAGACCGTCGCCTTTGTAGGTGAATCCGGCGCAGGCAAGACCACCATGATCAACCTGATCCTGGGCTTTTGTATGCC
This sequence comes from Lachnospiraceae bacterium, assembly GCA_024689465.1. Lineage (GTDB taxonomy): Bacteria > Bacillota > Clostridia > Lachnospirales > Lachnospiraceae > JAILDL01. The sequence continues at coordinate 2,572 of JAILDL010000161.1, forward strand.
TACCGCAGGGAGCCTTACCATAGACGGAAAAGATACGAGAGACTTAAACCTCCGCAGTTATCGGAGATTTCTGGCGGTGGTACCCCAGGAGACCGTCCTGTTTGGCGGAAGCATAAGAGAAAACATTCTCTACGGAACAAACGGTGTATCGGAAGAGCGTCTGGAGCAGGTCATCGATGAAGCAGGCCTTCGAAGCGTGATCAATAAACTTCCGGACGGGTTGGACACCCTGGTGGGAGAGCGGGGAGATAAGCTCTCCGGAGGTCAGAAGCAGCGGATCTCCATAGCAAGAGCCCTGATCCGTGATCCCAAGGTCATCATTCTGGATGAAGCCACTTCTGCATTGGATGCCATTTCCGAGCGGGAAGTCAGCGTAGCCATTGAAAATCTGACAAAAGAAAGGACCACCTTTATGGTGGCCCATAGACTGCAGACCATTCAGACTGCAGATAAGATCGTGGTGATGAAGGAAGGAAAGATCCGGGAGATCGGCTCCTTCGAGGAACTCATTCAAAAGAAAGGGTACTTCTATCAGATGTACCTGGAAAATGCAGAGGCTTAGCCATTGCCAAGGCGGAAATCGGAATCATCCGCATCCAGATAGCACATGCCGATGATACCGGAACCGGAGTGGGCACCGATGGCGCATCCGATCTTGCTGATGCGGATGCTGGCAGGTGCAAGGCGCTCCTTTACGGCATTAACGATATAGTCCAGATCGGCCTGATCATCCCAGTAGCAGAAAGCGATGGTCTGGTCATGGAAGGAGACACCGGTTTTCTCTGCCCGTTCCACCATGTAATCCAGGGCTTTCTGGGTCCCATGCATGGGGATCTGCAGCTGGAGAGATCCTTCCTCGTCAACATGCATAACCGGTTTAAGATCAAGGGAATCGCCGATCTGGGCGATTCCTTTTTCGATGCGACCGTTTTTCATAAAATACTGCAGCCTGGTGATCACAAAACTGTGGCGGATGTGGTTGACATAGAAATCAGCCGCTTTCAAAAGCTGCTCCTTATCCGCACCCTGCCGCTGCATCTGTGCCAGCTTGTAGACCATGAGGCCATAGCCGGCGGAGGCGCACTTGGTATTGATAATGGTCAGATCGAAATCCGGGTAAACTTCTTCCACGGAATACTGAGCGATCTTTGCAGCATCGTAGTTGTTTCCGATGCCGGAGGACATACACAGACAGATCACCGCCTTGCCTTCCTTTGCGAAGGGCAAAAACACCTCTTCAAAGGTGGCCGGTGTGGCGTGATGGGTCTCTATTGTATGCTGTCCGTCCCCCATGATCCGAAACAGCTCATCGGGGGATAGGGTTTCTCCATCCAGATATCTGGTACCGTCAATGACCACCGGGGTGGGCACAACGGTGATGCCGAACTCTTCAATGGTTTCGGCGGAAAGATCTGCTACGGAATCTGTTATAAAGTAAACCATAAACAACCTCCGGGGATCATGCCTCCTGGTGCATGCGATCCAACAATTCAATTTTAGTCTTATAAAGCTTGTCGGACAAGTCTACATAGATCTGATGAGGATTTACAAGACGCCTGGTCTCATCCCACAACGTAGAAAGCTCTTCCTGGCAGTAGGCACGGATATCCATAACCTTGGGGGATTCGTAAACGCACTTGCCGTTTTCGAAAACAGGCACCATCATTTCCCGCAGGGTGTAGGTGCCGGCCTTCATATGAGTCTTTTTCCAGGGCTCTGCAGGGTCAAAGAGCATCAGATCCTGAGATTCATCGAAGGTTTCATCTGCCAGGCAGATCAGATCTGCCTTTACCTTGTGATCTTCCTTCTCATAGACACGATAGATCTTCTTGTTGCCGGGATTGGTGACTTTCTCGGTGTTTTCGGAAAGCTTGATCTTGGGAATGAATTCCCCGTCCGGCCCCATAATGGCAGCCAACTTATAAACGCCGCCGAAGGAAGGCCAGTCCTTACTGGTGATCAGGTTGGTTCCAACGCCCCAGGAAGTAATGGTGGCGCCCTGGGCCTTTAAGGAGTCGATCAGGTACTCATCCAGGTCATTGGATGCAGAGATGATGGCATCGGGGAAACCGGCTTCATCCAGCATCTTTCTGGCCTTCTTGGAAAGGTAAGCCAGATCGCCGCTATCTAAGCGGATACCGTAGTTTTTCAGAGGGATACCGGCTTCCCGCATTTCCTTAAATACGCGGATGGCATTGGGCACACCGCTCTTTAAGGTGTCGTAGGTGTCTACCAGGAGCAGGCAGGCGCCGGGATACAGTTCGGAATAGGATTTAAAAGCGGAGTACTCATCCGGGAAGCTCATGATCCAGCTGTGGGCATGGGTTCCCTTTACCGGCACGTCAAAGAGCTGGCCGGTCAGAACGTTGCTGGTACCGATGCAACCGCCGATCACAGCGGCTCTGGCACCGTAGGTACCTGCATCCGGACCCTGGGCACGGCGAAGACCGAATTCCATGATGCCGTCACCCTTGGCTGCATAGCAGACTCTGGAAGCCTTGGTGGCGATCAGGGTCTGGTGATTGATGATATTTAGGATCGCAGTTTCCACCAGCTGTGCTTCCGCGATAGGAGCGATGACCTTGATGAGCGGCTCTCTGGGGAAGACCACGCTGCCCTCGGGAATGGCGTAAATGCTGCCGGAGAAATGGAAATCCTTCAGATAATCCAGGAAATCCTGAGAAAATACCCCTACGGAAGCCAGATAATCAATGTCTTCCTGATCAAAGTGCAGCTCCTTGATGTACTGGATGACCTGCTCCAAGCCGGCTGCAATGGCATAACCGCCGTTTAAGGGATTGGTCCGGTAAAAGGCATCAAAGATCACCGTCTGGTTGGCGTTCTTGTTCTTAAAATAGCCCTGCATCATGGTGAGCTCATAAAGGTCTGTAAGTAAGGTAAGATTCTGACGATCCATATGTACTCTCTTTCTGCGTACGAAGACGCGGCAAAATGCGTTGCTATGGCAACGATTGAAAACATGATATACCACAAATGCCCATAAATCAAGAAATGCGGGCAAGTATTTACAGATGTCTTGTCAGAGACTGGCGAAAGGCATTTATATAGAAGAAAAGGAAAGGCCAATCTTGACAGATGAAAAAGGATAGCTATATAATGACCACAGAAAAATGCTAAGACGGAGACAGTAGCTGATCACAGTGCTCCTTACAGAGAACCGGGAGGGTGAGAACCGGCAGGGAATCGGATCAGGGAAGATCACTCCCGAGCAGCAGGGTCGAACCCATGCAGTAGATCCTGACGATGCGCCCTCGTTACAGGCGGACCTATGACGCAGAGATCTGATCGCAAGCAAGTAGGGAGTAACAGGTGGTGTAACCAGGTGACTTTACCTCGTCCTATTACTGGACGGGGTTTTTTTTACCCAATTTTCAAGGAGAATGAACATGGCAACTATCTATCAAAAAGTGGACAGTGATCTGAATTTCGTGGATCGTGAGAAACAAACCTGCGCCTTCTGGAAGGAGCATGATATTTTCCAGAAGAGTATCGACAGCCGTAAGGAAGGGGAGACCTACACTTTCTATGACGGACCTCCTACGGCAAACGGCAAGCCCCACATCGGACATGTGGAGACCCGTGTCATCAAGGATATGATCCCCCGCTATCGTGCCATGAAGGGATATATGGTTCCCCGTAAGGCCGGCTGGGATACCCACGGACTTCCTGTGGAACTGGAAGTGGAAAAGCTTCTTGGTCTGGACGGCAAGGACCAGATCGAGAAATACGGTATGGAACCCTTCATTGAGAAATGTAAGGAATCCGTATGGAAATACAAGGGAATGTGGGAGCAGTTTTCCGATACCGTCGGCTTCTGGGCAGATATGGAGAACCCGTACGTTACCTATGACGATGATTTCATCGAGTCCGAATGGTGGGCTTTAAAGGAGATCTGGAAGAAAGGTCTGTTATACAAGGGCTTTAAGGTTGTTCCCTACTGTCCTCGTTGCGGAACCCCCTTATCCTCCCACGAAGTGGCACAGGGCTATAAGACCGTAAAGGAACGTTCTGCCATCGTTCGCTTCAAGGCAAAGGGCGAGGACGCATACTTCCTGGCATGGACCACCACACCCTGGACATTGCCCAGTAATACCGCGCTCTGCGTAAACCCCGACGAAACCTATGTAAAGGTAAAGGCAGCAGACGGCTATACCTATTATATGGCACAGGCGCTTCTGGATACCGTTTTGGGTAAGCTCGCGCAGGACGGAAAGGCCGCATACGAAGTGCTGGAAACCTATAAGGGTACCGACCTGGAGAAGCGGGAATACGAGCCTTTATACGAATGCGCTGCAAAGACTGCGGAAAAGCAGCATAAAGCCGCTCATTTCGTAACCGTAGACAATTACGTTACCATGACAGACGGTACCGGTATCGTACACATCGCACCGGCTTTCGGTGAAGACGATTCCCGTATCGGCCGGGAATACGACCTGCCCTTCGTACAGTTTGTAGATGCCAAGGGTAACATGAGCGAGGAGACGCCTTTTGCAGGAAAGTTTGTAAAGGATGCGGATCCCGACGTATTAAAGGATCTGGATGCAAGAAACCTGCTGTTTGCGGCACCCAATTTTGAGCATGATTATCCCCACTGTTGGAGATGCTCCACCCCTCTGATCTACTATGCCCGCGAGAGTTGGTTCATCAAGATGACCGCGGTAAAGGATGACCTGATCCGTAACAACGCCACCATCAACTGGATCCCCGAATCCATCGGAAAGGGACGTTTCGGTGACTGGCTGGAGAACATCCAGGATTGGGGTATTTCCCGTAACCGTTACTGGGGAACTCCTTTAAATATCTGGGAGTGCGAGGACTGTGGCGAGCGCCTGAGCGTTGGCAGCCGTGCAGAGCTTGCGGAATTAGCCGGTGATCCCGATGCGGCAAAGGTAGAGCTGCATCGTCCCTATATCGATGCCGTGACTATTCCCTGCCCGAAGTGCGGCAAGGTAATGCACCGTGTACCGGAAGTCATCGACTGCTGGTTTGATTCCGGTGCCATGCCGTATGCACAGCATCATTATCCTTTCGAGAATAAGGAGTTGTTTGAGCAGCAGTTCCCTGCAAAGTTTATTTCCGAAGCAGTGGATCAGACCAGAGGCTGGTTCTATTCCCTGCTGGCAGAATCCACCCTGCTGTTTAACAAGGCACCCTACGAGAACGTCATCGTCATGGGTCTGGTTATGGATGAGAACGGCCAGAAGATGAGTAAGAGCAAGGGCAATTCCGTAGATCCCTTCGATGCATTGGAGACCTACGGCGCCGATGCCATCCGCTGGTACTTCTACATCAACTCCTCCCCGTGGCTGCCCAAGCGTTTCCACGGAAAGGCCGTACAGGAAGGACAGCGTAAGTTCATGGGTACCTTCTGGAATACCTATGCCTTCTATATCCTGTATGCAAACATTGACGGCTTTGACCCTTCCAAATACACCCTGGATACAAAGAATCTGGGTCTTATGGACAAATGGCTCCTGTCCAGATTGAACACGGTTGTGAAGGAAGTGGATGCAGACTTAAATGATTACAAGATCACCGAAGCCGCCCATGCACTGGATGACTTCGTGGATGAGATGAGTAACTGGTATGTACGCCGCAGCAGAGAACGTTTCTGGGCAAAGGGAATGGAGCAGGATAAGATCAATGCCTACATGACCCTGTACACCACCCTGGTTACCTTAAGCAAGCTGGCAGCGCCCATGGTGCCGTTCATGACCGAGGAAATGTACCAGAACCTGGTACGCAGCATCGATCAGAGTGCACCGGAATCCATCCATCTGTGTGATTATCCCGTTGCCGATGAAACGCTGATCGATACCGCACTGGAAGCAGACATGGACGAAGTTCTGAAGGTAGTCGTAATGGGCCGTGCAGCCAGAAACGCTTCCAATATCAAGAACCGTCAGCCCATTGCCACCATGTACGTAAAGGCTGACCATGCTCTGGATGACCTGTATCAGACCATCATCCGGGAAGAACTGAATGTAAAGCAGGTTCTCTTTACCGAAGACGTAAGAGACTTTACCACCTATACCTTTAAGCCGCAGCTGCGTACCGTAGGACCCAAGTATGGAAAGCAGCTGGGACAGATCCAGAAGGCTCTTGGAGAGATCGACGGCAATGCCGCAATGGATGAACTGAAGGCAAACGGTGTATTAAAACTGAACCTGGAAGGCGGGGAAGTTTCCCTGACCGAGGAAGACCTGCTCATCGATATGACCCAGAAGGATGGATACGAGACACAGGCTGACAATTATGTTACAGTAGTAATAGACACCAATCTGACGGACGAACTCATTGAGGAAGGCTACGCAGCAGAGATCATTTCCAAGATCCAGACCATGCGTAAGGAAGCTGACTTTGAAGTCATGGACCGCATTCGTGTGGCTGTTTCCGGTAACGAGAAGCTGGCTGCTGTGGTAGAGAAGAATAAGGCTGCCATTGCCGATAAGGTTCTGGCAGAGAATATCGCGACTGAGGGAAGTTTTGGTGCTTCCAGAGCGTGGAACATCAACGGAGAGGATTGTACGATTTCCGTCGAGCGCATCTGAGATCTTGAATAGGAGTGGGAGTGTTGAAGAAATCAGTTAAGCCGAAGTTCGATAAGGATTTATTTAAACGAAGCGTACAGTACAATGTGCGCACCTTGTATCGCAAGACCATGGAGGAAGCAACGGACAGGCAGATCTTTACCGCCGTGGCCTATGCCATCAAGGATCAGGTAGTGGACGATTGGATGGAGACCCAGAAGCGTTACGAAGAAGAGGATCCCAAGATCGTATACTACATGTCCATGGAGTTCCTGATGGGACGAGCTCTTGGAAATATGGTGATCAATCTGGGAGCGGATAAGGAAGTACGATCCGCTCTGGAGGAAATGGGTCTGGACCTTAATGTGATCGAGGATCAGGAGCCGGATGCGGCACTGGGAAACGGTGGTCTGGGACGACTGGCCGCCTGCTTTCTGGATTCCCTGTCTACCCTTGGCTATGCCGCGTACGGCTGCGGTATCCGTTACCGCTACGGTATGTTCAAGCAGCAGATCCGGGACGGCTACCAGAGAGAAGTGCCCGATGACTGGCTCTCTGACGGCAATCCCTTTGAGCTGCGCAGACCCGAATACACCAAGACCGTTAAATTTGGCGGCTATGTAAGCTACCATACCGATGAAAACGGAAGAGGCATCTTTACCCAGGAGGATTATCAGTCCGTAAAGGCGATCCCCTATGACCTGCCCATCGTAGGTTACGGAAACGGCATCGTAAACACCCTGCGGATCTGGGATGCGGAGCCGGTACAGTGCTTCCAGCTGGATTCCTTTGATAAGGGAGATTACCGCAAGGCAGTGGAGCAGGAGAACCTGGCCCGCAACATTGTAGAGGTGCTCTATCCCAATGACAATCATTATGCAGGCAAGGAGCTGCGTTTAAAGCAGCAGTATTTCTTTATCTCCGCATCCGTACAGGAAGCGGTGGATAAGTTCATGCGCAGCCATGAGGACATTCATGACTTCCCCAAGAAGGTGACCTTCCAGTTAAACGATACCCACCCCACGGTGGCCATCGCCGAGCTGATGCGTGTTTTAATGGACGACTACGGCCTTCCCTGGGATGAAGCCTGGAACATTACCACCCAGACCTGCGCGTATACCAACCACACCATCATGTCCGAAGCACTGGAAAAGTGGCCCATTGAGCTGTTCTCCCGTCTGCTTCCCCGTGTATACCAGATCATCGAAGAGATCAACCGTCGATTTATAGAGGAGATCAAGAAGACCTATGACGGCACCGGTGTGGATGTCCAGGAAAAGATCCGTAAGATGGCCATCATCTATGACGGACAGGTAAAGATGGCACACCTGGCCATTGTTTCCGGCTACTCCGTAAACGGTGTGGCAAGACTGCATACCGAGATCTTAAAGAAGCAGGAATTAAAGGACTTCTATGAGATGATGCCCGGAAAGTTCAACAACAAGACTAACGGCATTACCCAGAGACGGTTCCTCCTGCATGCCAATCCCCTTCTTGCCCAGTGGGTAACGGCCCATGTCGGCAGCGAGTGGATCACCGATCTGTCCAGACTGTCGGGACTGAAGGTTTATGCCGACGATCCCAAAGCCCAGGCAGAATTTATGAACATCAAATACCAGAACAAGGTACGTCTGGCGCAATATATCCAGGAGCACAACGGCATTACCGTGGATTCCCGCTCCATCTTTGATGTACAGGTAAAGCGTCTCCATGAGTACAAGAGACAGCTCCTTAATATCCTTCATGTGATGTATCTGTACAATAAGATCAAGGACAATCCGGACATCGATATGATCCCCCGGACCTTCATCTTTGGTGCAAAGGCAGCTGCCGGCTATCAGAATGCCAAGCTGACCATTAAGCTGATCAATTCCGTGGCAGATGTGGTAAATAATGACGCGGATGTCAGAAACCGGATCAAGGTAGTCTTCATCGAAGATTACCGGGTATCCAATGCAGAGATCATTTTTGCGGCATCTGATGTATCCGAGCAGATCTCCACGGCCAGCAAGGAAGCATCCGGAACCGGTAACATGAAGTTCATGTTAAACGGTGCCCTGACCATCGGAACCATGGACGGTGCAAACGTGGAGATCGTAGAGGAAGTGGGCGAGGAAAATGCCTTTATTTTCGGCTTATCCGCAGATGAAGTCATCCGTTATGAAAACTACGGCGGCTATGATCCCAACCAGATCTTTAACAACGATCCGGATGTGCGCAGAGTCCTGATGCAGCTCATCAACGGAACCTACAGCCCGGACAACCCGGAACTGTTCCGCCCGTTGTATAATTCCCTGTTAAATACCCTGTCCACCGCAAAGGCAGATACTTACTTTATTCTGAAGGATTTCCGCTCCTATGCGGAAGCCCAGCAGAAGGTGGAGGATTATTACAGAGATCAGAAGAGCTGGGCAAAGAGTGCCATTTTAAATGTGGCATCCAGCGGCAAGTTCTCTGCGGATCGTACGATCCAGGAATATGTAGACGATATCTGGCATCTGGATAAAGTCACACGTTGAGGTTTATGGAAAAAGTTTATTTAGTAGGCGCAAACATCATGTATAACAACGGCCCCTCTGCAGAGTATTCTGCGGACGGGCCGTCACCTGCATTTGGGGACATCCGCTCTTCCATGGAAGAGCTTTCGCTCCTGGCAGGGGCCTGTGATATGGAGGTTGTGGGGAGTACGATCCAGAACATGGACCGTCCCAACACAGCCTTTTATATTGGCCCGGGAAAAGTGGAAGAGATTGCTGAGGAAGCGGCGGCTTTAAAGGCAGAGCTGGTGATCTTTGACGAATCTTTATCCCCTGCCCAGCTGCGGAACCTGCAAAGGCAGCTGCATCTGCCCGTCATGGATCGTTCTACCCTGATCCTGCAGATCTTTGCTTCCCGTGCAAAGAGCAGAGAGGCAAGACTCCAGGTGGAAGCGGCGCAGCTGCAGTACATGCTGCCCCGGCTGGTGGGCCTGCACGATGCACTGACCAGACAGGGTGGTGCATCCGGCTCCATGAGCAGTAAGGGGGAAGGAGAAAAGCAATTGGAGCTGGACCGAAGACGTCTGGAACAGCGTCTCCACGCCCTGCGAAGAGAATTAAAGGAAGTGGAAGAGGAACGTCGGACGCAGCGAAAGAAGCGCTCTGAAGGCAGTATGCCCAGGGTAGCCATGGTAGGGTATACCAACTCCGGCAAGTCTACCCTGATGAACACCATGCTCTCTCTCCACGGAGAAGATAAGGCAGATCCGGAAGCTTTGCAGCAAAAGCAGGTTCTGGTAAAGGATATGCTCTTTGCCACGCTGGATACCACCGTGCGCAGGATCAGCCCGGAAGGCCATCATCCCTTCCTGCTGTCCGATACCGTAGGCTTTGTTAACAAACTTCCCCACCATCTGGTGGAAGCCTTCCGGTCCACCCTGGAGGAAGCGGCGGAAGCCGATGTGATCCTCCATGTGATGGACTGCTCCGATCCCATGTGGCGGGAGCAGGAGAAGGTGACGGAAAGAACCCTGCAGGATCTGAAAGCCGATCACATTCCCAGGATCCGGGTATTTAACAAGGCGGATAAACGGGCAGGGCAGCTCCGGGCAGATAATATCACGCCCATGGTCCCCTATGGGAAAAGCGGACAGGGCGTTTTTATTTCCGCAAAGGAAGGGGAAGGCATCCCCGCACTTCTTGATTCCATCGAAGAAGCTTTGGAAGAAAGGTATGCACAGGCAGATTTACTCATTCCCTATACCGCAGGGAATGTGGTATCCTATCTGAAGGAAAACGCCAATGTTTCCAGCATGGAGTATCTGCCGGAAGGCGTTCACATCGTTGCAAGCTGTCGCAAGGAAGACCGTGACCGGTTTGCAATGTACCAGATTTCGTTTTAGGAGGAGTAATTATGGCAGTGGAACTGATCGACGCAGGCTGTTTTCTGGTCCGGGGACCGGAAGGAGAGAGCCTTATCACCGCAGAAGATCCCGCACAGCTTCAGGCAGAGGCTGGAAAGCAGGGACTGTCTGCTGACGGATTAACAAGTGCACAGGCAAAGAAGCATACCATGGCATACGCCATCATGCATGCCCACAATACCAGCGATTCAGAGGATGCCCTTCGCATTCGTTTTGATAAGCTTACTTCCCACGACATTACCTTCGTTGGGATCATCCAGACAGCAAGAGCATCGGGTCTGACCAGATTCCCCATGCCCTATGTCCTGACCAACTGTCATAATTCCCTTTGTGCCGTAGGCGGCACCATTAATGAGGATGACCATTTATTCGGACTGACCTGTGCGAAAAAGTACGGCGGTGTCTATGTACCCCCTCATCAGGCCGTAATCCATCAGTTTGCCCGTGAGATGCTGGCAACCGGAGGCGGAATGATCCTGGGCAGCGATTCCCATACCCGTTACGGAGCCCTGGGAACCATGGCCATCGGAGAAGGCGGACCGGAACTGGTAAAGCAGCTGCTGGGACAGACCTATGATGTGCAGATGCCCGGTGTGGTAGCCATCTACTTAAAGGGCGCGCCCGTACGCGGCGTAGGACCCCAGGACGTGGCACTGGCCATTATCGGAGCGGTATTTAAGCAGGGCTTTGTAAAGAATAAGGTCATGGAGTTCGTAGGTCCCGGCATCAAAAATCTGTCCGCAGATTTCCGGATCGGCGTGGATGTCATGACCACCGAGACAACTTGCCTCTCCTCAATCTGGCAGACCGACGACAGGATCGAAGAATTCTACGAGATCCACGGCAGAAAAGAAGACTATAAAGAACTGACGCCGGGAGATATAGCCTACTACGACGGCTGCGTGGCAATCGACCTCAGCGAGATCAAACCCATGATCGCCATGCCTTTCCATCCCAGCAACGCCTATACGATCGACGAGTTGAAAGCTAATCTGAATGATATTCTGGAAGATGTGGAAACGAAGGCCCAGGTCAGTCTGGACGGAAAAATACCTTTCACACTCAGGAACAAAGTGATCGACGGGAAGCTTTATGTGGACCAGGGGATCATCGCAGGCTGTGCGGGCGGCGGATTTGAGAACATCTGCGCAGCAGCGGACATCCTGCGGGGAAAGAGCATCGGATCGGATGCTTTTACACTTTCCGTATATCCGGCCAGCACACCGATCTACATGGAACTGGCCAGGAACGGAGTCCTGGCGGACATTCTGGCGTGCGGCGGCGTTGTCAAGACAGCGTTCTGCGGACCCTGCTTCGGCGCAGGCGACACACCGGCAAACAATGCCTTCAGCATCCGCCATACCACGAGGAACTTCCCCAACAGGGAAGGCTCCAAGATCCAGAACGGACAGATCTCTTCCGTAGCCCTTATGGACGCAAGATCCATCGCGGCGACAGCTGCCAACAAAGGATTCCTCACTTCAGCCGAAGAATACACCGGCGGCTATACCGGACAGAAGTATTTCTTTGATAAGACGATCTATGAGAACCGCGTGTTCGACAGCAAGGGGATCGCAGATCCATCTGTAGAGATCCAGTTCGGACCCAATATCAAGGACTGGCCGAAGATGCCGGCCCTTGCCGACAACCTGCTGCTGAAAGTGGTATCTGAGATCCACGATCCGGTCACTACGACAGATGAGCTGATCCCCTCCGGAGAGACTTCTTCCTATCGTTCCAATCCTCTGGGACTGGCCGAATTTGCTTTGTCCCGGAAGGATCCTGCGTACGTGGGACGCGCCAAGGAAATCCAGAAGGCCGAGAAAGCCATCGAGGAAGGCGCTGATCCGGCAAAGGCAGTTCCGGAGATCGCGCCGGTCCTGGAAACGATCGAAAAGAAATTCTCCGGTGCATCCGGCAGTCTTGGCATCGGCAGCACGATCTTTGCCGTTAAGCCGGGCGACGGATCTGCAAGGGAACAGGCTGCGTCCTGTCAGAAGGTCCTGGGCGGCTGGGCGAATATCGCCAACGAATATGCAACCAAGAGATATCGTTCCAACCTGATCAACTGGGGCATGCTGCCCTTCGTGATCCCGGAAGGGAAGCTTCCGTTTGCCAATGGGGATTACCTGTTCTTCCCCGGCATCCGGAAAGCGGTCGAAGAAAAACAGGAGACCATCACCGGATATGCGGTTGAAAAAAAGGAACTGAAAGAGTTTACTGTGACGCTCGGCGAGCTGACGGATGACGAAAGAGAGATCATCCTCAAAGGCTGCCTGATCAATTACAATAGAAAAGACTGATCCCGGTACAGGCGGGGATACCGGGGCTGCGCAGGGGAAGATGTCAGACAAGCTCAAGCGCAGCCGGTGTCAAGACTGCAAGCGGTCTTGAACAGGAGGATTGAAATGTTTCGGATGTGGGGAAAGATCTGGAAAGACAACAAAATGATAAAGGACGTGACCATCTCTGATGCGTCGGAGGATACCCGCACGCACAAAGTGTTTCACGCCCTTGAAAAGATCTGTTATGAATTTGACCTGGAACAACCCATCTGGCTGGATTCCTGCATACGTGAGTTCAAGCGCCACAGCCGCGCCTGTTTCCGCCAGGACAGTTTTATCGAGACGATCGGCTTTGACTTTCTGGAGATCCAGGTGATCGAAGAAGACTGATTCACAGCAATCAGGAAGCAAAAAAGAAATGCGGCTCCCGCAAAACAGGAGCCGCGTTTTTTACTGACCATTCATAGCCTGAAAGCGTTGATAGGAGAGCCGCAGTAATCACACTTGCCGCTGCTGCCGGCCCGGATCCGGGTGGTCCCCCCGCAGCTTTCACACTTTACTTCGACAAAACCGATCCCTCTCTCATCGTCCTTTGCTGCACCTCTTATGATCACACAGGGATTCTGCCCTTTCTGAAGCGTACAGTTATTGAAATAGCCTTTCTTGAAAATCTCATCCAGTTCTTTCAGGATTGCTTCAGGCGATTTTCCCCTCTGTTTTGTCAGCTCATCCATGGTCACGATGCCATCCCGGTCCGTCGTGAAAATGCTTTCATACTGCGTCGCAGCATCTGCAAGCCTTCCGGCAACGATACCGCGCCAGAACATCCACACATGAGGGATCAGCATGAGAATATAAAGCGGCAGGCCTTCCCTCAGATCTTTGTAGTTCGCGATTCCTCCGACCGCTCCGAAAGCCCAGATAAATCCGAATACCGCTCCGAAAATCATCAGGAATTTGGATTTGCCCCTCTGCGCGGCAGCTACTCCTCTCGATTTGTACCTGATCTCATTCTTCGATCCTGCCATATTCTCTCCTTTTTATGATCTGTTCCTGAAGCGTTCACTCACACACCCGGCTATACGTTGTCACGCTGTATGCTCATGATCCGAAAGCCGCCTGCTGCCGATCTTGTCTGCTGCTGATCCTCCCTGCTGCCGTTCCTGCCTGCTGCCGGTCAGATCTCCAGCAGATCCGCAAGCACTTTCAAAGCTCCGTCGGTCTCATGGGCAAGTACGCGTTTTGCCAGAACCTTGCCGAGCTGTACGCCTTCCTGGTCGAAGCTGTTGAGATTCCACAGGAAGCCCTGGAACATTACCTTGTTTTCAAAATGTGCCAGGAGAGCGCCGAGAGCCGCCGGCGTAAGCTGCTTTCCGATGATGATGCTGCAGGGTCTGTTGCCTTCAAAATACTTGTTGCGGTTCTCGTCATCCTTACCGCAGGCAAAGGCGATGATCTGCGCCGCCACATTGGCGGAAAGCTTCTTCTGGCTCGTACTCCCCTCGATCACCACGTCTTCGCCGAACTGGTTCTCTACAAAACCGACGAACTGCAGCGGAATGATGGTCGTGCCCTGATGCAGCAGCTGGTAAAAGCTGTGCTGGCCGTTCGTTCCCGGTTCGCCGAAGATCACGGGGCCTGTCTGATAAGACACCGATTCACCGAAGCGATTGACGCTCTTGCCGTTTGATTCCATATCGAGCTGCTGCAGATGAGCCGGGAAACGGCTCAGCGCCTGTGCATAGGGCAGAACTGCCGTAGCTCTCATATCCAGGATATTTCTCTCATAGACACCGATCAGGGCATCCAGCATAGCCGCGTTCTCGAGCAGGTTTTCATTTTTGGAAAGCTCATCCGCTTCATGCGCGCCGTCAAGAATCTGTGCAAAAACCTCCGGCCCGAACGCAAGAGACAATACGGCTCCGCCGACTGCCGACGTCGAAGAATAACGGCCGCCGATATAATCATCCATGAAAAATGCTGCGAGATATCCGCTGTTTTTGGCAAGAGGGCTTGTCTCCGATGTCACCGCGATCATATGGCGCGACGGATCAAGTCCTGCTTTTTCGATCGCATTCTTGACAAAGGACTCGTTTGTCAGTGTTTCCAGAGTCGTTCCGGACTTGGAGACCAGCACGAAAACAGAATGTGCTACGTCGATCTCGGAAAGGACTGCGAGCGCATCGTCCGGATCCACGTTGCTGATAAAGCGGGCATTCATCTTCAGGGTATTGTTGGCCTTCGCCCAGCTTTCCAGCGCCAGGTACAAAGCGCGGGGTCCGAGATCACTGCCGCCGATACCGATCTGAACTACTGTCGTAAATTTCTCTCCGGCAGCGTTTGTGATCTCTCCGGCATGCACCTTATTCGCAAATTCCGCGATCCTCTCCTGCTGTTTTACGTAGAAATCACGCTTGTTGACACCATCGGCAACGACATCGCTTCCAAGCTGTCCGCGCGTCAGCTGGTGCAGGACCAGGCGCTTTTCACCGGTGTTGATCACGGCTCCTTCGTAGAGTTCTTTATACTTCTCTGTCAGCTCCGCTTCCTTTGCGAGTGCGGCAAGCTTATTCAGAAGCTCTTCATCAACAGCCTTTGCGCCATAGTAGTACGTCATCCCTGCCGCCATCGGAGCCTTATATTCCGCCATACGCTTAGCGCCGGCCTCTCCGGCAAGAGCCTCTTTGACGGCAACACGATGGTCATCTGCTTCGATCGCCTTCCAGGCATCCAGTGTGTCCAGGTTTTTCCATGCGCTCATAGTTCCAATCCTCCTTCTGAAATTTCTCGATGCTTTATCTTCTCTTAAACTCATGATCCGGAAGCTGTCTATGACAGCTTCCCGGATCAACTTATTCTTCGACCGTAATCTTTACAACGCTGCAGGCCGGTACGGTAAAGGAAAGACCGCCGTCAGTCAGCAGCACTTCAAACTCTTCGGAGCGGACGGCATCCGGATCGTCAAAAGTATTCATCGCATTCATCGCACCGCGCAGGATCTGCGCCGATGCCTTTTTAACGTCGCAGCCCGCAATAACAGCTTCCACCGGGTATTCGTCTGCCACAGAGAGGTTGCCGATCGTGATGGTCAGGCGTCCGTCTGCATCGACAGATGCCGATTCGGTAAGATTCGGTACTTTCCCTGTATCTTCCCCGCCGATCATCTCTGTCTCGATAAAGCTTTCGACCAGGTCTGTATCCTGATGATCCTTGAAAAGATTAAATACATGCCAGGTCGGAGTCTTGACCATACGCGGCCCGTCTGTCAGGATCACTGACTGAAGCACGTTCACCATCTGGGCGATGCAGGCCATCTTTACTCTGTCGGAATGCTTGTTGAAGATATTCAGTGTCAGGCACGCGACCAGGGCATCCCGCATGGTATTCTGCTGATACAGGAATCCCGGATTGGTTCCCGGCTCCACATCGAACCAGTTGCCCCACTCGTCGACGATCATGCCGATCTTCTTTTCAGGATCATACTGATCCATAATAGCACCGTGCTTATTGATCAGGTTCTCCATCTCCAGAGCCTTGGAAAGGGTGACGTACCAGTCTTTTTCGTCAAACTCTGTCGCACTTCCCTTATGTTCCCATGGTCCGGGAACTGTGTAATAATGCAGAGACAGGCCGTTGGCAAATCCGTGCTGGTTGGGGTCGCTGTTCCGGAACAGTGTCTTCAGCACGCCTTGTGTCCAGTCCGTATCTCCGGAATTTGCCCCGCACGCGATCTTGCAGATCGGTTTGTCAGAGCTGTACTGGCGTACATAAGTCTGGTATCTGCGATAGAGGTTGGCATAGTATTCCGGCGTCATGTTTCCCCCGCAGCCCCAGTTCTCATTGCCGACGCCGAAGAAATCTACTTTCCAGGGTTCCGGATGACCGTTCTTCGCACGAAGATCCGCCATGGGAGAAACCCCCTCAAAGGTCATATATTCCACCCATTCGGACATTTCCTGTACAGTTCCGCTGCCAACGTTTCCGTTGATATAGGTTTCGCATCCCAGCTGGCGGCAGAGTTCCATAAATTCATGGGTCCCGAAGCTGTTGTCTTCCACGACGCCGCCCCAGTGGGTATTGATCATCTTTTTCCTGGTTTCTTTCGGGCCGATGCCGTCCTTCCAGTGATATTCGTCTGCAAAACAGCCTCCCGGCCAGCGGAGCACCGGCACTTTGATCTCCTTCAGCGCTTCGACCACATCCGTGCGCATCCCGTTCACATTGGGGATTTCGGAATCTTCTCCCACATAGAGGCCTTCATAGATGCAGCGGCCCAGATGCTCGGAAAAATGCCCGTAAATTTCTTTGTTGATCCTGCTCACCTTGTTTCCGGCATTGATATAATACTTTGCCATAGATTCTTACCCCCGTTAAGTTTTATGCAGCGTATCCTAAAGCATTTGCCTCTGACTATGATACACGCAGCGCGCACATTCCATGTGCAGTGTACTGTTCATCAATATTATAATAAATCTCAGCGGTATTTTCCACACAAAAACATCATTTCCGCTTCTTTTCTACGATCAGATGTCCGTCTTTTTGCTGTGCAGTGATCAAAAGCTCCTTTCCGTCCGTATTCCGGACGATCCTGGTCATCAGCTCTCCTTCTTTTGCCCCGGCGACAAAGACGTCCAGACCTTCCGTATAATCATAATCCGGCCTCTGGTCATTGGATCCGACGGGAAGGATCGTTCCGTTTTTCACAAAAAGCGGCATGTGGAAATAGTCATAAGTCCTGCGGTACCACCTTCCGCCGGAAAGAACCTCTCCGTCCAGGTAATTGGTCCAGCTGTGTCCTGCCGGCAGAAAGAATTCGGCAGTCCCTTCCTCATTGAAGACCGGAGCCACCAGAAGACTGTCCCCCAGCATATACTGTAGGTCCAGAGTACGGCAGCCCGGATCGTCCGGAAATTCAAAGAACATAGGTCTCATAAGGGGCGTTCCCTTCTCGTGCGCTTCATAAGTCAGCGTATAGAGATAGGGCATCAAGGTACATTTCAGGTTTACGAACCGCCTCAGAACTTCGCAGGATTCTTCGTCGAACACCCACGGAACGCGGTAGGTATCCGAGCCATGGAGACGGCTGTGGGAGGAAAGAAGGCCGAACTGCACCCATCTCTTGTACAGATCGGGTGACGCGGTAGCTTCAAATCCTGAAATATCATGACTCCAGTAGGCAAAGCCGCTTGACAGAAAACTTAAGCCTCCGCGGAGGGTTTCAGCCATGGACGCGTAACTGGCGAAGCAGTCGCCTCCCCAGTGCACCGGGAACTGCTGGGACCCCGCCGTTGCCGAACGGGCAAATACCAGGGCCTGGTCTTTTCCCTTGATCCTCTCGATCTCGCGGAACACAGTCTGGTTATACAAGAATGAATAATAATTATGCATCGCCGCCGGGTCTGATCCGTCATAGTAGGAAACGTCAACCGGAATACGTTCTCCAAAGTCTGTCTTCACACAGTCGATCCCCATATCCAGAAGATCCCTGATCTTTCCGGCATACCACTTGGCCGCAGCAGGATTGGTAAAGTCCACCAGGGCGAGCCCCGGCTGCCAGTTATCTACCTGCTTGATCCCGCGGCCGTCAGAACGCATCAGAAAATATCCTTTTTCTTTTCCCTCTTCGAACATCTCCGTATCCTGGGCGACATATGGATTGATCCAGGCGCAGATCTTCAGGCCTCTGCCGTGGTACCGCGCAAGCATAGCGCGGACATCCGGGAACTGTTCTTCGTCCCACCGGAAATCACACCAATGCAGCGCTTTCAGCCAATAGCAGTCGAAATGAAACACCGAAAGAGGAATATTCCTCTTTTCCATCCCCTCGATCATTTCGGAAACAGTGGTTTCATCATAACTGGGTTTAAAGCTGGTCGAAAGCCAGAGTCCAAAGCTCCACGGCGGAATCATTGCAGGCCTTCCGGTCAGGGCTGTATATGCTTCTATGATATCCGCCGGTCTCTCTCCGTAAAAAAGATGCCACCTCATCACTTCGCCGGGAACGGTAAAGCTCACGTATTCCACCTTTTCGCTGGCGCACTCGAAGGAAACATGGTCAGTAGAATCCACAAAAACGCCATAATGCTCATTTGTCATATAGAAAGGCACGTTTTTGTAGGAAACCGCCGAAGCAGTCCCTCCGTCTTCATTCCAGATCTCGACCGTCTGCCCGTTTTTGACAAACGGTGTAAATCTTTCCCCGAATCCATAAACACATTCCTGCGGCTTTAAGGACAGTTCGGTAAGCATATAGGGTTCCCAGGTCCTTTGGAAATAACCCGGACCTGCCTCAAAGAAGGAAGGTGTTTTGTTAACGCGCAGATATCCGACATTGCGGAATCCCCAGGATGTCAGAAGCTTTCCGCCCGCTTCAAAACGGCAGGCACAGGTATTGCGGTCGACTTTCACGGTAATATCTCCCGCCCGCATTTCAGCTTCGTCATCATCGATCCGGAGCTCCACGGAATCCGGAGCTGTATCCAGTGAAAACCGTGGTTCGCGGGATTCATATCCCATATCATGGTACAGCGTGACCGCAATGTCATTGTGGCCTGCACTGACAAAGTCGATCGTCAGCACAGTCAGATCCAGTGCATCCGCCCTGGAATGGATCGGACGTTCCGGTGCCGTGACCCGCATCCCGTTTTCGATCGGACGTACCCGGAAAGCCTGGGATGCAAAAGAAGCCATAATATTTTCTTTTCGGAGCCAATAACCCTCTGTATATTTCATATCATATGCCTTTCCGGGATGAACACCGGTTCCCGGCGCATCCCTGAAAAGGCGCTTCCGTTGTGTGGAGGCGCCTTTTTATCAGTATTATGGTGTAAAAACTTCAAAATGTCAAGGTGATGTTTGGTAATATTGCATAATGTTTTTTGCCGAAAAAGCATCTTGGAAAGGTCAAAATGCCTTATGATCCCGCCGCCATAACATAGGGCAAATCGCCCATAGAAAGGAAGCAAAAACCAGCGGATTCTGCGCTTTTTCACGAAAATGAGGGGATTCTTATTTTACATTGGAAATTCAGTGACCTTTTCTGGTAATATATAAATATAGGAAAGAAGTGGAATGGAAAGATAAGTATCTGTGACAGTCCTGGACAGATACGAAGAGAAGGGGTGCTGATCCATGTTTGAGACGGGCGATTATGTAGTATACGGACATGTGGGAATTTGTCAGGTAAAAGGCGTGACCACCATGGATATGGAAGGAATACCGAGGGACAGGCTGTACTATGTACTCCAGCCGGGTGACAAAAACGGCAGTACTGTCTATACTCCGGTGGACAGCATGAAACAGGTTCTGCGTCCGGTCATGACGAAGCAGGAAGCAGAGCAGCTGATCGAAGAAATACCCGCGATCGACACTCTGACGATCGATAATGACAAACAACGGGAAACCATGTACAAGGAGTGCCTGAAGAGCTGCAGCAGCAAGGAGCTGGTGCGCGTTATCAAGACCATCTATGAGCGGCGCAGGACCCGTATGGCCTGCGGCAAGAAGGCCACAGCTATGGACGAGCGGTATATAAAACTCGCAGAGGATAATCTCTATTCTGAGCTGTCTCTCCTCCTGGATATACCCAAGAACGAGATGACGGCTTATATCTCCGAGAAAATTCAAAGATCATGATTCCGGTTTTTGCCGGAATCGTAAGCAGATATCGTATTTCGCACAATGCAGGATCCTGCGGCAAATAAATGGCCGTACCGACTGGTCGATCAATCGGTACGGCCTGTTTTTTCACTGTTTCCGGTTCATAATTCCTTCAGTGCTTCTACGATCTTTTCAAATCCCATACAGTGGGACGCCTTGACAAGAACCGTATCGCCCGGGCGGATGATCTCACGCAGACTTCCGATCAGGCTGTCCCTGTCTTTCTCATGCAAAACTTCTGTTCCGAGCCCGTTCTTTCTGGCTTCGTTCTCCGCTTCTTCTGCCATATCCCCGCAGAGATCACCGACGCAGATCACACTGTCGATCCCGCATCCGGCTGCATGGCGGCCGACCTCCCGGTGCAGGGCTCTTTCGTTTTCCCCGAGTTCCGCCATATCGCCAAGAACCGCGACTCTGCGTCCTTCGCTCTCTTTCAGGACATCCAGGGACGCCATCATGGACGATGGGCTCGCATTGTAACAATCGTCTACGATGGTCAGGTTTTCAGTCTCGATCAGGTGAAATCTTCCGCCGATAGACTGAACCGTTTCGATCCCTCTTCGAATCTCCGAAGCGGATAATCCGTATATAGATCCGACCGCCGCCGCAGACAATGCATTATAGACCATGTGAATCCCCGGGATCGGGACAGTCACTTCAAAAATATCTTCTCCTGAATGGATCCTGCAGGAAGTCCCTTTGAGTCCGTGACTTTTGACGTTGTCCGCATAAACGTCGTTTTTCGGATCGAGTCCGTAAAAAACGGGGCGTATACCATGGGATTCCCTGACAGTGCGCAGCTTATCATCGTCTCCATTCAGAACGATATGCCCGCCAGGGCGGATATAATCCAGCATCTCTGTTTTGGCACGCAGGATACCGTCGCGGTCTCCCAGGAACTCCAGATGTGCCGTTCCGATATTGGTGATCACACCGGTATCAGGCCTTGTGATCGAAGCCAGCCGGCTCATTTCGCCAAAGTGATTGATCCCCATCTCGATCACCGCGATCTGGTCTTCATCTCTCAGACGGAAGACCGTCAGCGGCACGCCGAGCTCATTGTTAAAATTCCCCTGGGTCTTCAGCGTCTGGTATTTCTGTGCCAGAACGGAAGCGATCATCTCCTTCGTGCTGGTCTTTCCGGCTGACCCTGTCACGCCGACCACCGGAATACCGAGCTGTTCCAGATAGTAAGCAGCGATGTCTTTCACTGCCTGCAGCGAAGATTCGACCTGGATGTAGGAAACCGGCGCATCGGACAGTTCTTTCTCGGATAAGGAAGCCAGAGCGCCGGATCCGGCTGCCTGCGGAATGAAATCATGTCCGTCCGCCCTCTCCCCCACAATCGGGACAAAGAGGCATCCGGGAGAGACCTGCCGGCTGTCTGTGGTGACAGACTGCACTTCTTCCGGAAGAAGCGCTTCGTCCCCGTGCCAGACGCCGTTACAGACCTTGACAATGTTTGCTAATGTAAGATTCTTCATAAACAACCAGCTTTCTGTTTCTTACAGTACGGTTTATCATTTCCCTGCTCGTGCACGCACGGCAGGTTTATGACTTTGGCTCACTGCTTTCGGTCACATATGATAGAAGCCGCGCATGGCTTCTCTTCGTTCCCGCCATGCTGCAAACATTCGGATTCTCGTGCTGTTTCTCAGCACTTCATCCTCATGTTTGGCGTTCGCCAATGTCATTTCCCTGCTCGTGCACGCACGGCAGGTTTATGACTTTGGCTCACTGCTTCTGTCATATTTTTTCAGGGAGATGCGGATCAGTTCGTCGCAGAGCGTGGGATAATCCATGCCCAGTACAGCCGCCTCCTGGGGGATCAGGCTGGTGGGCGTCATCCCCGGCAAAGTGTTGGCTTCCAGGCAGAAGATCGCTCCGTCCTCCCGCATCATAAAGTCAAGTCTGGCATACCCTTCCATCCCGAGCGCCTTATATCCTGCTTCCGCATAATCCTGCATCTTACGGGTAAGCTCCGGAGAAAGATCCGCCGGACAGGTCTCGATGGTGGCACCGGCTTTGTATTTACTGACATAGTCATAGAATTCCGAAAGAGGCTGGATCTCGATCACCGGATAGGCTTTCCCGTCCACGACAGCAACCGAAAACTCCCTTCCCTTGATATATTCTTCTATGACGACTTCATCCTCATAGGAATACGCGTTCTGCAGGGCTTCTTCATACTCCTGCTGGTTTTTGGCAATATAGACACCCACGCTGGAGCCGCCGCAGCAAGTCTTGACGACCACCGGAAAATGCATCCCCAGTTTATCAAGATTCTTTTCGCATTCATTCTTTACCATGGCAACGCCGCCGGGTGTCGGAACCTTGTGCATCCTGAACATCTGCTTGGTAACGCCTTTATCCATGGCCATGGCGCTGCTTAAGTACCCCGTCCCCGTATAACGGATCCCCATCAGATCGAAAGCCGCCTGAACACGTCCGTCTTCACCGTTGGCGCCGTGCAGACCCAGAAAGACGATATCCGCCTTTTCACAAAGTTCCAGCACATGAGGCCCGAAGAAAGAGCGGCGGGTCTTTTTCATCTCATCTATCTGTTCGTTGAAAGAGCTCATGTACGCCGCAGCTTCCTCAACCGAATACGCGGCAGGAAACGGTTCTGCAGAATCGTAATCCGCAATACCGCAGAAAATATCTATCAGGACAGCATGATGTCCTTTCTGGCGAAGCGCCTTGCAGATCCCTGTACCGGAACTGATCGATACAACCCGCTCCGTGCTCGTCCCGCCTGCCAAAACTACAATATTCATGAAACCCTCCTTGCCGGGGCATCCCCTGCATATCATCCGTGAGTAAAGCGGCCATTCGCCCTGGCGGCGCATCGCCGCTGCGCTACTTGCTCATGATCCTTCGATAATGTCAGGAGCAAAGTTTTACCCCCATCTGTATGTTTACTCGTAAAGAACAACCGGTGTCCCGATGTCAGCCATCTCATAGATCGAAGCCATAGCGTCATACGGTACATGGATACAGCCGATGGTTCCGTCGAACAAATAGGTATCACCGCCGAATTCCTGCCTCCACAGAGAATCATGGAATCCGATGTCACCCTCAAAGGTCATCCAGAAATCCACGCTGGCTCCCATGCCATCCTTCTGCAGTATGGCCGGCGACTGTTTATTCTGAATGGCAAATACCCCTGTCGGTGTCCGCGTGGCGTCCGTCGGCGCCCCGGCCACGATCGGTGTATCCACGACCGGTTTTCCTTCTCTGTAATAGACAAGACGCTGCGCCGTCAGGTCAACCTCCAGGTAAGTGGAACCGATATCATGACTGGTCCGGTTTTCCTGGCCGCCCACATATATGGGCTCTCTGACCTTGATCTCGGCATTCAGGATATCTCCCATCAACGCGGCGGTCTCCGCTTCCTGGTCAATGACCCAGCCAAAGTCGCCGCCTCCCACTTCGATCGTTCTGCCGGAATAGGTAACAAAAGATCTGTTGGTTCCCACCGAATCATACTCTGCTGCAAGATCTGTCACAAACGCACGAACTGCCGTCTCATCCAGTTCCAGAAAGCTGTTCTCATCCTCCGTAAGCCACCTCTGGACCCTCTCCCAGTCGACCACTTCTTTCCTGTCCGCGAAGTCATAGGTGATATAGACATCCTTTATCTGGTTCATCAAAGCACAGTTGGCTTCCATATAAGGATCATCGTGGTACGCACGGGGCCGGATATAACAGCCTCGTTCCTCCAGGTCGACCTGCGGGTATCCGTTCAGGACGGCGTCGCCGATCACCTGTGTGACCTTCTCACGATCAAGCGCGGTACCAATGACCTCCTGTGTGACCACATAGTTTCCGTTTTTTTCAACGATCCCCGCATCAACCGGATAGACTGTATTCTCCGGAAGCATACAGGAAAGGGTATTGATCTTCTCGTCCAGAAGCTTCCGGTCAAACGAAAGCGCGTGGTCAATCGTAAGGGACGGCGGGTCGTTCAGGTACAAAAACCACCGGTACACATCCTGGCTTTTCAAAAACTTTTCCACGCTTCCGTCTGATACATAATTCAAGCCGATGTCTTCCGCGTAGATGGCTTCCCTTCCATCGTTCATGGTATCTACCGCCAGCGCATAGGCATGGGCTTCCCGGCGGAGAAGCTTTTCCGCATCCTGCCAGGTCATAAACCCGCACCGATAGCTGTTGATCTCGGTTCCCGGGAAAAAATGTTCCTGGAAATAAAAGACCCCGGCTCCGTACACGGCGGCGGCCATCAAAAGAAACGAAAATGCCGCTATTAAAAGCGCTTTTCTCCTCATGCTTTCTCCTCAAGCAATTTCTCGACGCTGGCTTTTTTCACGCAGAGAACGAATACTTTTACGGCTTCGCCCAGTTCTTCCATGGACGGGAATGTAGGCGCGATACGGATGTTGCTGTCATGCGGGTCTTTTCCATAGGGATAGGTCGCGCCGGCCTCAGTCAGGACCACACCAGCCTCCTTCGCCAGAGCGACGATCCTCTTTGCGCAGCCTTCCATAGAATCAAACGAGATAAAATATCCGCCGTGGGGACGTGTCCATTCTCCGATCCCCAGCTCCCCGATCTCCTGATCCAGGGTTTTCAGAACAAGCTCAAATCTGGGACGGATGATATCCGCATGCTTGTGCATGTGGACATGAAGTCCGTGCAGATCCTTGAAAAATCTCACATGGCGAAGCTGGTTCAGCTTGTCGTGGCCGATCGTCTGGATCCTCATATACTTACGGAAATCCTCCAGGTTGGCCTTGGATGCCGCCACTGCCGCAATCCCCGATCCCGGAAAACTCACCTTGGAGGTAGAAGTAAATTTATAGACGATATCCGGGTTCCCGGCATTGGCACACTCATGCAGAATCTCTGCCAGGTAATCCTGGTTTTCTTTATACAGATGATGAATACTGTATGCATTGTCCCAGTAGATGCGGAAGTCCGGCGCAGCAGGTTTCAGTCCAGCAAAGCGCCTGACCGTCTCCGGTGAATACGTATAGCCCTGCGGGTTGGAGTACTTCGGCACACACCAGATGCCTTTGACTGCCGGGTCAGAAGACACAAGCTCTTCTACCATATCCATATCAGGTCCGGTCGGGGACATCGGAACATTGATCATCTCGATCCCGAAGAATTCCGTGATCTTAAAATGCCTGTCATAGCCCGGCACCGGGCAAAGGAACTTCACCTTATCCAGTTTGCACCAGGGGGTATTACCCATTACACCATGGGTCATGGAACGAGCGATCGAATCGAACATCACATTCAGGCTGGAATTGCCGAAGATGATAATGTTGTCCGGATCCACTTCCGACATTGCTCCCAACAGCCGCTTGGCTTCCGGTATCCCGTCGATCACGCCGTAGTTCCGGCAGTCCACTCCTGTTTCACACTTGAGGTCGGCATTGCCATGGAGAACATCCATCATGGCCATGGAAATATCCAGCTGCTCCGCGCATGGCTTTCCTCGGGACATATCCAGGGAGAGACCTTTTTTCTTGATCTCATCAAATTCTTCGTTCAGCTCTATCCTAAGCGCCGTCAGTTCTTCATGGCTCAACTCTTTATAAGGTTTCATCTGTTATCCTCCTCATCGCAGCACTTTCCTTCCTATTCTATGCTTTTCAATTCTGTATTGTCAAGTATTGTATATATTCGTGATCACTTAACTGTTCAGCGTACCTTCGGTTATTCCCCCTGTAACTATTTCATGCACCGCCTGTATCTTGATTATTTCCGGCCTGGGAGAGAGAAATGTCTGTTCAGGCCGGAAGCTCGCTCCGCCATGCTTCAATTATCTTGGTTTTTTCCGGCCT
>JAILDL010000206.1 GCA_024689465.1 Lachnospiraceae bacterium
TGTAAAGTACCGCAGGATATTTCGTAAAATATCCCATGCTTCAATGGGAACAATGAATCCGTTTTCTTCGTTTACCTGGTAATTACGGATCAGCTTGATCATCCAGGTAGAGCCCTCCTCATCCCTGGCAATGTACCAGCAGCCAAGTTCCGGATAATTCTGCAGCATCGCTGCATCGATGGCACCATCTTCTGCTACCGGCATGTACTTGATCACGCGATAATTTCCCGAGATCTGCCAGCCATTGGGATGGGGGCCAACAACCTCTTCATAGCCCTTTCCGTCCCATGCAGCGGGAAGCGCTTCCTTAAGGTAGCGGTTCAGTTCCGGATCATAGGGATCAATGGTGGTGATGGGCTCCTTAGCAAGAGCCATATCTCTTACGCCGGTCACCGGTGAAATGCCGGTACCGAAGGTCGCATAGGGAAGTCTGCCTTCCTTTTGCCCATAGTCTATATAGTGCTGTAATAATTTGATTTCGTCGGTTCCAACCTTTGCTGCGATCTCCGGATAGGTAGCAGCATAAAAGTCGGCGTCAAAGAACATTCCGTTGGTGTAGATGGATACTTCCGCTTTTGCGGTGGTTCCAAATAAGAACCAGATGCACCCTACCAGTGCAAGGAAAGAAATAAAATGAAATAGCTTAGTTGTTTTGATAGTCATATTGGTCTCCTTTTCCCCTGTAAGACCAATATACTCCTATATCTGCAAAAGTCAAATAAACTGCAAGTTTAATCTGACAATTCGTAAGTTGTTGCTTAATTTATTGTCAGACAAATGTCGGATTAGGATCGATTTTTTCTGCGATCAATGCCTTTTTGCTCATAATAGGCTTTCTTTGCCTGATACATCATGCTATCCGCAAGCTTTGCCAGTTCATCGACGGACAGATCCATATGCTCTTCCTGCAAAGCGCCGCCGATGGAAACCGACAGTTCCTGTTGGAATTTCCCCTTCCATTCTTTGGTACGCTTTAAAAAGATCCGCATCAGATCTTCGGTTTCCGATCGAGTCCCATGGGCGATCACCACGAATTCATCCCCGCCGGTCCGGTAGCAGTTGCCGAACTGCCCGAAGACATCCCGGATGATCTGCGCCGTCGCCACCAGCAGCTCATCACCTGCGGCATGGCCCAGGATATCATTGGCCTTTTTCAGTCCGTTTACATCCATCATGAGATACACCAGCTCAGCCTGGGGCGGCAGCTCTTCCAGTTCGTTCATCTCTTCGTCATAGGCTCTGCGGTTCTTAAGCCCTGTCAGGTCATCGGCATAGGCATGGATCCGCATCTGCTCCCCGCGGATACCAAACCGGATCATCTGATACAGTTCTTCCATGAGATTCTGCAGAACATAGATCAGGAACAGGAACATGGCGATGGCTACCAGATACATCCAGTCTTTGCCCAGAATGTAGCGGATGATCGCAATACCTGCAAAGACAGCCATACTGATCACCATCAGGATACGGGCAGTACCCGAAACGTTCTTGCATCCTCGCGTCTTCAGATCCACGAAACAGGTCAGGATCATCACAATGAGCAGGATCAGGCCCAGCATCTGGGTGATCACAAGGCCCTGCGGCAGGTCGATCAAGCCCATAAGAAACAGGCTCATCTGGATGATAAAATTCGCCACACTGACGATATGCAAAATCCTCATGGGCTTGTTATCCGAGATCATGGTGCGCATCAGCGCAGCCAGCACCGGCGGGATCAGGAAAAAGCAAAGATAGCTGATAATACCGGACATGGCCATGCGATTTTCGACCATACCGATCACATGGAAATCCGAGAAAATATAGATCGAGGTCAATGCACCAAAGGCAAAGAGCAGAAGGAAGCTGTAACCTAAGCGTTGCCGGATGGCATTTTGTTCGTCATTCATGGTCTGGCCTAAATACTCTTTTCCACCTGCAGACAGGGAAATGACCAGATAGGTGATCAGTGAGGTGACGGAAACCATAAAGATCAGGGCACACAGGAAGAAATAAGGGAAGACAAGACGTATCCGTTTTAAACTGTAATCCGCCATGGTGGTGATCACAGCTTCTTTTATTTTTATGGAATGGGCATAGTTTCGGGGCGTTGTAACGATGGTAATGGTCTTGCCGCTGTAGGAACTGTTTAAAGGGATCAGGCAAAAGGAATTGCTGAGGGTGGTCTGCCGTTTCCCCAGAAGGGCCGGCTGAGCCGTATAGATCTTCTCCCCGTCCACATAAGCTTCTGCCGTCTCAAAATGATAATTTAAGGCCAAAATGGAATCATCCTCCAGCTCCGGCAGTTCATGGGTAAGGACCGACTCTCCGGTATGTCCCAGATCGATGGGCAGGGAAACGCGGCTTGTTTCTCCTCCCTCACGGAAAATCTCCCACCCGTCCGTTAAAGACAGTTCATCCTGAAATCCGGGAAAATCAGAACGATCCACATATAAAAAGGCGCTGATCGTGACCAGAAAGATCAGAACGATAGACAGCGCCAAACTGGTTTTATGATAAACTGATTGTTCTCTCAGCATATAATCTCCCCCAAAGATACCGCACAAGAAAATAACATCTTACCATTTTATCATACCATATTTTGATAAGGGGCGAGAGGGAAAGAACCGTCCCCCAATTCTCCCCTCTCCTCTTTCTTATTGACAGTAAACAAAAAATCCTGTAGTGTATCTTTCGTCGGCGTTCTGCTGACGAAGACAGGATTTCATCCTGCCTGCATTCCATTTTTATATACAGTAACCGGTACTGTCCCTAACTATGCCCAAAACAGGGTTTATTTCAAAAGAAAGAGGTCATATAATGAAATTAAGAGTAAATCGTGAATACAAGGATGCCCTATTCTCCGCCCTTTTTAACAATCCGGAGGGTGCGCTGGAGTTATACAATGCCTTAAACGGGTCATCCTATACGGATCCGTCCATGATTGAGATCGTTACCTTGGAGGAAGGTATCTATCTAGGAATGTTAAATGATGTCTCCTTCATCCTCAGCTACGATCTGAATCTGTTTGAACATCAATCCACAGAGAATCCCAACATGCCGCTGCGAGGCTTCTTCTACTTTGCAGCACAGTACCAGAAGCTGCTGGAGCATAACTACGACGATATCTACGGTCGAAGGAAAGTGTCCCTTTATACGCCGCGTTTTATCGTTTTCTGCAATGATCCGACTATGACGGTAGATCACAAGGAGCTTAAGCTTTCTGATCTTTTTTCCCGCGGAGGCGGCGATCTGGAGT
Organism: Lachnospiraceae bacterium; assembly: GCA_024689465.1. GTDB lineage: Bacteria > Bacillota > Clostridia > Lachnospirales > Lachnospiraceae > JAILDL01. Next base: position 3,236 of record JAILDL010000206.1, read on the forward strand.
GCATTGCACATGTGCTCAACATCAACAGCGGTCATAACCGGGAACTTATGGAAAAGAGCGAGCGGCTCCTGGGCTATGCCGAGTTAAATGCGCGTGTTCGAAATAATTACAAACACAGCAAGGATCTTTCATCCAGCATTCAACTGGCAGTAGACAGCTGTATCAAGGACGGCATTCTGGCGGATTTTCTGAAAGCCAACAAAATGGGGGTAATTGGTATGATCTTAGAGGAATACACATTAGAAAAGCAGTTGGAAAGAGTACAGCATAATTCTTATGAAGAGGGACACTCTGAAGGACGCACCGAATTGTTCTCCTGCATTCAACGCCTGAAAAATGGAGAATCCGAATCCTCCATCTTAGCAAGTGGAATGCCTGCAGATACTTTGGAATTGGCGAAAGAAGCATTGAAATAATCCATACTACAGGTTGCCGACATCAGTATCAAAGGCGGCATTCTGATAGATTTTCTGAAAGCCAACAAAATGAGGGTAATTGGTATGATCTTGGAAGAATACACGTTGGAAAAGCAGTTAGAAAGAGTTCAGCATAACTCTTATGAAGAGGGACGCAATGAGGGACAGCTATTATTACTGGGCTGTATTCAGCGCCTGAAAGACGGTGAATCCGAAGCCTCTATTCTAGCCAGTGGCATGCCGGTACATACTTTGGAATTGGCGAAAGAAGCACTGAAATGACATCAAGCCATCAGGGACATACCCTGATGGCTTTTTTTATCATAGCTGATCATACTTGGCAGAATTGCTTCTGGCCTTCTCTACCGGGTACTTGGCTTCGTTCTGGGTCATCTTCATGTTGATGATCTCATCCTCGTCCAGCCCCAGCTTATCCAGCAGATTTCTGCAATATACCAGCACATCCGCCAGTTCTTCCTTCACATGCTGCAGGTCATACTCGGTTTCGCTCCACTGAAAGCACTCCAGGAGCTCTGCTGCTTCGATCACGATGGATTTTGCCAGATTGGCGGGCTCGTGGAATTGATCCCAGTCCCGGTCTTCGGTAAATTTACGGATTCTGTCTATGGTTTGCTGATTCATTTTGTTGTCATCTCCAGTCGTTTCTTTAAACAGGCCTGCATGCCGAATTTTTCGTTGAACCAGTGGGCTTCATCAGCGTATGTCAAGGTAGGACTAATGCTTTTTCTCGCCACATTTCCGAGACCTGATTATTACTCCATTTTCCAGTTAG
>JAILDL010000215.1 GCA_024689465.1 Lachnospiraceae bacterium
CGACGGACGGGATTCTTTTGAGGGCTATTCCGATGAGGAGATCACGGAAATCCTGCAGCAACGCTATGACATCGGGAAAGTGGATGCCATCCTCCGAAACGGCGAGAAGCTGACCATCAAGGCGGACGGGATCACCTTTTGCGGGACCAATCATCTGCCGCTGCACGAAACCTACCGGCAGGAAAAGTTCAAGGCATTTACCGAAAGCATTTTCGGGGAACATCTTTATCGCGGCCTGTCCTGGAAGACGGAGGAGGGCAAAGAAGTGACGGACATTACCTATATTACGATCATCGGTTACAACGGCGCACCGGGCAGAGAGGATCTGGAGTGGTTTTGCGATGATATTTGTCTGTGGCTGGAAGACTGCTATGCAGAGTATCCCTACGAGGAGTTTGGGAATCTGTATCACTGCATCATCCCGGATCTGTACGGATCTGAGGAGGAGAAGTACTATTTCGGGGATTTTCCGATGCGGAATTTTGAGGAAGATGAGAGCATCCTTTACAATGAGCTCTACCATTACCTGAACGATCTGCTTTCCAAAACCGGCGGGCAGGGGGATGCCGGACAGATTCCTGCAGATTCCGGGGAAACGGACGCAGCGTATGATACGGCAGAAGACGTGGCCTATGAGGATGCGGATAAAAGCGGATCGCTGATCACCCCGGAAATGGTGGAAGAATGGGCCTCGTGGCCGGCAGATGCCGTGTACGAGCCGGAAGAGGGCGGAGAATATGCCATGATCCCCATCGACCGGGCTCTGGGCAGCAGCTTCTATATCCTGATGTTTTATGAGAAAAAAGGAAAGGCGGATACTGCCAGCCTGATCAGTTCGGATCCTTTCCGGGGTTCCATCGGAGAGGTGTCGTTCCTTACTTTTCTGGGAGACGGACAGACCGGTTTTTCCTGCCTGACCCACAGTGGCGGCAGCTACGGAGAATTGTTTCGGACGGATAACGGAGGAAAGAGTTTTGCTTCCGTTTCCCTCCCTTCGCCGGAAATCGCCCTGCCGGATGGCAAGAACTACAATCCTTTTGTGATGCCGGAGCAGGTGTGGGAAGAAGATGGCGCTATCTATCTCCTGGCAGGCCAGGGGCCGGATGGGGATTATCATGATCCGGCGCTGGAGGGCTGGCCGGTGGGGATCTATGTTTCTCATGACGGGGGAAAGTCCTTTGCATTCCTGGAGGCGAGGGAACGGTAGAAACACCGGAAAAAACCTTTTTTCATCATTTAATAAAAATCACATAGATTCGTCACAATTTGAACACAAATAGAAAATATACTTGGTCTCATAAAGCGAGAGGGAAATGAATCCTCCGATGCGAGAAAGCTTACAGAAAGGAGCTTGAAGACCATGGAAGATATGAACAACGGATTAAACAATGGAATGAACACAGGAAGCAACGCCTCTGAAACCACAGGCACTACATATACCACCGGACAGACCAACGGAACGACCTACACGGAGGGCACGACAGCCGGTAGTACTTATGCAGGAGAAGCTTCCACAGGAACCACTTATACCGAGAGAGCAAGCGAAGGAACCTACGGAAGCTACACCTACGGACAGGGCAGCGCGGCACAGGCCGGCAGCTATAGCGGCGGGACCTACGATTACAGCACATCCTTTAATGCAAAGAAGGAAAACCGCCAGGCGCGCAGAGCTCGCAGGCAGGAAAGAAGAGATCGTAAGCCCGGAAACAGCGGCGTAAAGAAAGTATTCTCTACCATCGCCATGGGCCTTGTGTTTGGCCTTGTTGCAGGACTTGCATTCTATGGTGTAAATCAGGTGACCGGAACCAGGATGGCTCTTACGGAGGAAACGGCAGAAACGACTGTGGCGGAAGTTCCTACTCTGGATACTACCCTGAACGATAAGGGCGTGGTAACAGCAACCACTTCCAGCAATACTTCCGCAGTGGTAACGGATGTGACCAACGTTGTGGACAACGCAATGCCGTCCATCGTTTCCATCGTAAATAACTATACTTCCACTGCTTATTCTTTCTTCGGACAGCAGTACACCCAGGAGGGACAGGCATCCGGAACCGGTATCATCGTTGGACAGAACGATACCGAGCTTCTGATCGTGACCAACTATCACGTGATTGAAAATAATAAATCGCTGCAGGTAACCTTTAACGACGCCAGCATTGCAGATGCCCTTGTAAAGGGTACCGACTCCGACATGGACCTGGCGGTCATCGCTGTAAAACTGGAAGACCTTTCCAGCGATACCATGTCCAAGATCGCCATTGCGGTTCTTGGTGATTCGGATGCATTAAAGGTTGGCGAACCTGCCATTGCAATCGGTAATGCCCTTGGTTACGGCCAGTCTGTAACCACCGGTGTCATCAGTGCAGTGGATCGTGCATTTACTTCAACAGATGAGTACGGTAATGTTGTAACCGATGAATCCAGAACCTTTATCCAGACGGATGCAGCCATCAACCCCGGTAACTCCGGCGGCGCACTGCTTAACATCAACGGTGAAGTGATCGGTATCAACTCCAACAAGATCGGTGGAACGACAGTAGAAGGCATGGGTTACGCGATCCCCATCAGTGCTGCTCTTCCAATCATCAATGATCTGATGCAGCAGGAAACTCTGACCAAGGTGGAGGAAGCCAAGGCCGGTTATCTGGGAATCACCGGTCAGACGGTTGATTCCGAAACCGCTTCTTCCTACAACATTCCGGAAGGTGTTTATGTAACACAGGTTTATCAGGGTACCGGTGCAGAAGCTGCAGGCCTGATCCGTGGAGATATTATTGTTGCCATCAATGGCAAAGAGGTGAATTCCATGGAAGCTTTGAAGGAAGCTTTAAGCTACCATGCAGCCGGAGAAACCGTAACGCTGACGATCTCCCAGGCATATCCCACCGGCTATCAGACCAAGGATGTGCAGGTTACATTGAGTGAGAGACCCAGCAGTGCACAGTGAACCCCTGGGGACGGGGTTAGGGGTTCATCAACACGTTTTGTCCCATAACCCAAAAATGAAAAGATAAAGATTAAGCCCTGCTTCTTTCCATGGAAGCAGGGCTTTTTTGTGCATATGAGGTTAATTGGATTTCTTAGAGCCGGCTTCTTGTTCCTGCAGAGCTTTCTTCTGCT
>JAILDL010000045.1 GCA_024689465.1 Lachnospiraceae bacterium
TGATCTGTTCCAAACGGGCAACGTTTAAAGGCTCGATGTAGGTAATATCGGCCATTTCCGGATCCGTCATGATCGTAGCGGGATTGGAATTTACCAATACGATCTCATACCCAAGGGAGCGAAGCGCCTTGCAGGCCTGGGTTCCGGAATAATCAAACTCACAGGCCTGGCCGATGATAATGGGGCCGGACCCGATAATGAGTATTTTGTGGATATCCGTTCTCTGTGACATGAAAATCCTCCTGTATGCATTTGTCTGATTTATATCTGTAACATTGTAGCACAGAATAAAATGAATATTTATTCAGAAAATAAAAAAATTGAATTTTGGTAGATTTTCATAGGAAACCGTTGTAAACTGACTTCGAGTGGTGGCAGATTTCATAGAGACGGAAGAACCAATTATTGTTGCAGGAGGTCATTTTTATGACATTTATCCCGAGTACCACCGACTATTCCCTTAGTCCCTACACCGGACTGACCAGACAAAGCTGGATCGAAGCTGGAGAGTATCTTCTCACTGGTATATTCAAGCACATTCAAACTTTTGAAGATCCCGTTGTAATGCCGCGAAAGGAAACGGCCATTACCTATCCCCATCTGTCCGCACCGGAAGATGTGCAGGAAGCAGAGAGAAAAGCGGAAATGTTTGAGGGCCTGACCCGTACCATGTTCATTGCTGCTCCTCTGATCCACGATAACCCGGAGATCACCATCTGCGGCTACAAGCTGGCAGACTACTATAAGAACCAGATCCTTCGCTCCGTAACGCCTTCGGATCCCATCTATGTGGGAACCTATGAGCAGCTGCAGGAAATTACCGGCAATAAGGATCCGTTCCGCTGCTTCCAGCAGACGGTGGAAACCTGTGCCCTGGTCATCTGCCTGTGGATGAGCAAGGAGGAGATCTGGGATACATATGCTAAGGAAGAAAAGGATCGGATCGCCGGATTTTTATCCAGCTTCGGCCATAACAATACCGTACCGCAGAACTGGCGGCTCTTTAACATGCTGGATCTGGCCTTCCTCTACCGGGAGGGGTACGAGATCCGGGAGGATATCATGCTGGATCATGCCCAGTCCATCCTGGCCTACTATGTGGGCGACGGCTGGTACCGGGACGGACAGTGTTTTGATTATTATTCCTGTTGGGCATTTAATGTTTATGCACCTTTGTGGAATCTGTGGTACGGCTATGACCATATGCCCCGGATCGCAGAGGCTTTTGAAGAGCATTCCAATGAACTGATGAAAACTTATGCCGAATTCTTTGATGAAGACGGCTTTACCAACATGTTCGGACGCAGTAACATCTACCGCAATGCGGCAACCAGTGCCTTTGACGGCAATATGTTTCTGCGACACTGGACGGCGGATCCGGGCCTGGCAAGGCGGATCTCTTCCGGCTCGCTGATGCAGTTCCTGGGCCGGGACGATACCTTATGGAACGGGATCCCCACCCTTGGCTTTTACGGACAGTTTTCCCCTCTGGTACAGGGGTACAGCTGTGCCGAATCCCCCTTCTGGCTGGGAAAAGCTTTCCTGTGCCTGCACCTGCCGGCCGATCATCCCTTCTGGACCGCAAAGGAAAACAACGGCATCTGGGAGATCCTGGCACCGAGGGATGTGAAAAAGACGGTCTTAAACGGCCCTGCTCTTTGCTTTACCAATCATAAGGCAAACGGGGAAACCATCCTCCGGACCGGCAAGGTGGTAAAGAACATCGGGGATCTCCACGGCATGTGGAATTACAGCAAGCTCTGCTTTAATACCCGGTATCCCTGGGAAGCCATGCCTGAATTTTCTGCCACAGAGAATGCAGGCGGCAGCATTCAAAAGGGAGAACTGGAGTCGCAGCAGTATCTGCTGAAGGATGTGACCACCGGCGCGGTCAGCCACGGCAATGCCACCTTCTGGGCAGGAGAGAGGGACAACGTGCTCTACCGGAGACAGTTCTTTGATTACCGGCTGGATACGGAGACCCACTGGATCCAGGCCGTAAACCTGGCAGATACCTATGTACCCTGCGGGATTTTGCGTTTTGACAAGCACAGACTCCACAGAAGACCGGTGGAATTTACCCTGGGCTCCTACGGATTCCCCGATAACGGCACGGAAGTGACGATAAAAGAAACAGAAGGTGCAAAGGCCATCATCTTTAAGGGAACCTCGCACACCGGAGAATGTAAGCAGCTGGCCATGACCGTATACGGTGACGTTGAGCTGGGCTACGTAAAGAGCAAGGACACCAATCCGGATTCGGAGCATTCCCTGATCGCATATGCCAAGTGGACATTTAAGGAGCAGTACGGCGGCCATGAGCCCTACCTGATGATCTCTCAGACGATCACCAGAGAGAGTCATGAAGACTTTACCGAGGACGAATTATTCCCCATTCTGCGGATGGAATATACCGATCCGGAAAAAACCGGTGCGTTTGGTCCCATCAAGTCCGTTTTAAAGGACGGCACAACGCGTATCATTGATTTTGATCAGATCGAGGCAAGATTATCATTATGAAAACATTTCCGAAAACAAAGCTGGCGTGGCTTTGGGAGCAGATGGAAGGCTGCCGTTTCATTTACATACTGGGCATCTTCGGAACCGTGGTCTACAACGGCCTGCAGCTGACCATCCCCCATTTTTCCAGCAAGATCGTAGACAATTTCCTCTCCGGCGAAGAGGCTGCCGCAAACCTGGCAAACCACAGGGATCAGTTTCTCATGCTCCTGGGGGCCATGATCGGTCTCACCCTTTTGCGTGTGGTGATCGTTTATTTCGTATGCATGGATTTTGAGATGGTATCCCAGAAGGTCCTCTTCCGGGTAAGAAACTATCTCTTTAACAAGATCGAGCGGCAGGACATGAAGTTTTACGCAACCTACCGTACCGGTGATCTGATGACCCGTGTCACCGGAGATCTGGATGCGGTGCGCCACATGGTTGCCTGGGTGGTCCGTATGATCACCGAAGCCTGTGCCCTGGTAGGTGCCACCAGTATCTATTTCTTCATCATGGACTGGCGGCTGGCTCTGGCTCTGGTGGCCATCGGACCGGTGATCTTATTTGTCATCATCCTTTTTAAGAAACAGGTGGCTCCTCTGCATAAGCTGCTGCGTGAAAAGCTGGCGCAGCTCAATACCGATGCCCAGGAGAACATCTCCGGAAACCGGGTGGTAAAGGCCTTTGCCCGGGAAGACTATGAGATCGAGAAGTTTGACCGCTGCAACAAAGACTATTCCCAGACCAATCAGAAAACGGCCCTGACCTGGATCACCTACTTCCCCTTTATTGAAACCGCAGCCAACCTCCTTCCGGTGGTCCTGCTCGTCGTAGGCGGTCTGTTCCTGATCAACGATCAGCTGACCATGGGCCAGTTTGTGGCATTTTCCGGCCTGACCTGGGCCATTGCCAACCCCATGCGGCAGCTGGGCTCCATCATGAACGAATTCCAGCGGTTTGACGCGGCTTCTTATAAGGTCATGGAGATCTATTATTCCCAGCCCTCCATTCACGATCCGGAGGATCCGGTACCCCATCCCGGCCGGTTTGAAGGCAAGGTGGAATTTAAGAACGTTTCCTTTGAGTATCAGGATGACGAGGCAGACGGCCCCATTCTGCGGAACATCTCCTTTACCGCCAATCCGGGAGAGACCATCGCCATCATGGGCGAGACCGGCTGCGGTAAGACCACGCTGATCCAGCTGATCCCCCGGTTCTACGACCCTTATGAGGGAGAAGTCCTGATCGACGGCATTAACGTAAAGCGCTTTACCTTAAAGGAACTGCGTAAGAACATCGGTCTGGCGACCCAGGACGTGCTCCTTTATTCCGATACCATCGACGGCAACATTGCCTACGGTGACAGTTCTCTTTCTTCCGAGAACGTGACCAAGTATGCAAGATATTCCGCAGCCAGCGAGTTTATTGCCAAGATGCCCGAAGGGTACGATACCATTGTAGGCGAGCGGGGCGTGGGCCTGTCCGGCGGACAAAAGCAGCGTATCTCTCTGGCCAGAGCACTGGCCATCCGTCCGTCCATTCTGATCCTGGACGATACCACCTCCGCGGTGGACTTAGAGACGGAAAAACATATCCAGGACAGCTTAAAGCACCTGGATTTCCCCTGTACGAAGATCATCATCGCGCAGCGGATCTCTACTACTAAGAATGCAGATAAGATCCTGATCCTGGAAAACGGACGGATCACCGAAGCCGGTACCCATGAAGAGCTGATCGCAAAGCACGGCTATTATTATGAAGCGGTCCAGCTGCAAATGGGCGCCGAGGAAGCGGAAAGGAGGGCGTAAAATGGCAGATCACAGAAGAAATACCTATAAAGAAGACGAGATCCTGGAAGAGCCTTTTGACTTTAAGCACCTCCTTAGAGCTTCCGTCTATATCAAAAAATATGCAGGCAAGATGCTTTTTGCCATGACGCTCAGCGGCATCGGCGGAGCCGTTGGTCTGCTGGCGCCCATGATCAACCAGCAGGCACTGGATATTGCCATTCCCAATAAGGACAAGGACATGCTGTTTCGGCTGGTGATCTTTCTGGTGATCATCTATGTCACCAGCGTGATCTTTGCCACCATCCGTTCCCGGATCATGGTCAAGGTCAGCCAGAATATCATTTTTGATATCCGTACGGATATCTTTGCCCATTTACAGAAGCTGCCCTTCCAGTATTACGATGACAGACCTCACGGCAAGATCCTGATCCGCGTGGTCAATTATGTCAATTCTGTTTCGGATATGCTTTCCAACGGCCTGATCAACGTGATCCTGGAGATCTTTAACCTGATCTTCATCATCATCTTCATGTTCATCGTGGATGTGAAACTATCGCTGGTGGTCATGGCGGGTGTGCCGGTTCTCTTCGTATTCATGATGTGGATCAAGAACAGACAGCGTAAGGCCTGGCAGGCCGTTTCCAACAAGAACTCCAACTTAAACGCCTACCTGCAGGAAAACATCGTAGGCGCCCGTATCACCCAGATCTTCGCCAGAGAAGATGAGAATGCGGATATCTTTCAGGTGCTCTCGGAGCGCTGCAGAAAGTCCTGGATGAAGGCTGTGGAGTATTCCAACCTGGTTTGGCCCGGTATTGACGGCATCTCCGTCTTTGTCCGTGCAGCTATCTACTTTACCGGCTTGCTCATCATCGGCCAGGGAAATGTCACCCTTGGAACCATTGTGGCAGTTTCCTCCTACGCCGCCAGATTCTGGCAGCCTATTATGAACCTGGGCAATATCTTTAACAATTTTATCAACAACATCGCTTATCTGGAGCGTATCTTTGAGACGCTGGACGAGCCGGTGACTGTGGACGATGCACCGGATGCAGGAGATATGCCTCCCATCAGAGGCAAGGTTACTTTTGAAAACGTGACCTTTGCCTACGAACCCGGGAAAAACGTGTTAAAGAATGTATCCTTTACCGTGGAGCCCGGTGAAAGCGTGGCCCTGGTAGGACCTACCGGTGCAGGCAAGAGTACCATCGTGAACCTGATCTCCCGTTTCTACAATGTTACGGAAGGCCGCGTCCTCATTGACGATCAGGATATTTCTCAGGTGACCCTGCACTCCCTGCGCTCTCAGATGGGCATCATGCTGCAGGACAGCTTCATCTTCAGCGGAACCATTGAAGACAATATCCGCTATGGCAAGCTGGACGCTTCCCGGGACGAGATCGTACGGGCCAGCCAGACCGTCTGCGCCAACGATTTCATTATGCGCATGCCCGATGGCTACAGCACGGAGGTAAAGGAACGAGGTTCTCTGCTCAGCCAGGGACAGAAGCAGCTGATCAGCTTTGCCCGCACATTGTTATCCGACCCTGCCATTCTGGTGCTGGATGAAGCAACCTCCAGTATTGATGTGCAGACGGAGCGGAACCTGCAACAGGGCTTAAATGCCATGCTGAAGGGCAGGACCAGTTTTATCATCGCGCACCGTCTTTCTACTATAAAGAATTGCGACAAGATCATGTACATCGATGACGGCGGTATCGTAGAATGCGGAACCCATGAAGAACTCATGGCGAAGAAGGGCTTCTACTACAAGCTGTACACGGCACAGATGGAGAATATAGCATGAGATTTCTGCACATAGCGGATCTGCACCTGGGAAAGCAGCTGATGGGGTATTCCCTGCTGGAAGACCAGGCGTACATATTAAAGGAAATCCTGGAGATCGCAGGAAAGGAAGAAGCGGAAGGTATCCTCATTGCCGGGGATATCTATGACAAGGCTGTGCCCCCCGCAGAAGCGGTGGCGCTCCTGGATACGTTTCTTACCCAGCTGACCAAGGAAAACCGAAAGGTTTTCCTCATCAGTGGAAATCATGATAATGCCCAGAGGGTTTCCTTTGGACGAAGTGTAATGCAAAAGGCCGAGGTATATATTTCCCCGGTCTTTTCCGGCCTTCCGGAGAAGATCGTGATGGAGGACAGGTGGGGAAAACTGAACGTATTCCTCATGCCTTATATCCGTCCTGCCATGGTGCGGGCAGCCTATGATAGGGAAGATGTGCACAGCTATGAGGATGCCTTTCGGCTTGTGCTGGAACATATGAAGACGGAGGGGCAGCTTCTTCCCGGAGAGCGCAATGTTCTGCTGGCCCATCAGTTCCTGACGGGAGCGGAGCCTTCGGAGTCCGAGGAATTTACCGTAGGCGGTCTGGAAAACATTTCCGCAGCGCTCTTGGAAGACTTTGACTATGTGGCCCTGGGGCACATTCACAGAGCCCAGAAGGTGGGGCGGGAAAGTGTACGTTACAGCGGAACGCCGCTAAAATATTCCTTTTCCGAAGTAAACCATAAAAAGAGTGTGACCATTGTGGAGGTGGAGGAAAAGGGAAATGTCCGGGTGCAGACCCGGGACCTTATTCCTTTGCGGGATCTGGTGCAGCTAAAGGGAACCTATGACGAGCTTACGGCAGCAGACTTTTATAAGGATCGGAACCGGGAAGATTACTACCGGATCATTCTGACCGATGAAGAGGAAGTATTTCAGGCAGTGGCCAAGCTGCGCCTGATCTATCCCAATCTGATGCGGGTGGAGTATGAGAATCTGCGCAGCATGGAAAGTCGGGTGCTGGAAAGCAGCGAAGAGCTGCAGAAAAAAGAGCCTATGGACTTCCTGGAGGAACTGTTTTTGCTGCAGAATAATCAGGATATGACAGAGGACCAGGTGGCCTATGCCCGCAAGGTTCTGGAGGAGGTGCTATGAAACCTGTTTCCCTTACCATGAGTGCCTTTGCATCCTATGCAGATGTGACCACCATCGATTTTTCCGCATTGGGGGAAAACGGGCTGTATCTCATTACCGGAGATACCGGCGCCGGCAAGACCACCATCTTTGATGCCATCTGTTTTGCCCTGTACGGGGAAGCCTCCGGCGGCGTGCGGGATACGAAGATGTTCCGCAGCCAGTATGCATCGCCGGAGCAGGAAACCTATGTGGACTTTACCTTCCGCCTGAAGGGGAAGGAATACCGGGTACGGCGAAACCCTGCCTATCTGCGCCCCAAAAAGAGAGGCGGCGCAGAGGGTGCCATGACCAGCGAAGGGGCCGATGCGGATCTGACCATGCCGGATGGCACCGTGATCTCCAAGCCCACTCCGGTGAATGAAGCGATCACCGCTCTCCTGGGAATGACCAGAGAGCAGTTTGGACAGATCGTTATGATCGCCCAGGGCGATTTCCGAAAACTGCTGCTTGCTACCACCGATGAGCGGATGAAGATCTTTCGCAGTCTGTTTCATACGGAAGTGTATGACAGCTGGCAGAACCGGCTGAAGGAAAACGCCAGAGCCCTGGAAAAAGAATATGCGGATCTGCAAAAGAGTATCCGCCAATATACTTCCGATATCCGCACCGAAGAGTTGTCCGAAGAGGAGCGGAGAAAAGAAGAACTGCTGAGTAAACAGAAGGAGATCCTGGAAAGCGGGAAAGTGCTGGAGCTTTTGGATGCACTGCTGGAAAAGGACGGATCCTTGGGAGATAAAAAGACAGAGGAACTGGAAACCCTCCATCAGGAACTGTCCCGGCAGCAGACCCTTTCCGGAGCCGTGCAGGAAACGGAAAAACTGCGTCAGGAGCTGGATAAACTGGAGCAGGAACTGCCGGAAAAGCAGGAACTGTTTGACCGCAGCAAGGAGCGGAGAGACCTGGCAGAAACGGCGGCAAAGGGGCGGGACAAACTGCTCCGAAGCCTGGAACAGCATAAGCAGCAGCTGGAACTGCTGTCCAAATGTGAGCAGATCACCGCACAGGCCAAAGAGGAAGAAGCAACGATCCTGGTCCTGGAAAAGGATGCAAAGCGTCTGAAAAAAGAAGCCCTCCTGCTGGAAGAGGTCTATGGGGAGGTACAGGAAGCGTTAAAGAAGCTTCCCAATCCGGAAGCTGAACTGGAAAAGCTGGAGAAAACCCGGGAGGGAGCAAGGATGCGGGCTGCGCGCTGCAGACAGCTCCTGGATAACGGGGAAAAATATGGGAAGG
>JAILDL010000056.1 GCA_024689465.1 Lachnospiraceae bacterium
CGGCAGGTAGCATTTCCGAAAGTCTTTGGAAAGTTGCGGATTCTTTACAAAAAACCGGGAGAAGTCCGGATGCATATAGCCCTTTTTATAAGAAATGGCGATACCCCAGGCAAGCTCTACGATCCGGGCAATCAGAGTTGCTAGGGCCGCACCCTGTGCCCCCATGGGCGTAAGCCCAAATAATCCGAAGATCAGGATGCCGTTTAGGATGATATTTAAAAGTACCGTGCAGGAGCTGACCAGCGCTGTGGTTCCCGGGTGGCCCGTTACTTTCATGATGGTCAGGTAGCACTGGGAGAAGCCGGTGATCAGATAAGACCAGGCGGCGATCTTAAGGTACCCTGCACCGATCTCGATCAGTACTGGGTCAGACGCAAAAATCATCATCAGATATTCCGGGAAAAAGAAACACAATACGAAAAAGAGTAGTGACACGCCTGTCATTAATCTCAGCGACATACAGAAGATATCGTTGATGGTCCGCATGTCCCCTTTTCCGTAATACTGCGCTCCCAGAATGGCCGCAGCCCCCGTATAGGCAGAGGTGATCATGTTCTGGATAAACTGCACCTGTGTTGCCAGGGAAACAGCTGCCATGGAATCCTGCTCGATCCTGCCCAGCATAATGGCATCTGCTGCCGCAACGGCAGAAAGCATCAGGCTCTGCAGTGCAATGGGGAACATGATGATAAACAGCTTATGATAGAATTGCCGGTCGGCAAAGAGTTTTACTTTTGTTTTTTCCATGTGGGTATTCCTTGGGCGGATCTGCTACAGACCCGCTCCTGTGCGTAATGGTGTCGTAATTCCCATCATATCATCTATTGGTGATAAATCCAGTCTCTTTCCGAACAAAAAAGAAAGCCACGGTTTTCTGCTCCGCAGCTTTCTGTGATCCTCTCTTTATTATTGTGTTGAGCGCTTTTACTTGTCCTCGTTTTCAGGCTCCGCATTTAACTTCTCTTCCTGCTTTTTTACCGCAGATCCTGCGATGCTTAAGGTAATAAACAGCACGATAAACAGCAGAACACAGGCAAATACGCCGCACATGATCGCTACGCGCCATGCTTCGGGCTTGCGGAAATAAGCAGTAATGGCTGTAACAATTCCGAATGCAACTGCGCCGATAACAGAAAACATCAGGTTGCTGCCGGCGCTGGGCTTAAAGGACCTTGCCCAGATACCCTTACGCAGGCACTCTACTACCATATACAGGCACAGACACATAAATACGATCCATTCCCCAATGATATCCGTTGTTCCGATGACGGTCTGTACCACGATGGCGATCAGCAGTCCCCAGAATGCCAGCCAGCATCCGCTTCTCTCAATTTTCAGTAAATCTGCTTCCTGTCTCTCGTCCAATACATTATTTGTTTTCTTCATTTTCCTCTTCCTCCCAGAATAAGTCGTTAAGTGTTACGCCCAGTGCTCTGCAGATCTGAACGCATAGTTTGATGGATGGATTAAAATCTCCCGATTCGATCAGTCCGATGGTCTGTCTGGTGACCCCGGCCTTCTCAGCCAGTTCGGTCTGCGACATGTCCAGCTCGATCCGCCGGAATTTCATTTTTAAATTTCTCATGTCATATATCCTCCTGATATGTACACTATACATTGCATTTGTAATCTTGTCAACTATATATTGCAAAAGTAATCAAAAATTTTCTTTTGCAATTTCCAACGCAGCGTTGGAGAATTCTCAAAAACCCGTTGTTAGCCACTTTCCCGGCTTTCTGATATAGTGAGAACATCGAAGATGCATCTGTACGATCCACAACGATTTGAAAGAGAGGATTGAGATATGGCGTTAGGAAATAATATAAAAAAATACCGGCATAATCTGGGGATCACCCAGGAAGAACTCGCAAGTATCCTGTGTGTGACAGGTCAGGCTGTCAGCAAATGGGAAAGTGGTTCCGGTATGCCGGATGTAACACAGATCGTGCCTCTTGCCCAGGCGCTGAATGTTTCTACCGATGCATTATTCGGATATGCTCCGGAAAACTATGATGTAAAGCTGGCTGAAGAAATTAATCAAAAGGCCAACGACCTCCGGGACAGCGGAGAGCAGTCGGAAGGCGCTTTGCATGCCGTAGAATATCTGGATCAGTTATGCGAAGAGAATGTCTTTAATTACGGCATCCTGATGCGCTATGTGCAGGCGGTGGCTCACATGAGCCGGTATGTGAATCCGAAGAATTCCTACTATACGGAATTGTTAAAGGACGATGAAAAGAAATGGAAGAAGATCGTTCGCACCGCCGAGAACCGGGCCCTGCAGGTGATCCGCTTCTCCGGGGATAAGGATCTGACGGACAAATGCCACTATGCACTGGCCTGGCTTTGCTGGCACTTGCAGGATTGGGAGAAAGGACGCCAGCATATCGACGCGCTTCCGACCATCCGCAGCAATATGTTACAGGAAACGCTGCTGCCCTATTACATCCCCATCGATACAGATGAGGGAAAAATGCGATGGAAAGCCCAGATCCGCGACAACTATCAGAACTTTATCCGTGGAATCAATAAGCAGATTGTCTACACAGCAGAGGCTATGTCCTGGGTCAGCCCCTTGGAAGAAGTGGAGGAAAACTGCCGCTGGGGCATCTCCATGATGGATGAATTTATGAAGGACGAAAGAATGCGTGCCCATTGCCAGGGATTTTACAGGGAGACCAGCAAGTTCCTTATGGCTGCTTATCTGAGGGCAGGTAAAGCAGAGAAGGCTGCTGCGGAATGGAAGCGTCTCTCCGAAAAGATCGATGCATATGTTACGTTCTGCGCGACGGTAAAAAAGAAGCCGAAAACGGAAGTCCTGCAGATCTTCGGAGAGAAGGCTGCAGATAATATGTCACACTATACCAGAGAGTGGATCGACGGGAAACTGGAATTCATGCAAGGACAGCTGAAAAGCCTTTGCAGCGAAGCAGTTTTTTCGGAATTTTTAAACCTGCTGGCATAGATCCGCAAGGCAACAGGCAATAAAGGATCCGCATCCGCAAAAGCCCTGCAGATACACATATCTGCAGGGCTTCCCTTTTTTTATTTTACTTGCTACAATAAATCTCAATGGCCTGATGTACGAACTCCGCGGTTCCTTCGCCGCCCATCTTATCGATGTTTTCGGTAAAATCTCCACCGCCTGCATACATTTTCCCCAGACCGGACAGAATCTCCTTGGAACATTTATAGAAATGCTCCGTAATAAAGCTCTGCAGCTTCTTTACCTGTTCCTGTACCGCTCCGTCCGCGGGATTCAAATCCTTCATGGTGCCAAATTCTTCAAAGAGCTTCATGAAGGCAGCCATCATGCTTTCCTCCTCGCTCTTTGAGCGGTTCTTGTTTTTCTCCTCAAACTCCTTATATTCCGGGGTCTTTCCCCATTGTTCCTTTGCTTTCTTTGCATATTCATCCAGTTTCCCGGTATCAAATGCCGTAAAATTCAAATGTCTCACTCCTCTCGACTTTAATCCTTTGCACATAAGGATCAGATTTTCGATATGCTCCTTTTTCAGTTCCAGAAGCCCGATCTGCTGATCCAGCGCCTTACGTTTATCAAAATCTGACCTGGTCACAATATCCTTGATATCCTTCAGCGGAAATTCCAGCTCACGAAACAGCAGGATCTGCTGCAGTCTTTCCAGCGCTGCATCGTCATACAGCCTGTATCCGGACTCCGTATATTCTGCCGGCTTTAAGAGTCCGATCTGATCGTAATACTGCAGGGTGCGTATACTCACTCCCGTCAGCTTACTTACTTCCTTAACTGTCATCATGGCTTTCCTCTCCTTCACGTGTAAATTAAGCATAAACTATCACGTAACGTTAGAGTCAAGCAATTTCTTTTTGATTGTTTTCTTCTGGCCCTATGCATAGAATAGACTTTATACAGCGCTCATTTTCTTCGTATCAGCAAGGAACCGAAGATGAAAGTATTGGTCATTCCGGATGTCCATTTAAAACCTGAAATATTCGACCAGGCAGAAAAAATAATGGACAGGCTCATATCGTTTGCCCGCAAATATCCTCACATGCTGTTTTGCTAAGGCAAACAAGCGGCCATCCTCCACAGGATCGACAATTGTATCTTTTCTCACGCCGGGCTTATAGAAGAGTATGTCGATACCTACCTGTATACTGAAAAAAGGGATCTGGAGTATGTCCTTGCCACCATAAATGGCTATGGCGTAGACAGGTTATGGAATGATGACTCACCCCTCTGGGCCAGGCCACAGATATATGACCTCCAAAAAGGTCCATGGCCGAAGGATTTTTTAAATGTAGCCGGTCATACCCCCGTGAGGGAACCTTTTGAAAAGAACGGATTATTATCTACCGATACCTATTCCACCTATGCCGATGGGAGAAAGTACGGAAATGAAAAGCTTGTCTGGGTAGATACCATTACAAAAGAATGGGGAATTTTGTAAAACAAACGAATGGAGGTTGTTTGCAGCTCCGGAAAGATATAGCGAATAAAACTGAAATATAACGTGCAAACACAGCAACCTGTCAAATAAATATCATATCCCATAAACAGCCACCCCAACCAAAGCCGCAAGGCATATAAGTCCGATTGGTGACATCCCTTTTGGGATAAACTTTCTTGAACCAAAATAAATCACTGCCAATACGCAGGTAATCAGTACTGCGATAATATCAACGCTTCTCTCGGGCTTTATATAGCAATTTCCAAGAATCATATAGACACCGGTTGCCAGAATTATGCCGATTACACAAGGCTTAAGCCCTCCGAGGATTGCCTGCACATACTGATTCTTAAGAAGGCTCTTTGCAAGCACCATTATAAAAAGAATAATAATAAACGCAGGAAGCATGACCGCCGTCGTTGCAATCACAGCCCCTAACAAGCCACCTTTATTGCTGCCTACATAAGTGGCAAGATTCACCATGATAGGGCCCGGCGTGCTTTCGCTTACCGCTATCATGTAAGAGAGCATCTCATCATCCAGCCATCCGTGCGCTAACACCACATCTCTGATAAGCGGTATTGCAGCATATGCTCCACCAAAAGAAAACAGTCCTACTTCCATAAATCCAATCAAAAGGTCCAAATATATCACGCCCGTCTCTCCTTTCTATGCCCCTTTTTTGCAAGAAAGAAGGCGACGCTGACGAGCACTGCCGTAAGCATCACAACTATCGATGATAAGTGCAGATTCAGCACATTTATAAGCAATATTACAGCAAAAGAAGTCAAAAGAATTCCTATCTGCAAAGGTTTCTTTTTCATCTTCTTTATCATCTTCAGCGATGCATCAAGAACCAGTAT
>JAILDL010000072.1 GCA_024689465.1 Lachnospiraceae bacterium
CCACGCCCTCTCCCCATTCTGCCGCCCGGTTGTAATAATAGGCCGCAAACTTGCGCACGTACTTTTTCACGGAGCTGTGCTGGATCCACCAGTCAAAGTACACGATCTTCGGCCGGTATTTATCCACGATCTCGCAGCACCTGCAAAGCCAGTCCTCCAGAAATTCCTGTGTGGGCACAGGCTTGGAAAACAGATCGTGATGATCCGCTTCCGGCATGGCCGGCCAGTAGAAATCCCCTTTCTTTAAGGGTTCATGGATATCTGAAGGGAAATCCTTTCCATGGCCCATAAAGAACCAGTGCTCCACACGATGGGAGGAGGCACCGTTTACCATGCCCCGTTCCTGAAATGCTTTGGACAGCTCTCCCAGCACATCCCGCCCGGGTCCCATCTTTGCCGCATTCCAGTCCGACAGGTCCGACTCATACATCTGAAACCCGTCATGATGCTCCGCAACCGGGATCACATACTGTGCACCTGCCTCTTTAAACAGGTCTGCCCAGGCATCAGCGTCAAAGTGCTCTGCCTTAAACAGGGGGATAAAATCCTTGTACCCAAAATCCTTCTGTTCCCCGTAGGTTTTTCGGTGATGTTCAAACTCCGGCGTTCCCTGCAGGTACATGTTCCGGGAATACCACTCGTTGCCGAAGGCCGGCACACAGTAGATCCCCCAGTGAATAAAGATGCCGAACTTGGCCTTTGCATACCAGGCCGGCGGTTCATATCCTTCCAGGGACTCCCAGGTGTCCTTGTACGGCCCTTTTTCGATTACTTCTTCAATGATGGTTTGATAGTCTGTTGTTCTCATTTTCTCCTAATTTTCAGCCACTACTTTGTCATATTCAGCTTTCAACTGCGGATATTTCGCATTAGCATATTCCTCCAGCTTGCTCATTCCCAGCTGTTCTGCCAGATCCACCATTTCATAAAATGCCTTTTCACAAGCTGCTTCCGAATCCGCTGTCAGGATGGCTGCTTCCTGATTGGTTACCATATCTTTGATCTTGGAATCGATCACTGCCTCATCCGAATCGGTTTCAAACCGGATCAGACCGATCACCGGATTCCGATACACATACGGAGTCAGATTCTTTCGCGCTTCTGCCGTTTGTGATGTGGAAGTTGCTTCCGCAATACCGGTTACAATTGCATTATGAACCAGCCACCCCCAGTATTTCAATCCTCTGGGCTGTAAAACAGAATTATCGCCCTGGAAATCATAGGTAAAGGTGGGATATCCCTGCTCGTCCAGCGTATAATCCTCTCCTTCGATTCCCCACATCAGTAGTTTCATACCTTCGTCGCTATAAGCATAAGACAGGAAACGGAAGGCTGCTTCCGTATTCTTACAGGATCTGGTTATATACAATCCTCTTCCGCCTGCGCCTGTGTTATAAACCTTACAATTCTCCCCGATGGACTCTGTGATCAGTTGGAAGCGAAAATCATCTCCGTTTGCGGCAATTGCCGTATTAAAGTTATCCGCGTGATTGTCATAACCAAAATTGGCAAATGCCTGCCCTGCTACACAATCCTCCTTGGTGTCATCTTCCGATGTGTATGCAAAATTCTCCGTGCGAATGTACCCTTTCCGATACCATTCGTTCACCTTCTTGTAGTAATCCAGAAGACCATCCTGTCTCAGATACCATTCCAGTTTGCCGTTATTCTCCACATAACCGTTGTTTTTAAGCCCCATCTGATTCATCAACCATCCGAACTTATGGATACAGTTGAAATCGGTGGTGATCATATCCGGATATGCTTCCTGCACAGCTGCAAAGACGGTGTCCAGATCGTCCAGCGAATCAATGCTCAGCCCCAGTTCCTCCATGATATCGGAACGCACCATAAATCCGGGGCCTTCGGTCAGGATGGAATCATAGGCTTCATAATCGGAATCCGGTGAGAATCCGCATCCAATGGTGTAATAGTGTCCATCCTCTGCTTGATTGACAAAAGCAAAGACCGGATCGGGATCCCAGGTAATGTCCGGATACTGCTCTGCAAGCTCATCCAAAGCATAGCTGACTTCTCCGTCTGCCATAAACTGATACCGTGAAGAGCATACGATGTCTGCCATATCCCCGGAAGATACCATAAGGGGCAGCTGGTTATCGTCTGCCGCCCGAATGATCTCTACATCGATCCCCACGCGGTTGCTGAACTCTTCCGGAACGGCTCCTTCCCAGGTATCATAGGGCCACCAGGATTCGTCCACAAAAATGGTCAATTTATCTCTGCTTCCGTTTTCCCCTGAGGATGCGACGTTTTCCGTTTCGGTACTGTTTCCTCCATTTTCGATGGTTCCGACTGTTTCACCGGATGTCCCCTGCATACTTCCACATGCGGTGGAAAGCAGCATGACCGCTGCCAGGATCCCTGCCAATACATTTCCTTTTTTCATTTTTACCTCCGTAAAGCACTTTTGTTCTTACTCTTTTACTGCGCCGATCATCATGCCCTGCACAAAGTATTTTTGCAGAAACGGATAAACCAGCATGATCGGCAGCATGGATATTACCATTGCTGTAGATTGAATGGTAAAGTTGGTTGCGCTGTTTGCTTCCGAAATCTGGCCGGCTACTTCGGAGTTCGCAGCAGAAGAAATACTCTGGTTGATGATCATCATCATTTTGTAAGACAGAGTCTGCAGTTCTCTGTCCCGTACGTAATAAGCGGAATCCAGCCAGCTGTTCCACTGTCCCACTGCTACAAACAAAGACAAGGTGGCAATAAACGGCTTGGAAACCGGAAATACGATCTTTCGGAAAATCTGTAACTCTCGGGCTCCGTCAATCCGCGCTGATTCCAGCATGGATTCAGGGATAGAAGAAAAGAAGTTCATCCCTGTGATCACAAAAAAGGTGTTCAGCATGGCGGGGATGATATATACCCCAAAAGAATTTAACAATCCCAGATTTTTCAGCAATATGTAGAACGGGATCAGACCACCGGAAAAATACATGGTAAAGACCACCATAAACCGGTAAGTATTCCGAAAAAGCAGATTCCTGCGGGACAAGGCATAACTGAACAGGGCCGTGCAGGATACGCAACAGGTCGTTCCGACCACTGTTCGGAGAACGGATACCAGAAACGCATGGATCCAATCTGCATCGGTCAGAAACAGATGATAATTGGCCAGTGTAAACTTTCGAGGCCACAGGTACACGCCTCCCTTCAACAGATCGATCCCGTCGCTGAAGGAGCAAACGATTGTGTAATAAAACGGATATAAGGTCAAAATGCCCACGATCAGCAACAGCAGCATCACTACGGCATCCACTAAGGTATCTTCCGACAGTCTTTTCATATGAAATATCCTCCTGCTAAAACAACCCTTCTTCATTGAAATGCTTTGCGATCCGGTTACTGATAATGACCAATGTGATGGATACCAGCGACTGGATAAAATCCACTGCTGTTGCATACGAGAAGCGTCCTTCGGACATCCCCATCTTAAAGGCGTAGGTCTGAATGATCTCGGATGTAGCGTTATTCACTGCATTTCCCATTAAAAACGACTGTTCAAAATTGGAGCCCACCATTCCACCCCCCAGGAAGCTTCCGATGGACAAAATGAGTACAGTCACTACAGAGGATCGAATTCCCGGAAGGGTAATGTACCAGATCCGCTGCAGCCGTCCAGCTCCGTCCACTTTCGCGGCTTCATACAGGGTGGAATCAATTCCCGAGATCGCAGCCAGGAAAATGATGGCCCACCAACCGGAGCTTTTCCAAATAGAGAGAAAAACAGACATTCCCCAGAAATATCCCGGTGCCGTAAGAAACGGGATTCCTTTTGAGGTCAGTCCACCCTTTACGAGCAGCTGATTGATCACGCCGCTCGTCTCAGAAAACAGAACCGCCGCGATACCACTGACCAGGATCCAGGAAATAAAGTTCGGCATATAGCTGCAGGTCTGGATCACACGCTTAAATACCTTGTGTTTACACTCAGAGATCAGTATGGCCAGCAGGATTGGTACCGGAAATGCAAGCACCAGTTTCAGGGAGCTTAAGACCAAAGTATTGCGCAGCAGCTCACAGAACTTGTAGTCCGTTACAAACTCCTGAAAATACTTAAGCCCCACCCATTTGCTGGAGAAGATCCCTCCAATACCGGATGAAATTTTATATGATTTAAATGCGAGAATGATACCCAACATGGGAATATACGAAAACAGAACGAGATATCCGATCCCCAACAGTGATACGGTCTGCAGTTCCCATTGTCTGGTAAACTGTTTTCCAATAGAGTTGCATTTCTTATGCATGTATACCCTCCTGAATTCTCCTGTCGGCCCCCAACCGTCCAAGAATCCTTCTTTTTTCTATCTTCAATATACGTCCCGTTGCGAGACAAAAAAATACAGCCCCCATGGAACTTGGACTGCAAAATGTTGTTTTTTTATATGTTTTTGATATGATGAATGTATATTTCTTCCTAAAAACCGGATCAAAAGCCTTTCCACCAATACTGCATGCCCCGAGGTATATACCATGTTAACATCGCTGGAATCAAGGGAATTTCTGCGTAATCTGAATCTCAAACTATTCCTTTTGGAAACACCCCTTCAGGTCCTGGAATCGGCCCATGGCGTATTTCAGAAGTCCTTTCCCCGCCATATGCACAGTTTTTATGAGCTTCATTATATCTACGGAGGGAAAGGAAAACTATTAACCGATAAAGCCTCTATCCCTCTGGGAACCGGCGATCTGTTTCTGATTCCTCCCCACTATTACCATGAGCAGTTAACGGATCCGGTGGATCACATGGAAGAATTTCATGTTGCCTTTTCCATTCCAGTATCCAATCCTTCCACCCCCCTGACATATGCACTGAACAGTCTTGGCTTTTCCCTTCTCCATACGACCCTTCCCTTTGACATCTACTACGAAGCGATTGATCAGGAACTGGTAAAAAAAGACGCCTATACAAAGGATATGCTGGAAGCCCTCTTTCGGGAACTTCTCATCCGTGTCTTTCGCCTGATACTGCCGTCTGCTGCAACTCATAAGATAACACTGTCGGAAGCAGAAAAACGATTACTCACCATGGATCAGATCTTTCTCTATCAATATGCCACCATCACCCTGCCGGAAATGGCGAAGGCACTAAGTCTCAGCCCGAACCATACCTGCCGTCTGATTAAGGAGCATTATGGGAAGACCTTCATTGAGATGCGCTCTCTGACGAGGTTAAATGCCGCTGCGGAAATGCTCTATTCCACCACAAGACCGATCTCGCAGATATCCGATCTCTGCGGCTTTTCCAATCCCATTTATTTTACCCAGGAGTTTAAAAAGGAATTTCATATGACGCCCCGGGATTACCGCAAGCAGCAT
>JAILDL010000102.1 GCA_024689465.1 Lachnospiraceae bacterium
GGTAAACCAGTTGCAGGCCCAGGTTGCCAGCCATCCTATGAGGATCCTTCTGCCGTCAGAGGTTTCCATGGTCTGAGCCGCGTAAAAGTCCAGGCCGTAGTCTGCGGGCTGCAGGCACTCTTCCAGGAACGTGCCGGAGGATGCATCTTCCCTTCCCACCAGGAACACCGTATTGTCCCCGGGGTGCAGGCCGTTTGCCTGCCCCTGTACCTCCTGCGGAGAAAGGAGCAGCACCTTCTTTTCTCCCAGATCAAAGAGATCCGGGCACTCCCACATCCTTCCGATCCGGTTTTTGCAGGCATCATAGATGCCCTCAAAGGTCCAGTTTTTCAGATCCCCGGAAGCATATTTTAATACCTGCCCGGAGCCGTCCGCCCCGCGGTTTACCGCGATCAGATAAAAGGTGCCGTCCTCCTCCCAGATCTTGGGATCCCGAAAGTCCACCTTGCTGGCGCCTTCCGGCAGCATTTTTTCGTCAATTACGGGATTTTCCGGGAGCTTAACATAGTCTGTTCCATCCCCGACAGCAATACACATCTGCTGACGTTCTTTGAAAGAGCCGTCCGGTGCGTTTTCCCGTACCACTCCGGCGTAAGCCAGGATGTGGTCTGTTCCGTGGGAAATAGCCGTTCCGGAAAAGCAGCCGAAGCTGTCCGCCTCCGTATCCGGCGCAAGGGCCGCCGGCAAAAGCTGCCATTTCACAAAATCCGCGGACTTTACATGGCCCCAGTGCATCGGGCCCCATACCGTGTCATAAGGGTAATACTGGTAAAAGAGATGGAACTCTCCCTGATACTCCGAAAAGCCGTTGGGGTCATTGACCCAGCCAATGGGAGGTGCCACATGAAAAAGCGGTTTGGGGAGCATCTTCTTTTTCTGCGGCGCTTCCAACTCATATTTTCTGGCTCTGGCCAGTTCGGGGGTGATCGTTTGTTTCATTTAAACTTCCTGTTCTGCAGTCCCGGAGGCCACAGAGGGGTAACCTCCGGGCTGCATGCTTTTTACTTATTCTTACACTATTATTCAGATCATACTTTCCGAATCGTCTTTTCCATTTGTCTCCGGATCAGCCTTTTCGGATCGTTTTTTCAATTGTTTCCGGATCGTAGCTTCCGGATTTACTTAGCAGCTTCCATGTATCGGTCATAAGCGGACTGCCATGCCGCCACCACTTCCTGCAGGCCCATGTTGTTCAGCTGCTCTACGTAAGTATCCCACTCCTCGTCTACGCCGCCGTTTGCCAGCCACTTAGCGGAGGTTTCCTTTACGTAATCCTTGATATCGGTGATGTGTTCGTTGATCACATCGGTCTCTTCCAGAGAGTAGATCACGC
Organism: Lachnospiraceae bacterium; assembly: GCA_024689465.1. Lineage (GTDB taxonomy): Bacteria > Bacillota > Clostridia > Lachnospirales > Lachnospiraceae > JAILDL01. Next base: position 1,334 of record JAILDL010000102.1, read on the forward strand.
TGGGATAGTACTCGAACTGATCCACCTTCTCAAACCATACATTGTTCAGGTCATCCAGTCTCTGCTGTGCTCTTGCCTCCATGTAGTAGTAGGTACCGAAATCGGAGGACAGCTGTCTGCTGGGTCCCTGGAGCTCGCTTCTGGCCTTTAAGTCACCGCCTGCTTCCGCCGTTTCGATGTAGACACCGTTTTCATCCGGCTGTTCCTGGAAATAGACACCGATGGGTCCGTAGATCACCTGCATACTGGTAATGGGCTCATACGCCTGATCCACCCACTTTAAAAGAAGGGCGGGATTGGTGCACACGTTGGTGATGGCAAAGCTGTTATGGCCGGTGGTTCCCTGCTCGTTTAAGTTAACGCCCAGTGTTCCGTCCGGGCCGGACAGATAGGTCAGATACTCGTACTCGTCTGCGTGACTGCCGGTCACTTCGGGGATCTCCCACCAGGTAAATACGCCCAGACGCTCGTCATCTGCGGCGCCCTTTGCGATATACTGGCTGTCATCCTGGGAGAACACTTCCATGTCGATCAGGCCTTCTGCATACCACTCATGGAAATACTTCATGGCATTCTTATAGTTCTCGGTGGTTGCCTGGAAATAAACCTCTCCGTTTTCCACTGCTCTGTGGTCCTCGTTGTAATCGGTGAAACCAAAGGCAGAAAACAGCGTGGTCATGTTGGCGCACCAGTGGCCCCATTCAAAGGAAAGAGGGATCTCATCGGTGGCATCCCCGTTGCCGTTGCAGTCGTTGTCGCGGAAAGCCACCAGCACATCGTGGAGTTCATCAATGGTTGTGGGCATCTCCAGGCCCAGGGTATCCAGCCACTTCTTGTTGATGGAAACGAACTGCGGGATCGCGCCGATAAAGTACTCATTGCCATCCTTATAGGTAAAGCCCATCTCGGAAATGGTCGGCAGTGTGTAGATGTGCCCGTCGGGCATGGTGCAGCTGGCCATCAGAGCAGGCCGCTCCTTGATCACTGCGCAGAGGTTGGGCATGGTTTCTTCGTTGATATAGCTTTCCAGAGGGATCAGAAGGCCGCTGGCACCACCGGTGATGATGTCGTAATCGGTGAGCTGTGCGCCCATGAACGCATCCGGCAGATCCGTTCCGGAATTTAAGATCAGGTTTCTCTTTTCCACCAGTGTATCCCCGGAAACGCAGTTCCAGTCGATGGTCACATCCATGGCCTCGTTCATCTGCTGAACGATGGGCTTTTCGGAATTGTCCGGAGAAAGGGGGCTGATGCCGGCAAAGATGGTAAAGTGTCTGTCCCCTTCCTCTGCAGCCTTTGCCTGGGTTTCCTGACTTCCCCCATTGTCCGTGGTTTCTGCTGCGGTATCTGCAGCCGTTCCGCTCTGGGAACCGCATCCTACGGTCATAGCGGCCAGTGTTAATGCCATCGCAAGAGAGATGGCTTTCTTCATAGTCTTTCTCATACTTCCTCTCCTTATCTTATTTCATTTTCCCCATATCTTGTTTTTAATTTCCTTACCCCTTCACAGCGCCCACCATCAGGCCCTTCTCAAAGTACTTCTGCACGAAGGGATAGAAGATCAGCATAGGCACCGCACCCACCACCATGGAGGAGAACTTTAACAGCTCCGTGATCCGGTTGGCTTCCGCATATCCGCCGTCCATACCGCTGAGGGCATTGGCAGAGGCTTCGCTCTGGATCAGGATCTGGCGCAGGGCCAGCTGCAGAGGGTACTTATCCTTGCTGTTCATGTAAATAAGGGCTGTAAACCAGTCGTTCCAGAAGGCTACCATAGCAAAGACCACCATGACCGCGATGATAGGCCGCGACAGGGGCAGTACCATGGAAACAAAGGTCCGCAGGTGGCCGCTTCCGTCGATCTTGGCGGCTTCAAACAGATCCTTCGGGATACTGGTCTCGAAGTAGGTTCGTGTAACGATCACGTTAAATACGGACACACCGCCGGGCAGGATCAGTGCCCATACGGAATTGAGAAGTCCGGTTTTTGCTACCACCAGGTAGGTAGGGATCAGACCACCGGTAAAATACATGGTGATCAGATAAAACAGCATGATCCCGGTTCTGCCCGGCATTTCCCTTCTGGAAAGGGGATAGGCGGTGGTCAGGACCAGTGCTGTGGTCAGTACCGTACCCAGTGCGGTATAGAAGATACTGTTCAGATAGCCTGAAACAATGGCCCCTTCCCGAAATACCCGCTGATACCCTTCCAGCGTAAACTCAGATACCCAGAAGAACGTTTTCCCCGCGTAGACATCGTAAGGATTGGAAAAGGATGCGATCAGCACATAGTAGAGCGGGTATAAAACTGCCAAAACCGTCAGGGAAACAATGCCCACCATCACAGCCTCTATGATCCGGTCGCTTTTACTTTTCAGTGTCTTGCTTTTCATACGTTACTCCTGTTTCTAAATAAAACTGATGTCTGCAGTCTTTCTGGAGATCCGGTTCACCAGGATCAGCAGCACAATGTTGACAGCTGTATTGAACAGCCCGACCGCAGTGGAAAAACTGTACATACCTTTCAGCATACCCTGCTCATACACGTAGGTCGCGATGATCTCGGATGTGGACTTATTAAGGTCCGTCTGCAGGAGAAATGCCTTCTCGAATCCTACATTCATCAGGTCTCCGAAGGACATGATCAGCTGGATCATGATCATGGGCACCAGCTCCGGCAGATCGATGTGAAGAATCCTCTGCCAGATATTGGCTCCGTCCACCTGGGCAGCCTCGTGATAGGTGATGTCCACGCCGGAAAGCGTAGCCATGTAGATGATCATCCCCCACCCGGTGTCCTGCCATACCGACGATGCGATGTAGATCGTACGAAACAGTTCCGGTCGGTCCAGAAGACCTGTTACGTTGCCCCCACCGGCTGCCCTTACCAGCGTTGTGATCAGGCCCCCGTATGGGGATAAGAAGATCCGCAGCATACCGCACACGATCATAATGGAAACAAAGTGGGGCGCATACAGGATCGTCTGGGAGACTTTCTTAAACCTCTCCAGCTTGATCTGATTCATGATCAGGGACAACACAATGGGAATGGGGAAGGTCCACAAGATCGAATACAAGCTGAGGAGCATGGTATTTTTGATCATTTCCACACTCTTGTAATTGGTAAAGAACTTCACAAACCAGCGCATCCCTACAAAGGGACTGCCCCCAAAGCCCTGCATGGGGTTGTAATCCCGAAAGGCGATCTGTACGCCGTACATGGGAATGTACTTGTAGATCACCGTCAGGACAATACCCGGCATAAGGAGCAGGTAAAGCTGCCAGGAGCGGCCTGCCTGTATCAGTGTCTTTCTTATTTTTCCGCTTACTTGCCTGTTTTTCTTCTCTTTCATGTTCCGTCCTCTTTTGAACTTGAAACGTTTCATGTTGTGCACGTCTTAACCTTACAATCCGGCCAGGGCTATGTCAATCATTTTTTGAAAATCCTTGGTGACTTTGTCTGATATTCACGATTTTGCAAAACTGTCTTTGTGCATATTCACATGTGAAACGTTTCATACACTTTGCTATAATGAAACCATCGGTAAAATGGAGGGTATCATGACAGAAAAAAGCGCACCTACAATGAAAGATGTGGCCCGGGAAGCAGGGGTTTCCCTTGGGACCGTTTCCAATGTGATCAACGGCGTGACCGTTCGGGAAGCGTCCCGGATAAAGGTCGAAGAAGCCATCCGGAAACTCCATTATGAAGTCAATTCCTACGCCCGTGGTCTTAAGACCTCGAAAACCGGCACCATCACCCTGATCATCCCTACCCTGGATCATCCTTTCTTTGCAGAGCTGGCCTATGAGATCGAGCAGCAGGCCTATCAGCATTCCAGAAAGCTGTTCCTATGCTGTTCCAACGGCATCGCGGAGAAGGAGCTGGAATATCTTTCCCTGGCTTCCCAGAACAAGACGGACGGGATCATCGCCCTGACCTACTCCGATATCAGCAGCAAAGTGCCGGCCCATATCCCTTTGGTGGTTTTTGACCGCTATTTTGAGGACCCTTCTATTCCGCGGATTGCCTCAGACAACTACTCCGGTGGTATAATGGCTGTAAACAAGCTTTACGAACTGGGGTGCCGGAGGATTGCCTTTGTTGGCTTTCATTCTTCCTTCCCCGGCGAAGCAGACAAGCGCTTCGAAGGCTATCAGGCCGCCTGCAGACAGCTGGGGATCACTCCCATGGTG
>JAILDL010000044.1 GCA_024689465.1 Lachnospiraceae bacterium
TGCATCAGAGGATCCGGTTGGTTTGCGGAAACCGCTATGGTGTTTCCATTGAAAGCACGGAGCATGAGAACTGTAAATTTATCATTTCTCTGCCGTATCGGCAGCAGGGAGACTGACGGAGGAACCATCCGGAGATAAGCAGGATGGAAGCCGCAACGCAGTGGCAGAAAGGGAAGTATGGGATTTGGTTTATTGGTAGTAGATGATGAAGCATTGATCCGTCAGGGGATCATTGCCCGGTTAAAGCATCTGGGGTATGAATTTGATGTGATCCTGGAGGCAGATGACGGTACTACGGCTCTGGAAACCTATGAAAAGGGACAGATCAACATCATCTTTACGGATATTAAGATGACAGAGGTGAACGGACTGCAGCTGATCCATAAGATCAAGGAGCAGGATGAAGATGTTCAGTTTGTCATTGTCAGCGGATACGATGATTTCGCATATGCGGAGGAAGCGATCCGGCTGGGAGTGACCGCGTATCTTCTGAAACCGATCTCCAATGAAAAGTTGCAGGATGTTATGGGACAGGTCATCGATAACCTGGAGAAGCTGCGGCTGGCCAGACAGGGAGCTCTGAAGGTGGCCCGTTCCGAAGTGGAAAGTCAGGAGAGGGATTATGAGCGAGCCTTGAATGAGCTGGTCAATGCGGATACCTTTGAAGAAGCGAAGGATCTGATGTCCCTGCATCCGGCCCTGGAAGCCATGACAGAACCACAGTTGTATTACTGTATTTCCGTGATCAGTGTGGATATGAACCGCTATCGGGAGAAGAACATGGAGTACCAGGATATTGAGCTGGTACGTTTTACCATTAAAAATATCTTTGATGAGCTGTCGGAAGAAAGTAACTGCTGCATTGCCGATAATCTGCTGGATAAGAAGCAGATGTACGTGATCTCCTACGGGAAGAGTCCGGAGGAGATCCGCAGGTCCACCCAGGAGATCTTTGAAGTGCTTCAGGCCAATTTGTGGAAGTTTGCCCGCATGGAGGTAAGCATCGGTGTCAGCCGTATTTCGGAGGAACTGGATGCCAACCGTTTGCAGGAGGCAAGAGAAGCCCTGCTGCAGAGGATCATTCACGGTAACGGTAATCTGTTCTATTACGATGATATCAAGGTGCTGGCCGCGGGAGAATTCCCCACAGCAGAACTTGCTTTGTTAAAGAGGTATGTGGAAGCCCGGGACATCGGAAATGTGGAGTTTATCTTAAACGATCTTCTGTCCGAGGAGCGGGTAAGTCAGCACAACATGAACTATGTGGGCGTTCTGTGGATGCAGGTGTTAAACATGCTGTTCCATTCCATGGATCTGTCCATCAATACCAATGCACAGCAGCTGGAACATGAAGTTTACGGCTTTCCCAGGATCATCCGGACGGAGAAACTGGAGGACATCCGTGCCAGCTTTATGGAACTGATCGAAAACACCATGCAAGGAGAAGCGGCACCGGATGCTGATGCGGAAAGCAAGATCCGTATGGCGGAAAAATATATTGAAACCCATTATTCCGAGGATCTGTCCGTCAGTGACCTGGCAGAGCGATTCTTTATGAGTCCCAATTATTTCTCTACCATGTTCAAGAAGCGGACCGGAGTTCCTGCGGTGGCATATCTCAAGAAGGTCCGTATGGACCGTGCCAAAAAGGAACTGGAAGAGTCCGACCGTAGCGTGGCAGAGATCGCAGAGCTGGTGGGTTACAATGACAGCCAGTATTTCTTCAAGCTATTTAAGAGAGAGACCGGGGTAACACCCCAGCAGTACAGGAGGTTAAAACAATGAAACTGCGTATTGGTCCCACGGGACGTTTTAAAATCATGCAGTTGACCGATATTCATTATCAGGATGGCAACGATGTGGATGAGAAAAGTGTGGAGCTCATCCGCCGGCTGATCCGGGAGGAGACGCCGGATCTGATCGTGATCACGGGGGATATCGTATACGGTTCCCATAATCTGGAGCATGTAGCACCTGCTTTCGCACCTGTTTCAAAGTCCGGGATTCCCTGGACTTTTCTGTTTGGCAATCATGATACGGAATACGGAGCACCGGCGGAACAGCTTCATCCGCTGATCTGCAAACAGGACGGATGCCTGGCAAGTCACGATCCTTCTTCCGGAGCCGGTATGGGCAATCATGTGCTGGATATTGAAAACGCACAGGGAAAGTTACAGCTGCGACTGATCCTTCTGGATTCCGGGTCTTACTGCAGTCTGTTTCCCGGAAAGGAATATGATTACGTGAAGCCGGAGCAGATACGCTGGTATCGCAGTATGATCAGGGAAATGAAAGGCATCTGTCCGTCAGCCCGTGCACTGACATTTCTCCATATCCCACTGTGTGAATACGAAACCGCCTGGGAAAAGGGAAATCCCCAGGGAGCAAAGAATGAAGAGATCTGCTGTAGCCTGCTGAATTCCGGGCTGTTTACCGCTATGCTGGAAGAGGGAGGGACCGCCGGCGTGTTTGCGGGACATGATCATATCAATGATTTCTATGGGGATCTGTACGGCATCCGCTTGGGGTACGGCAGAGCGACCGGATACAATACATACAGCAAAGAAGGTTATCTTCACGGTGCCCGATTATTCGAGATCGGAGAAGAGGACGATGGCCGGATCCTGACCTGGGAGCGACTGGAGGATGGGAGGAAGATCTGTCATGATCGTTGTGAGTTTTAACCTAAGAAGAGATGTGGAAGAGGATGGAGAGAACCGGTTTGAAAACCGGAAGCACTTTGTGGCTGAGACCATCCTTCATAAACAGCCGGATATCATCGGATTTCAGGAAGCACTGCCGGAAATGGCAGCCTTTTTGAAAGAGGCACTGGCAGATTACACTGTTCTTGGTTGCGGAAGGGATAAGCAGTTGCAGGATGAATACACCTTGGTCGCCGTAAAGAGAGCTCGTTTTGATGTAATGGAAATGCGTACCATGTGGCTTTCCCATACACCCCACAAGCCCGGCAGCAGATACCGGGAGCAAAGCATCTGTCCCCGTACCTGCACCATGGTGCTGCTGTGGGATCTGCAGGAAAAAGAACCGGTGCGGATCTACAATACTCATCTGGATCATATCGGTTCCGGAGCGAGGCTTCTGGGCGCCCGGCAGATCCTGAAAACCATTCCGGCGGAAAAGCTGATGCCTCAGGCACCGGTGGTGGTAATGGGCGATTTTAACGCCCTGCCGGAGGATCCGGAAGTAAGAGTATTTTCCAGGGAAGGATCCCTGGTGGATCTGACGGCTTCCGTTGGAGGAACCTTCCATGATTTCGGAAAGCTCTCTCCCGGTGAGAAGATCGATTATATCTTCGCAGATTCCCGTTTTACCATGAAAAAAGCAGGTGTCTGGACGGAACGTAATGGCAGGATGTACCTGTCGGACCATGATCCGGTGTTTGTAGAAATGTCTACTAAATAAAAAAGGTTTGTCCATTGTTGCAAAATCCCCTTTTGAATATCCTTAAGTAGAAAGGGGAAGCAACGTGAAACCATTAAGCAAAAAACAAACCAATCAAATTACAACCAAACAGTCACTGGCGAAGCGTCTGAAGAAATTCTGGCCGCTGTACGTCATGCTGATCCCGTGTATTGTCTATTATATTCTGTTCTGTTATATCCCGATGGGAGGAATCGTTCTTGCGTTTAAAGATTATTCCTTCCGCAAGGGAATCTTTGGAAGCGACTGGGTCGGCCTCCGATATTTCAAAACATTCTTTACAAGTTATGATTGCACAAGGCTTCTGAGAAACACCCTGACCGTAGGTTTTATCAAGTGTGTCCTGGAGTTTCCTTTTGCCATCATTCTGGCACTGCTCCTGAACGAGATCATGAATTACCGGTTCAAGAAAGTAACGCAGACCATTACGTATCTGCCCCACTTCCTTTCTTCCGTAATCATCGTTACCATGTTGCAGCGGATCCTGGCACCTAACACCGGTGTTCTGAATCAGATCATTGCAGCTATGGGAGGAGACGGCAGCACCTTTTTCCTGATGAAAGCAAAATACTTCTTCAAGATCCTGTTCAGTATGGATCTGTGGAGGAACATCGGCTGGGATTCCATTATGTATCTGGCAGCCATTGCGGGCATCGATCCTACGCTGTATGAGGCGGCGGAGATCGACGGCTGCAGCTCCTTAAAGAGGATGTGGTATGTTACGCTGCCCGGCATCCGCGGAACCATCGGCTTGCTGTTCATCATGGGCGTAGGAGGATTGCTTTCCTCCGGATTTGAGCAGATCTATCTGCTGCGTACTCCCGGCAATATGGATGTGGCAGATACTCTTGATACTTTCGTTGTACGTATCGGTCTGCTGAACGGACAGTTCGGATACGCAACCGCCATTGGCCTGATCCAGGGCGTGGTGGGACTGATCCTGGTCATCACAGCCAACAAAGTCTGTAAGAAGATGACCGAAGTCAGTCTTTGGTAACGATCCTGTATTTCCCGTTCTGCCGTGCCCGGTTTTTCGGGGTTCGAACCACACGGAAAGAGAGAAATATAAAGATAAAAGATATAAGGATAAGAGAAATAAGGAAGGAGAAAGATTTATTATGAAGAACAAAGTTTTTCAGAAGGTAGTAGCTTTGGCTGCAGTAGCAACCATGGCGGTAGGATCTCTTGCAGGTTGCGGCTCTGAAGCTGCTCCCGCAGCAAGCACCGCAGAACCCGCTGCTGCCGAGTCAACTGCTGCAAGTGCGGATACATCCGCAGCTGCAAGCGAAACAACCACGGAGGATTCCGGAACCTTTATTGCGGATCGTACCGTAGTGGTACAGGCCTATGTAGATGATATCGGATATTCCCTGCCGGAAGATTTGGCCAATTCCCCTGTGATCCAGGAGATCAAGAACCGTACCGGTATTGAACTGAAGATCCAGTATACACCCGGCGACAGCGATTCCGCGATCTTAAGTTCCCAGCTGGCAGCAGGTAACATTCCGGATGTGATCGTATGTTATCTGAACAACTCTACCAGAAAAGAGTTCCCGATCCTGTTAAAGGCAGCAAAGGAAGGCATGTTTGCCAATGTATCTGATTACATGGCTTCTTCCAAGGTATATTCCAAGTATATGGAAGAAGGATATCTTCCCGATGATACCTACAACAACATCTGCTTCAGAGATGATCTGGACGGAACCTATCTGATGCATCTGGCAATTCCTGCAGTAGATCACTCTACCGAGTTCAATCCCGACAGCGATTACATCGGTGGTATGTGGATCCAGAAGAGTATTGCGGAAGCTTTGAACGTAGACGTTAAGTCTATCCGTACACAGGATGATTTCTATAATCTGTTGGTTGCCATCAAAGAAGGCGGCTTTACCGATGATAACGGCAACCCGGTATATCCTTTGGGACCCAAATATTGGGGTGGTTCTACCGATGCACTGGATTA
>JAILDL010000051.1 GCA_024689465.1 Lachnospiraceae bacterium
CGTGGCTCTCGCCATCATCGGAGAGGTCTTCGACAAGGGCTATGTGAAGAATAAAGTCATGGAATTCGTGGGACCGGGTGTCGCGGGTCTTTCGGTGGATTTTCGGATCGGCGTGGATGTCATGACCACCGAGACCACCTGCCTGTCCTCCATCTGGGAGACAGACGATACCATCCGTGAATTCTATGAGATCCACGGCAGAAGCGGAGACTACAGGGAACTGCATCCCGAAGGCATCGCATACTATGACGGAGCCGTTGTGGTGGATCTGGACAAGATCCGTCCCATGATCGCCATGCCCTTCCATCCCAGCAACGCCTATACCATCGAGGAAGTCAATGCCAACCTGGAAGATATCCTGGCAGAAACCGAAGAGAGAGCCAAGGTATCCTTCGGGGATGCGGTGGAATACCATCTGCGGGATAAGATCAAAGACGGAAAGTTTATGGTCGATCAGGGCGTGATCGCAGGCTGCGCCGGCGGCGGCTTTGAGAACATCTGCGCTGCAGCGGATATCTTAAACGGACGCTATATCGGAAACGATGCATTTACCTTAAGTGTTTACCCGGCATCCATGCCGGTTTATATGGAACTGGTACGAAACGGCTGTGCAGCCACCATCATGGAGACCGGAGCAGTATTAAAGACCGCGTTCTGCGGACCTTGCTTCGGCGCAGGTGACACTCCGGCCAACAACGCTTTCAGTATCCGTCATTCTACCCGTAACTTCCCCAACCGGGAAGGTTCCAAGGTACAGAACGGCCAGGTGGCTTCCGTAGCCCTGATGGATGCCAGAAGTATTGCCGCAACGGCTGCCAATAAGGGTGTGCTCACTCCTGCAACAGAGTTTGACGGAGAGTACCATGCATATCCTTATCACTTTGATTCCAAGATCTATGCCAACCGGGTATTTGATTCCAAGGGTGTGGCAGATCCTTCGGTAGAGATCCATTTCGGTCCCAACATCAAGGACTGGCCCAAGATGGTTGCGCTTACTGATAACCTGCTGCTGCAGGTCGTATCCGAGATCCACGATCCGGTGACTACCACCGATGAGCTGATCCCTTCCGGAGAGACCTCTTCCTATCGTTCCAATCCTCTGGGACTGGCCGAATTTACCTTATCCCGCAAGGATCCGGAATACGTAGGCAGAGCAAAGGCCATCCAGGCACTGGAGAAGGCAAGAGAAGCAGGAGACCATCCCTGCCAGGTATTCCCTGCCATCAAGGAGATCATGAATGCCATTAAGCAGACCTTCCCGGAGGTGAGCAAAGACAATACCGGCTTTGGCTCCACCATCTTTGCGGTAAAGCCCGGCGACGGTTCCGCCAGAGAACAGGCAGCTTCCTGCCAGAAGGTTCTGGGCGGCTGGGCAAACATTGCCAACGAATATGCCACCAAGCGGTATCGTTCCAACCTGATCAACTGGGGTATGCTACCCTTCCTGATCAAAGAGGGAGAACTGCCCTTTAAGAACCTGGATTATCTCTTCTTCCCCGGCATCCGTAAGGCCGTAGAAGAAAAGGCAGAGGAGATCAAGGGCTATACCGTGGATGCGGCAAATGGCTCTCTGCGGGAATTTACCGTTACCCTGGGAGATCTGACCGATGAAGAGCGTCAGATCATTCTGGACGGCTGCCTGATCAACTATAATTCCGTAAAATAAGGGAGAGGGGTTAAGCACAGCCCCATTCGCTCCGATATAAGTTATACAGGATGAAACAACCAGGGATGGTTTGCAGGGAGACTGCATGCCATCCCTTTTGTTTTGGGATTTCATCCGAATATTCTTATAGAAGGAGGGATTTTGTGCGTATTGATTCCGCAACGGTAGGAATGGAATCCGCTCGCGTGTACGACCGTGTATCCTATTATGGAACGGCTGCATCGATTTCCACCATGGAAGGAATCAAACCATCCAAAGGATCCGGAGAAACATCCGGCAGCTTTGGAGAAAGCCTGCAAAGGCAAAATGAACAGGTACGATCCGGGGAGTATTATTCTCTGGAGAGGGGGCGCTTTTCCAGGATCTTAACGGGCCTGGAGGAGGAAACAGAGGAAACGGACACGGTAGACAGCGAAGGTCTGTTGGGAAGCTGGAAGGAAAAACTGGCTTCCGAAAAGACCCAGAAGAGCGATCTGAATGCCCAGATGCGTCTGTCTACCTATCAGCAGTTCCGGGTAGCCTGCCTGGAGTTTCTGCTGCGCATGCTGTTTCGGGAGAAAGGGGTCTCCGTGGACTATGACGGAGAGGACCTGAAAGTGACGGAGAGTGCTTATCCGTCAGAAGGCTATGGAATGAGCTATACGGAGGATCTGGTCATGGTTTCCGGAACCCGGGAACAGGAAGAAACCAAAGTATCCATGGGAGGGATCGTAAAGACCGGCGACGGAAGGGAACTGTCCTTTAACCTGGATCTGACCATGAGCCGTACCTTTGAAGAAAGCTATCGGGAAACCTATCACCGGGAGATCGTGCAGGATGCAGATCTCTGGGACCCGCTGGTGATCAATCTGGATACACCGGCAGCAGCCCTATCGGACCAGTCCTTCTACTTTGATCTGGATACAGACGGAGAAGAGGACAAGATCGCCATGCTCTGCGAAGGCAGCGGGTTTTTGGCTTTGGACAAAAACGGAGACGGAAGGATCGGAGATGGATCTGAACTGTTCGGTGCAGTCACGGGAGACGGTTTTAAGGAACTGGCCCGCTACGACCTGGACGGGGACGGCTTCATTGACGAGGACGATCCTATCTGGGAGAAACTGCGGGTATGGGCCAAGGATTCATCCGGAAAGGACGTTCTCTATACCCTGGCCCAGGCCGGTGTGGGGGCGATCTACACAGGAGGTGTGGATTCGGAGTTTGGCCTGAAGGATGAAGTAACCAATGCCACCCGTGGGGTGGTCCGCAAGACCGGTTTTTATCTGAAGGAACAGGGGGGCATGGGAACGGTCCAGCACGTGGATATCGCGCTGGCATAGGAACTATGCTATAATGAAAGCCGCCGGAGCAATATCCGGCGGCTTTTTTGTGTGGTGACGGAGTATAAAGATTGAAAAAAGCGACAGCGCTCCTTTTGATCCTCATGCTCTCCGTATCCCTTCTGACTGGATGCGGGGAAGTGCCGCTGATCCCCGACGCAGTGGAAGCGACGGAAGAAGACGGTGTGGATCGTATGGAAGAATCCCCCATAATTGAATATACCGTGCCCAGAAGTATTCCCAGTATTCTGGTGGATCAGGAGGGCTATCTGAAAGACCGTTTCAAGATCGCTATTTTTCTGGGAACGGATGTGGATCCCCATTTTTCCCTTTGCAGATGCGATACCGATGAAGTGGTTTACAGCGGCACTCTGGAGAGCAAAGGAGAAGAGGAACAAACCGGCAGAACCTTGTATTACGGAGATTTTACGGAATACATGGAAGAAGGGGAGTACTATGTACACCATGAACAGTTAGGCAGGTCCTATTCCTTTTCCATCAGCGAACAGGTCTACCATCCGCTGCTTGTCACCCTGCACAGCACCCTGAAGGATTTTCTGGAGACGGAAGATACCTCGGAGGAAACCTCCGGTGGCTTTATGACCGGTGACCCGGACAGACGCAGCACTGCCGATAACTGCAAGGTGGCACTGACCCTTCTCATGGCCTATGAACTCTACCCTTCGGTGGTGGAGATCCTCAACGGAAATACCTCCAGCAGCGATTCCGTACCACCGGTGATCCTGCAGGAGCTGCTTCCCATCATCAGTTTCCTCAGTAAGATGCAGGATGCCACCACCGGCGGCGTATGTGCCGGCGTGCTAAAGCGTCCTTCGGGGAAGGATTTTACCTATATCAAAGAGGAGATCGATCTGGAAGCTACCGCTTACTATGTGGCGGTGATGGCAGGATTCGGCTACCTGTATCAGAAATATGACTATACCATTGCAAGAGGCTGCCTGCAGGGAGCAGACAGAGCCTGGAAATACCTGAGTAAGCACCAGGCGGAAGCAGAAGAAGCGGATTACTATATGGCGGCAGCGCAGATGTACCGGACCACCGGAACCTACAGCTATCGCAAGGTAGTGGAGACCGCAGAGAAACAGCTCCTGGAGCGGGACATGGAAGGTTCCTTTTTCTACGGCTCCTATTTTTATCTGATCACAAAGAGTAAGGTTAACATCGATATCTGCAGCGAACTGACCAAGAAGCTCATGTCCGATGCAGAGAAGATCGCAGGCAAGATCCAGTCTTCCAGATATACAACACAGACCGGCCTGGAAGCAGACGGGTTGGATAAAATGTTGCAGGATATGCAGATCATGGTGGTGGTCAATTACACCATTCCCAATTACGAATATGCCACCGTGATCGAAAATCAGTTACATTATCTGCTGGGACGAAATGAAAGCGCCATCTGCCTCATGGCAGGAGAAGGTTCTGTATCCGTAAAGCCGGCAGATTCCGTAAATATAGGCGCAGATCCTATGCGTATCGCACAGACCTGCGCCCTGATTACCGAAGTGATCGGCCAGATGATGGAAAAGATCACAGAGCATTAAAGCTTCTGGTTCTTTAAGTAGGTTTCCCGGATCACGCCCATGACTCTGGCGGGAATCTCTTTTTTCTCCTCCTTGGAGAGGGAAGCGGTTTCAATGGGAGTGCCGTACTCCACAATGACCTTGGCCGAACGGATGCGGGGAAACTGGTTTTCAAACAGTTCTTCGGTATGATTTACCGTAACTGGAACGATGGCACAGCCGGATTTTTCGGCGATCTTAAAGCTGCCGGCGTGGTAGTCGATCAGTGGATCCTCCGTTTTGTTACGGGTCCCTTCCGGGTAGATAAATATGGAAACGCCGTTCTTTACATGATCGATGCAGTTCAGGATCACCTGCAGGCCGTTTTTGATATCGTCCCGGTCCAGAAATTCACAGTACAGATAACGCATCAGAAGAGAGATCACAGGGAGCTTGCGGTTTTCCTTTTTGGAAACATACCCGCACAGACGCTTCATCCGACCATAGCTGATGACAATATCGAAGATGCTCCGGTGGTTACCGATGAACAGGACGGCACGGTCGGTGGGAACATTCTCTTCTCCAATCACCGTAAGCTTTGCACCGCTGATGAAGGTCACACAGCGAAAGCCCCAGGTTACAAAGGAAAAGATCATATGATCCCTTGCGCTTTTGCTGAACACACCGATGAGAGATGCGAAGAGCAGGACCAGAATGCTGAAAAGCAGGTATACAATCAGAAATAATAATTCTAAAATAAAACGAAACATACACAGATCGCCTTTCTTATGAATCTTCTCTCATTATAACGAAGAGAAAATAAGAGAACAAGCGACAAACAGGAGGAAATGACCCTTTGGAAAGCATAAAGGACGCATTACTGATCCGCAGCGTACGGGTTATGGACCCGGAAAGCGGAAGAGATGAAGTCACCGATCTGCTTATGGGAAATGGCAGGATCCTGAAGATCGGTCCCTGTGACGAGCAGACGCTGGAAGAAATGGGAATCCATAAGGCGACTCTTCAGGAGATGAAGGGAAAAGGTCTGGTGGCTGCCCCGGGCTTTGTAGATGTCCACTCCCATTTCCGGGATCCGGGTTTTACCTATAAGGAGGATATCCTGACGGGAGCAAGAGCGGCAGCAGCAGGAGGATACACCAGCATCGTGCTGATGGCCAATACCAATCCCACCGTGGATAACTGTGAGACTCTTTCGTATGTTCTGGAGAAGGGAAAGCAAACGGGGATCCACATTTATTCCTGTGCCAATGTGACCCGAAACATGGACGGAAAAGAGCAGACAGATTTTGATGCCTTAAAGGAAGCGGGAGCCGTTGGCTTTACCGATGACGGAAAACCGTTGATGGATGCGGATCTGTTGCGGGCAGCCATGAAGGATGCGGCAAGACTGGGGGTTCCCATCAGTCTGCATGAAGAAGACCCTGCCTATATCACCTTAAGCGGGATTAACCGGGGACAGGTAGCGGAGGATCTGGGGCTGGGCAGTGCGGACCGCATGGCGGAGGCTGTCATGGTCAAGCGGGATATCGCCATCGCAGATGAAACCGGAGCGATCCTGGATGTGCAGCATGTATCTGCAAAGGAAAGCGTCGAGCTGATCCGGGAAGCCAGAAGGAAAAACCCCAACATTCACGGAGAGGCGACGCCCCATCATTTCTCCCTGACGGAAGAAGCGGTGCGGGAGTTTGGCACCAATGCCAAGATGAATCCTCCTCTGCGGACGGAAGAGGACCGGCAGGCCATCCTTGCGGCGATTGCGGACGGAACCCTGGATATGATCGCTACAGATCATGCACCCCATTCCAAAGAGGAAAAGGACCGGGAATTTGCCAAGGCACCCAGTGGGATCATCGGCCTGGAGACCGCTTTTTCCCTGGCCATCACCCATTTGGTAAAGCCCGGCATCATCGACCTCATGACCCTGTTAAAACGCATCTCCTATACTCCTGCGCAGGTCTATAAATTAAATGCAGGTTTTATAAGAGAGCAAGGGCCTGCAGATGTGGTACTTTTCGACCCTGAGGCAAGGAAAACCTATTATTCCTTCCAATCCCGGTCGCAGAACACGCCTTTTGCAAGAATTCCTCTATTTGGAGAGGTTGAGTGTACAATTTGTGACGGAAAAATTGCATATGTCAGAACAATGGAGGGCTGATTTGGATAAAAAGAGTGAAATCTATGGCGAAGTCGCCGAACAGATTAATATTTCCGAAGGGATCTACAGTATGTGGATCCGAACGGGGGTTGCAAAGGAGGCAAAGCCGGGACAGTTCATCTCAATCTATACCGGAGATCCGTCCAGGCTACTGCCCAGACCCATCAGTATCTGCGAGATCCGGGAGGATGCCCTGCGCATCGTTTACCGTCTGGCAGGGGAGGGAACCAAGATCCTTTCCGGAAAGAACAAAGGAGATACCGTCCGGTTCCTGGGAATGCTGGGAAACGGCTATGTGAAAGCCGCCGGTCCTGCTCTGGAGCAGGCGGAGGATATCGTTCTTCTGGGAGGCGGGATCGGGATCCCGCCCATGCTGGGACTTGCCCGCTATCTGAAGGAACAGAATAAGACCGTGACCACCGTCATGGGCTACCGGGACAGCCACCTGTTTTTGCAGGAGGAACTGCAGGAATGTTCCAACCTGATCATTGCCACAGAAGACGGGTCCGTGGGCGTGAAAGGCAATGTCATGGATGCTATCAGAGAAGAAAAAATTAAAACAGGAATTATTTTTTCATGCGGTCCCATGCCCATGTTGCGGGCGATCAAGCACTATGCACTGGAGCAGAATATCCCTGCATATCTGTCTTTGGAGGAACGGATGGCCTGCGGTGTGGGAGCCTGTCTGGGATGCGTGGCGAAGACCACCCATGAGGATCATCATTCCCATGTGAACCTGGCCCGGGTATGTACGGAAGGGCCTGTATTTGAAGCAAGGGAGGTAGAGATCGGATGAATACCAGTGTGACCATTGCGGGAGTAACCCTGAAAAATCCGGTAATGACCGCATCCGGAACCTTCGGATCCGGTATGGAATATGCAGATTTTGTGGATTTAAACCGACTGGGCGCCGTTGTGACCAAGGGCGTTTCCAATGTGCCCTGGGCAGGTAATCCCACGCCCAGAGTGGCGGAAGTATACGGCGGCATGTTAAATGCCATCGGCTTGCAAAACCCCGGCATCGATGTCTTTATGGAAAGGGATCTGCCCTTTCTGGACGGATATGATACGGTGAAGATCGTAAATGTCTGTGGAAAGACCGTGGAAGATTATCTGGAAGTGGTGGAAAGATTGCAGGATTCTTCTGCAGATATGCTGGAGATCAATGTATCCTGCCCCAATGTAAAGGAAGGAGCCATTGCCTTTGGCCAAAAGGCGGACTCTCTTTTTGATATTACATCCAGGATCCGTAAGGTATCGAAAAAGCCCATCATCATGAAGCTTTCTCCCAATGTAACGGACATTACGGAAATGGCAAAGGCAGCGGAAGCAGCCGGAAGTGATGCCATCTCTCTGATCAATACCATAACCGGTATGAAGATCGATATTCACAGACGAAAGTTTCTGCTGGCCAATAAGACCGGCGGCATGTCGGGACCTGCCATCAAGCCCGTGGCAGTACGCATGGTCTACCAGGCATCCCATGCGGTAAAGATCCCCGTGATCGGTATGGGAGGCATCGCCACAGGAGAGGACGCCATTGAATTTATGCTGGCGGGAGCCAGCGCCGTGGCAGTAGGAGCCATGAACTTTGTAAATCCCCACGCAACCGTGGACGTGATCGAAGGCATCGAAGCCTATATGAAACAATATGACATCGATGATATCCGTACAATAATAGGAGCGGTATCCGAATAGGATACCGCTCCTTTTTTTGTCTGCTCTGAAGTTGTTATTCTGCGTCCGTTGCCATGAGATCGTCAAAACCCTTCATAACAGCCGCATAGGTCTGCTGGCTGATCTCCGGGAGCTCCTTGCCCCATGTCTCTTCTGCCTGCGCAAAGCCCTTTTCAAATGCATCCCGCATTTTCTCCAGCTTTGCAGGATCCTTGCCTGCCAGTGCCACTGCAAAATCCAGAATCCGTTCGGAGGTCTGCTTTACACCCCAGTAGCCGTCTTCCGAGATTTCTTCCTGTGCCTTTGCCCTGGTCTCGGGATCCACTTCAAAGTCACCCTTTGCCAGGATCTGCCACATATCATCTGCCAGAGAAGCGGTACCGGCCTGTTTGCCGATCATCTGCGCAACCAGATCCCGAAGCTGATTGATCCGGGTTTCCTGATCCAGCTTCATCTGAGCCACCAGTGCAGGATCTGCACCTTTGGTCTTGGAGGCAGGAGTTTCCTTTTCGGAAGGTTCATATACGGCGGCAGCAGAGTCAGAAGCTTTGGACTGCGCAGCAGGTTCTTCTGTCTTTCCGTTTTTCGTGCCGGCCTTATAGGACGCATACACATCCGAAAGGGTGTTGCTTGTAATTCCGTTTACGCTCATAGTAATGCACCTCCTTGTAAATCGTATATCGGCATGAGAGGGGGCGGAGTTAATAGACAACTGACTTTTTTCATAAAATATGGTAGGATTTGTGTATGATTAGGGAAGTTGTAAGGCATGCGAATGCCAAGATCAATCTGACGCTGGACGTGACCGGGAAGCGCCCGGACGGATATCACCTGGTGGAAATGGTGATGCAGTCTGTGGAGCTGGGAGATACGGTCCGGATCCAAAAGACACCGGGAACAGGGATCTGCCTGAAAATGAAGGGCTGCGATCTGCCGGAAGATCAGGATAATATCGCCTATCGTGCAGCGCAGGCACTTAAAATAGCAGATGTTACCATTGAAATAGAAAAGCACATTCCCATTGCGGCGGGTATGGCCGGAGGCAGCACCGATGCTGCAGCGGTCCTGCTGGGCTGTAATGAGCTGTTTGAACTGGGGTATTCTTCGGAGGAGCTGTGCGATCTGGGATTAAAACTGGGGGCAGATGTTCCGTTCTGCATCCTGGGAGGGACCATGCTGGCAGAAGGGATCGGAGAGAAGCTGACAAAGCTGCCGCCCTTTACCCTGCCGGATGGTGCAGTGATCCTTCTGGCAAGGCCGGAAGCACCCGTTTCCACCAGAGAAGTGTATCAGAAGCTGGACGCAGTCTGTCCGAAGGACCACCCGGATACAGCCGGTATGGTACAGGCCCTTCGTGAGGGGGACTATACCGGGGTGGCCGCCAGGTTGCAAAATGTCCTGGAAGAGGTTACCATACCTATGCATCCGGTGATCGGTCGTATCAAGGAGATCATGAAACAATGTGGGGCGGACGGCGCTTTGATGAGCGGCAGCGGACCCACTGTTTTTGGTTTGTTTTCATCGGAAGAAGCGGCAAGGGCCGCTCTTACCCGCATCCGTGAGGAACATCTGACGGACACAGTGCTTCTGACCAGACCAGCGGGCCGATAAGTGGGGTAACGAATTGGCACAAACATTTCAAATGACCGGAACCATTGTGGAAGAGGCCCTTCCCCTTCGGGATATGGTCTATCACAAAATCAGACAGGCGATCCTGGTAGGCGATCTGCAGCCGGGAGAGCGACTTATGGAGATCCACCTGGCAGAGAAGCTGGATGTAAGCCGTACTCCGGTACGGGAAGCCATTCATAAGCTGGAGCAGGAAGGTCTGGTGATCATGACACCCAGAAAGGGTGCGGAGGTGGCCCAGATCACGGAGCAGGGACTCAGGGATGTACTGGAGGTCCGGAGAGGACTGGATGCCATGAGTATTGAGCTGGCCTGCGAGCGGATCACGCAGGAAGATAAAAAGGAACTGATCAAGGCCAGAGAAGCCTTTGAGGAAGCCATCAAAGGCGGAGATATCCGGGAACTGGCAAGAACGGACGTGGCCTTTCACGATATCATTGTCCGTTCCACCGGCAATCAGCGTCTGATCGAAGTAGTCACCCAGATGGCAGAGCAGATGTACCGTTATCGGTTTGAATATCTGAAGGATACTTCCTCCTATGACAAACTGGTGGAGGAGCACCGCAGGATGTGTGAATACATTGCTGACGGCAAACGGCAGGAGGCTGCCAAGGTTGCCAGAGAACATATTGATAATCAGGAGAAGTCCATCATGCAGCAGCTGCATTTAAACGGCAGCAGCTTTGGAGGAGCGTTTTGACCGGTTTTGAACATCTGGATCCGCAGGCCCCCATCGGCGTCTTTGATTCCGGTGTAGGCGGTCTCACGGTGGTGCGTGAGATCATCCGGCAGATCCCCAATGAACGATTATTATATTTCGGCGATACCGCCCGTGTTCCATACGGAACCAAGTCGAAGGAAACGGTACTGCGTTATACCCGCCAGATCATCCGCTTTCTGGAATCTCAGAAGGTAAAGGCGATCGTGGTGGCCTGTAATACGGTCAGTGCAGTTGCCCTGGAAGAGATCGAGAAGGAAGTGGATGTTCCCATCATCGGTGTGGTGCGTCCCGGCGTGCGGGCCGCTGCTGCGGCAACCCGTAACGGAAGGATCGGTGTCATCGCCACCAAGGCGACCATTGAATCCAATATCTACGCCAACTATCTGAAACAGATCGATCCCAAGCTAGAAGTGCTGGGGAAAGCCTGCCCCTTATTTGTGCCCCTTGTGGAAAACGGACTCCTGGAAGACCCGGTGACCGATGAGATCGCCGGCAGATATCTGGCTGAGCTCATCGACCGGGATATCGATACTCTGGTTTTGGGCTGCACACACTATCCCCTGATCCGTTCCACCATCCAGAGGATCGTGGGGGAGCAGGTGACGTTGGTAAATCCGGCTTACGAGACCGCCATTGAGCTTAAGGATCTGCTGGATAAATACGGGATCCGTAAGACCACAGAGCCTCACTTAGGCGGTGACATGCATCGCTTTTATGTCAGCGACGACGCCAGGGGTTTTGAAGTATTTGCCAACTCCGTATTAAAATACGGGATCCTGTCTGCGCGGGAAGTGAACATAGAGAATTATTAAGGGAAAAAAGATGACAAAAGACGTATTGGTATCCGTCCGCGGGCTCCAGATGAGCGAAGTGAATAACGAGGACAGCCTGGAGACCATCTCTCCCGCCAGTTATTACAAGAAAAACGGGCACCACTATCTGGTGTACGACGAGGTGGCGGAAGGATTTGATAAAACCACGCACAACATCATGAAATTTAACGAGGATCTGCTGGATCTGACCAAGAAAGGCCTGATCAATGTCCACATGATCTTTGAAGAGGAAAAGAGTAATCTGACCAGCTATCATACCCCCTTTGGGGATGTGATGATCGGCATCGATACCGACAGCATTCAGCTGACGGAGGAGGACGATCACATCCAGTTGCTGGTGGATTACGCCCTGGAAGCCAACTATCAGCATCTTGCGGATTGCAAGATCACCGTGGACATCAAGCCCCGGGAGGCTTTCTTTGAACAGGAAAATGCATGAAAAAAGAGCTCTGCCACCCGGCAGAGCTCTCATTGTATCCGGCATTATTTTACGGAAGTAGCACCCAGCTTCTTCCGGGCTTTCTCCAGAGCCTGTGCCCATGCACCCTTCTTCTTTTCGGGAGCGGGCTGACTCTTACCGTGAAGACCCTTCACTTCGGTGATGTAGATACCGCTGACGGTAGCCTTCACTTCCTTCTTTACGGGAACATTATCAAAAATCTTTTCATCGCAGACAAAGGACATGATCTGCGGACCGACCTTTGCTTTGACAATGGGAAGCTTGGATCCCCGAAGGAGCCTGGGGGTCTGGTCGATGACCATCTGCGGAAGACCGGCTTCCTTTAATTTCATGCGTTTCTTGTCAATGATCAGCATGGAAACGGTCTGCTTATTTGCATCAATCTGTTCCTGCTGCTCGGCCTGTTTCTTCTCGGCTCTCTTTCCGAGGATCATCAGGACGACCACAGCAACAACAAGGACTGCCAGAATAACGATTAATGTAATGAGAACAGGATTCAATTCAAAAACCTCCTATAAACGTGCGTTACGAAAAGTATTCTAACATTGTTTTTTTCAATAGGCAATAAGCCATTTTTGTGGTAAAATCAATGAATTAAAAAGGATAGGAATCAAGAAACCACATGTATAAGAAACATTTTTCTCATTCGTTTTCCAGGATCCTTGTGCCTGCACTGGTCCTTTCCGGATGCGTTCTGCTGACCGGCTGCGGAAAGACAAAGTCCCTGGATCTGAAGAACATGGACACCGGCGACTACATTCAGGAACTGGTGGATTACAAGAACCTTTCGGTTACCGTTACTCCCCGGAATGAAGTGGACCAGGATACAGTAGAGTATTACATTCAGGACGTCCTGCAAAATCGCGGCGAACTGATCACAGAAGGAACGGTCGCGAACGGGGATACCGTAAACATTGACTATGCAGGAACCATCGACGGGGAAGCCTTTGACGGAGGTACCGCCCAGGGACAGTATCTGACCATCGGCTCCGGACAGTTTATCGATGGCTTTGAAGAAGGCCTGATCGGCGTGAGCGTGGGAGAAACAGTGGACCTGGATCTGGTCTTCCCGGAGAATTATTATGAGGAACTGGCAGGAAAAGCGGTCGTATTTACCGTCACCGTAAACGGGATCCTGCCGCAGCTTACCGACGAGGTAGCCTGTGAACTGGACGAAGGTGTAAACAGCGCCGCCGAGTACAGGGAACTGGTGGAGAATTTCCTGAATGAGTATTCGGACTATATTTACGAAGCCGATCTGCAGGATGCCATGGCGGATGCCCTGATCGCCGGCACAGTCTTCAAGGATCTGCCCGATGAGCTGGTGGACCGTTTTGAAGCGCCCCTGCGGGAAACCTATGAGGCAGAAGCCAAAGAGGCGGGCATGGAATTAAAGGAATATATGTCCACCTATTACAATATCACCGATACCGACACCATTTTCCGCAATGCAGCCCTCAGCTGCACCAAGGAAGGCCTGGTCCTGCAGGCCATCGCCAATCTGGAAGGCCTGAACGTAGAGGATGCGGATCTGGACGAAAGCATCGATGCCTTTGTGGAAACGGCGGAAGAGTTTGAGAATGCAGAAGATTTTCTGGAGGTACAGGATCGGGAGCTGACCCGGGAGAACATCATGTACCAGAAGGTGTATGATTATTTAAGTGAGATCATTACGGTTTCCGAAGAGTAAGAGAAACCGATGAGCCAGATAGAAGCATTATCCCCCGGAGGGATAAGGAAATGAGGAGATTATGGAATTAACAGACATCAGACTATTGTTTACAGACGCCGATGCCTATATCGGCAAGGAGATCACCGTTGGCGGTTGGATCCGCAACATCCGTGACTCCAAGACCTTCGGGTTCATCGTGATCAACGACGGAACCTACTTTAAAACCCTGCAGGTGGTTTACTCCGATGAACTGCCTAACTTTGAAGCCATCAGCAAGTTAAACGTGGGAGCCGCCATCGTGGTAAAAGGTACACTGGTAGCAACCCCTGAAGCAAAGCAGCCCTTCGAGATCCAGGCTAAGGAGATCGCCGTAGAAGGTCCTTCCACAGCCGATTATCCGCTGCAGGCAAAGCGTCATACCATGGAGTTTCTCCGTACGATTCCCCACTTAAGAGCCCGTACCAATACCTTTGAAGCGGTATTCCGTGTTCGTTCTCTGATCGCATATGCCATCCACACATTCTTTATGGAGCGCGGATTTGTCTATGTGCACACACCGCTCATCACCTCCAGCGACTGCGAAGGTGCAGGAGAGATGTTCCAGGTGACCACTCTGGATCTGGAGAATGTACCCAGAGATGAAGAGGGTAAGGTGGATTACAAGCAGGATTTCTTCGGTAAGCATACCAGCCTGACCGTCAGCGGACAGCTGAATGTGGAAACCTATGCTTTTGCATTTAAGAACGTATATACCTTCGGACCTACCTTCCGTGCCGAAAACTCCAACACCACCCGTCATGCAGCTGAGTTCTGGATGATCGAGCCGGAGATCGCCTTTGCTGACCTGCAGGATGATATGGCACTGGCAGAAGACATGCTGAAGTTCATCATCAACTATGTACTGGAGCATGCACCCGAAGAGATGGAATTCTTCAATCAGTTTGTGGACAAGGGACTGATCGAGCGTCTGCAGCATGTGGCAAACTCCGACTTTGGCCGCATTACTTATACCGATGCCATCAAGATCCTGGAACAGCACAACGACGAATTTGATTATAAGGTACATTGGGGCAGTGATCTCCAGACCGAGCACGAGCGCTTCCTGACCGAGAAGGAATTCAAGCGTCCCGTATTCGTGACCGATTATCCCAAGGAGATCAAGGCCTTCTATATGAAGCTGAACGAGGACGGCAAGACCGTAGCCGCCATGGACTGCCTGGTACCCGGTATCGGCGAGATCATCGGCGGCAGCCAGCGTGAGGACAGTCTGGAACTGCTGGAGAAGCGCATGGAGGAAATGGGACTGGATAAGAACGAGTATCAATTCTATCTGGATCTGAGAAAGTACGGTTCCGTTCGTCATGCAGGCTTTGGCCTTGGCTTCGAGCGTTGCGTCATGTATCTGACCGGTATCGGCAACATCCGTGACGTACTGCCCTTCCCTCGTACAGTCAACAACTGTGAACTGTAAGAGAACCCAAAAGCCCAACACAATACGAGGTCTGGAATGATCCGTAAAAAGATGCGACGCCTGCTGGCGCTGATGGTCCTTGTGGGGACAGTATCCTCCTGTGTGTTTTATGCACAGGCAGATACCATTTCCGACCTGAAGAAAAAGCAGCAGGAAGATCAGGCGAAACTGAATGAAGTAACGGAACAGATCGATTCCCTGCAGGATGAACAGGACCTGCTGGAAGAAGAAATCTCCGATCTGGATGCGGAGCTGATCAACATGATGACCAGTATCGATGTACTGGAGGGTCAGATCGAGGAGAGCAAAGAAAGTATCCGGGTCAAGCAGGGCGAGATCGAAGATGCTCAGGCGGCTTATGACGAAGCCCTGCGGGTGGAAGAAGAACAGTATGAAGCCATGAAAAAGCGCATCTGCTTTATGTATGAGCAGGGTGACATGGATTACATGGGACTGCTCCTGGCGTCCAAAGATTTAAGCGATCTTTTGAACAAAGCGGATTATATCGAAGAAGTGTATGCCTACGACCGGCAGCAGCTCATCGCCTATCAGCAGCAAAAGGAACTGATCGCACAGCTTAAGGCGACGTTGGAAGACGAAGAGGCACAGCTGGAAGAGCAGAAGCAGGAACTGGAACAGGAGATGGCTTCCCTGGAGGATCAGAAAGGACAGCTGGATATCCTCCTGGCAAATAAAAAAGCCAGATCCAAGAACTTTGACGTAGAGATCGCCCAGGCGAAACAGCAGGCAGCAGCCTACTCCGCCCGGATCAAGGAAGAAGCAGCCAAGATCAAAAAGCTGGAAGCAGAGGCGGAAGCAGCCAGACGCAGGCAGAATGCAGCGTCCCAGACTTATACGGTAAGTGCATTTGACACATCTGTCATAAATAACGCGCCCGGCAGTGAACTGGGGAAAAAGATCGCCATGTACGGATGCCAGTATATTGGAAATCCTTACGTACTGGGCGGTACCAGCCTGACCAACGGAGCAGACTGTTCCGGCTTTATCTACCGGATCTATTCGGATTTCGGGTATTCCCTGCCAAGGACCAGCTATCAGCTGCGCAGCGCAGGGACCGGCGTGGATTACGCATCGGCGCAGCCGGGGGATGTGATCTGCTATGAAGGACATGTGGCGCTGTATGTGGGGGGTGGCTATATCGTTCATGCCAGCTCCGTAAAGACCGGCATTAAGATCAGTAAAGCGCAGTACCGTCCGATCCTGGCA
This sequence comes from Lachnospiraceae bacterium, assembly GCA_024689465.1. Classification (GTDB taxonomy): domain Bacteria; phylum Bacillota; class Clostridia; order Lachnospirales; family Lachnospiraceae; genus JAILDL01. Next base: position 16,372 of record JAILDL010000051.1, read on the forward strand.
GTGCGAAGGATCGTAAATTAAAGACAGGATACATAAGCGGAACCTCATGGGGTTCCGCTTTTTTTGACCCTTGGGCACGGGAAGATCGACCCTCGCCCCGGAAAATTTGTCCCATGGTCAGCAAAAACACATTCACCCGGTGCAAATAAGGTCCCTGAACTCCACAACAAACGTCCTTAAAATTGCCGGAAAACATTGTCTATAATAAAGACAACGGAGGTTATGGCTATGAACTATTATCTGGCTGTGGATATTGGGGCTTCCAGCGGCCGCCACATGCTGTGCAGCATGGTGGACGGACAGATGAAACTGGAAGAAGTCTACCGGTTTGAAAACGGAATGGAGAACCGGAACGGACACTTGTACTGGAACACAGAGAAACTGTTTTCCGAGATCAAGGCAGGCATGAAGAAATGTAAGGAACTGGGGAAGATCCCAGTCAGCATGGGGATCGATACCTGGGCCGTGGATTATGTCCTGCTGGATGAAAACGATGAAAAGGCAGGAGATACCTACGGATACAGGGACAGCCGTACCGAAGGGATGGACGAAAAAGTCTATGAGATCCTGCCCCTGAATAAGCTATACGAGAGGACCGGCATTCAGAAGCAGATGTTTAATACCATCTATCAGCTGATGGCCGATCATGTAAAAGAACCGGAAAAAATGAAAAAGGCCCGCACATTCCTGATGCTGCCGGATTACTTTCATTTCCTTCTGACCGGCGTGAAAAAGTCGGAATATACCAATGCAACCTCTACCCAGCTGGTAGATCCCGTAACCAAACAGTGGGATTATGAGCTGATCCGTATGCTGGGCTTTGATGAGCACCTGTTCCTGCCCCTGTCTCTTCCGGGCACAGAGGTGGGGACTTTGACCCGGGAGATTGCAAATGAAGTCGGTTTTACCTGCAAGTTGGTCCTGCCCGCAACCCATGATACCGGTTCTGCGGTCATGGCGGTTCCCTCCACGGAGGAAAATGTGCTGTATATCAGCTCCGGAACCTGGTCTCTGATGGGCGTGGAAAATTCCAAAGCCATTTGCACACCGGAGAGTATGGCGGCGAACCTGACCAATGAAGGCGGGTACGAATACCGCTTCCGCTTCCTGAAGAACATCATGGGCCTGTGGATGATCCAGTCGGTCCGTCATGAGTTGGGAGATGCCTATTCCTTTGCGCAGCTCTGTGAAATGGCGGAAGAGTGTAAAACCTTCCCCACCCGGGTGGACGTAAACGATGCCGCCTTCCTGGCGCCGGAGAGTATGATCCGGGCCATCAGAAACTACGCGGAAAAGACCGGGCAGAGCGTTCCGGAGAGCACCGGAGAGATCGCTGCAGTGATCTATCAGTCTCTGGCCGAAAGCTACCGGGACACGGTAAAGGAGATCGAAGGCATTACCGGAAAGCACTATGACAGCATTCACATTGTAGGCGGCGGCTCTAATGCCGATTATTTAAACCGTCTCACGGCCCAAAAAGCAGGACGTACCGTTTATGCAGGTCCCGGGGAAGCCACTGCCATCGGCAACCTGGCAGCGCAGATGATCCACAGCGGAGAATTTGCGGGCCTGAAAGAAGCGCGGGAATGTATCTTCCGTTCCTTCGGTGTCCGGACATATGCGCCGCAGAATGCATAAGAGATAAGAAACCCATACGGCATGGAAACCCGTAAGCCCAAGAGACAAAGGGGCTGAATGCCGGAAAACGATAGAAAAAAGAAAACACAGGAGGAATCACATGGCAACCAATTACGAAGCTGCAAAAGCAAGATATGCCGCCATCGGCGTAGACACAGACAAAGCGATCGAAACCTTAAAGAAGGTGATCGTATCCATGCACTGCTGGCAGGGAGACGATGTCACCGGCTTTGATCAGGACGGCCCTTTAACCGGCGGCATCCAGACCACCGGTAACTATCCCGGAAAGGCCAGAACACCGGAAGAACTCATGGCCGATATGGATGAGGTATTTAAGCTCACCCCCGGCGCGCACAAGATCAACCTTCATGCCAGCTACGCCATCTTTGAGGATGGTCAGTGGGTAGACCGCGATCAGATTAAGCCCGAGCACTTTAAGAAGTGGGTGGAATTTGCTAAAGAGCGGAACATGGGCATCGACTTTAACCCCACCTTCTTTTCCCATGACAAGGTAAAGGACAACCTGACCCTGTCCAGCCCTGACGAGGAGATCCGTAAATTCTGGATCGAGCACGGCAAGCGCTGCATCGAGATCTCCCAGTACTTTGCGGAAGAGACCGGTATCCCCTGCGTAATGAACATCTGGATCCCCGACGGATACAAGGATGTTCCCGCAGACCGCTTAGGACCCAGAGCCCGTTTTGCAGATTCCCTGGATCAGATCCTTGCGATCCCCTACGATAAGACCAAGGTATTTGTTACCTTAGAATCCAAGGTATTCGGTATCGGTATGGAATCCTATACCGTAGGCAGCAGCGAGTTTACCGTAAACTATGCGGCAGCACACGGCATCATCAGCCTCATGGACAACGGTCATTATCATCCGACAGAAGTGGTTTCCGACAAGATCCCTTCCATGTTGCTGTTTAACAAGCACATTGCTCTGCACATCACCCGTCCCGTTCGCTGGGATTCCGATCATGTCGTACGCTTTGATGATGAGACCAAGGAGATTGCCAACGAGATCGTAAGAAACGATGCGCTGGACCGCGTATTTATTGCAACCGACTACTTTGATGCCAGCATCAACCGTGTTTCCGCATGGGTCATCGGCTTGCGCAACGTAGAGAAGGCTCTGTTAAATGCCCTCTTAACGCCTCATGAAGACCTAAAGAAGCTGCAGGATACCTGCCAGTTCACCAGACTTTTATCCATGCAGGAAGAGCTGAAGACCTTCCCCTTCGGCGATGTATGGGATGCATACTGTGAAGCCTGCGGTGTTCCCGTCGGTCTGGACTGGATAAAGGAAGCGGAAGAATACGAGAAGAACGTTACCTCCAAGAGAGTATAATGATCCTGTAACGATCCATCATTTGTTTGCAAAGGAGCAATGAAAACAATGATACGTAAAGGCTTTAAAATGAAACTGTTTCCCGGACAGGAAGCAGAATATGAACGGCGTCACAATCTGCTGTGGCCGGAGATGAAGGAAATGTTAAATGCTCACGGCGGCCATAACTACAGCATTTTTCTGGACAAGGAAACCCTGACGCTCTTCGGCTATATCGAGATCGAAGACGAGGAGCTGTGGGCAAAAGCAGCAGATACAGAGATCAACCGCAAGTGGTGGGATTTTATGGCAGACATCATGGAGACCAACCCGGATAACAGCCCGGTATCCGTTGACCTGCATCCGGTATTTCACCTGGACTGATTGCCCGGAGAGAAGTTTCTGTAAAAACAGTCACTGTGTGGCGCTGAACTATGTATGAGAGAAAAAGGATGGTTGTGCAATACAGCCATCCTTTTTCCATGGTAGAATAAACTATCCGAAAATCCCATTGTGAAAAAGGATATAAAAGCATGAAGCAGCTTTGTATGGGCATCCTGGCCCATGTAGATGCAGGAAAAACCACATTATCGGAAGCCCTTTTGTATAAGACCGGTGTCATCCGGAAGGCAGGCAGAGTGGATCATCAGGATGCTTTTCTGGATACCCAGGCTCTGGAAAAGCAAAGGGGCATCACCATTTTATCCAAGCAGGCCGTATTTGATCTGGGAGACAGGCGCGTGACCCTGCTGGATACCCCGGGGCATGTGGACTTTTCCGCAGAGATGGAGCGGGTCCTACAAGTGCTGGATCTGGCCATCCTGGTGGTCAGCGGAAAAGACGGCGTCCAGAGTCATACCAGGACCCTGTGGAAGCTGCTGGAGCGGTATCACATTCCCGTGATCCTGTTTGTCAACAAAATGGACCAGCTGGGGAATGAGAAGGATAAGGTCCTGCAGCAGCTGAAGGAAACCTTCAGCAGTTATATTCTGGATTTTTCCCAGGCAGAAAAAGACGATGCTTTCTGGGAAGAGATCGCCATGGCGGATGAGGCTCTGTTAAATCGCTTCCTGGAGGAACAAAAGGGAGCGACTGGAGAAGAGATCCGGCAGCTGGTGGGAGAGAGAAAGCTGTTCCCCTGCTACTTTGGCTCCGCGCTGAAGATGGAGGGGGTAGATGAGCTTCTGGAGGGGATCGGAGACTATGGACCGGTTCGCAGCTATCCCACGGAATTCGGAGCCAGGATCTTTAAGATCGCCCGGGATGAAAGCGGAAACCGCCTGACCTATCTGAAGGTGACCGGCGGAAGCCTTAAGGTAAAGCAGACGATTCCGGAATGTGAGGAAAAGATCGAGCAGATCCGGATCTATTCGGGAAGCAAATATGAAGCGGTATCGGAAGCCCGTGCAGGCTGTGTCTGTGCGGTTACGGGCCTTACCGGCAGTAAGACCGGAGAAGGACTGGGGGCAGAAAAGCAGGTGCATTTTCCCGTGCTGACGCCGGTGCTCACTTACCGCATTGTGTTACCGGAAGGAGTAGATGCCAGAGAGGCACTGCCAAAGCTTCGGGAATTGGAAGAGGAGGATCCTTCCCTGCATCTGGTTTGGGAAGAAGAAAAACAGGAGATCCTGGTCCGTCTCATGGGCGAAGTGCAGACGGAAGTGTTAAAAAGCATGATCGCAGACCGCTTTGCCATGGAGGTGTCCTTTGACAGCGGCAGCATTCTATATAAAGAGACCATTGCTTCCGTAGTGGAAGGCGTAGGCCATTACGAACCCCTGCGCCATTATGCGGAGGTTCATCTCCTGCTGGAACCGGGAGAGCCGGGCAGCGGACTGGTGTTTGAAAGCAAATGTACCACAGAGGAGCTGGCTACCAACTGGCAGAGACTGATCCTGACCCATCTGGAAGAGCGGGAACACAGAGGGGTTCTTACCGGTGCGCCCATTACGGATCTGAAGATCTCTGTGGTGGGCGGACGGGCTCACAATAAGCATACCGAGGGCGGAGATTTCCGTCAGGCGACCTACCGGGCTGTACGGCAGGGCCTTCGGCAGGCAAAGGGCGTGCTGCTGGAACCCTGGTACGAATTTGTGCTGAAGGTGCCCCAGTCCCTTACCGGGCGGGCCATGACAGACTTAGACCGAATGCAGGGAAAATTTGAACCGGCTGAACAAGATGGGGAAACGACTGTGATCACCGGAATCGTGCCCGTATCGGAGAGCCGGGAATATGCGGATACCCTGAGAGCTTACAGTCGGGGAGAAGGCGAGATCACCTTCCGCTTTCACGGATATTTCCCCTGCCATAACGCAGAGGATGTGATCCGGGAAAAAGGGTATGTGCCCGACCTGGATCTGCGCAATACAGCGGATTCTGTTTTCTGCGCCCACGGCGCAGGCTTTGTGGTGCCCTGGCAGCAGGTGCCCAAATATATGCATGTGGAAAGTTATCTGACCCGGCTTGCAAAGCAGCAACGTGGCCAGTCTGCAGACGGCCTGTCTGAGATCGATCCGTCCGCACTGGAGGAAGCAGCCAGGGCCAAGGAGAGGGCTCACCTCTCCGTAGAAGAAGTGGATTCCATTATCCGCCAGACTTTCTATGCCAATAAGCGGGGGGGAAGGGTAGCATCCGGCATTCCCAAGAGCCGTATGCGCAAAGCCGATCCCGAGATGGATGCTCGTATCCGTGCAGCCAGGGAAGCTTACGAGAGTCGCAGTGAAAACCGGTCAGGCGCAGAGAAACAGGCGGATGTCGGAGAAACGGACGGCAAGCGGACCATCCGGGATACGAAAAAACCGGAATATCTTCTGGTGGATGGCTATAACAATATCTTTGCCTGGCCGGAATTAAACGAGCTGGCCCAGCTGAATATCGACAGCGCAAGAGGGAGTCTGTTGGATATCCTGTGCAATTACCAGAGCATCCGGGGATGCGAACTGATCGTGGTCTTCGATGCTTACCGGGTGGAAGGGCATGCGGAGGAATTTACCGATTACCTGAACATCCATGTGGTCTATACCCGCGAGGCCCAGACGGCGGATGCTTACATCGAGCATTTTGCCCATGAACATGCAAAGCACTACGATGTATGGGTCGCCACATCCGACGGACTGGAACAGATCATCGTCCGGGGAGAAGGCTGTAACCTGATCTCTGCCAGAGAGTTCCGGGAAGATGTGCTGGAAGCAGGGAAGCGGGCGTATGAGACCTATCAGTCCCGGAAAACGACGGAAGAGAAGTTCCGCCATACCCTGGGAGATTACATGGAGGATGCCGCCGAAGCGGATGGCATGGAAGAAGATCCGGCAGAAGGTTGAATGTCATAGGTTGGATGTTTTCGAAGAAAGATTTTGACGGATAGAATGCATATCACTATAATCAGACTTGGTAATTATTTAGCCGTTTCTAAAAGAGGAGATTTATGGAGAGAGAGACAGTCATTGTCATTGATTTCGGTGGCCAGTACAACCAGCTGGTAGCCCGAAGAGTCCGGGAATGCAATGTGTATTGTGAGATTTTTTCTTATCGTACACCCCTGGAAAAGATCCTGGAGAAAAAGCCGAAGGGAATCATCTTAACCGGCGGTCCCAGCAGCGTTTATGAAGAAGGGGCAGCCACCTGCGGAAAAGAATTGTTTGAAACCGGTATTCCGGTACTGGGGCTTTGCTACGGCGCGCAGCTGATGAGCCATGTACTGGGCGGAGAAGTAAAGCGGGCAGATCACAGGGAATACGGAAAGACCGAAACCTTTTTTGATACCGCATCACCGCTGTTTTCCGGACTTCCTGAGAAGAATATCGTATGGATGAGCCATTTTGATTACATCAGCAAGCTGGCTCCCGGCTTCACATCCGTGGCCCATACAGCCAATACCCCTGTGGCAGCAGCCCAGAATATGGAAAAGAATCTGTATGCCATCCAGTTCCATCCCGAAGTACTCCATACCGAGAACGGAACACAGATGCTGTACAACTTTGTACGGAACATCTGCGGCTGTGCAGGTGACTGGAAGATGGACAGCTTCGTGGAGCATGCGATCCGGGAGATCCGGGAGAAAGTCGGAAACGGTAAGGTACTGTGTGCTTTATCCGGCGGTGTGGATTCTTCGGTGGCAGCCGTTCTGTTATCCAAGGCAGTTGGAAAACAGCTGACCTGCGTATTCGTAGACCACGGCCTTTTAAGAAAGAATGAGGGAGATGAAGTTGAGGCAGTATTCGGCCCCAACGGATCCTATGAATTAAACTTTATCCGCGTAAATGCGCAGGATCGTTATTATGCAAAACTTGCCGGTGTGGATGAGCCGGAGCACAAGCGCAAGATCATCGGCGAAGAGTTCATCCGCATCTTTGAGGAAGAAGCCAAGAAGATCGGCAAAGTGGACTATCTGGTACAGGGTACCATCTACCCGGACGTAGTGGAAAGCGGTCTGGGCGGGGAATCTGCCGTGATCAAGTCCCACCACAACGTAGGCGGTCTGCCGGAGCATGTGGATTTTAAGGAGATCATCGAGCCCTTGCGTGATCTGTTTAAGGACGAAGTCCGTAAGGCAGGCCTGGAGCTGGGTATCCCTCCTTATCTGGTATACCGTCAGCCCTTCCCCGGTCCCGGCCTTGGGGTCCGGATCGTCGGAGAAGTGACCGCCGACAAGGTTCGCATCGTACAGGATGCGGATGCCATCTACCGTGAGGAAGTGGACAAGGCGGTGGAAGAATACAAGGCAGCTTATTCCGGACACGCACCCGCATGGATGCCCAATCAGTATTTTGCAGCTCTGACCAACATGCGTTCCGTAGGTGTTATGGGTGATGAGCGTACCTATGATTACGCCATTGCACTCCGTGCTGTTAATACCGTGGATTTCATGACCGCAGAAGCTGCAAACATCCCCTGGGAAGTATTGCAGAAGGTCATGAGCCGTATCATCAACGAAGTTCGCGGTGTAAACCGCGTATTCTATGATCTGACCAGTAAGCCCCCCGGGACGATCGAATTAGAGTGACACGCGTGTCACATTCTTGATTTGCATTATGTGCTGCCCCTTCATGAAAGGGGCAGCAATTCTTTCCAGATCCAATCTGTTTTGTCTATTTTGAAGCCTTTTTCGCTTAATCCCTTGCTGTGCCTTATCTTAGGCTGGCCTGAAGCCGGGGAAGGCATCACAAATCTTTATTCTCACAATAAATGATGCTTTTTGGTGTGTTTCGTCTGCTTTTGGCTTGTCGGCGGGCTGGAGAAGGCATCACAAATCCACAAACTCACAAAATTTGATGCTTATTGCCTGGTTTCAGGTTCGCCGGAAGCTGTAGAAAGCATCACAAATCCACAAACTCACAAAATTTGATGCGTTTTAGCTTGCTTCGGGTTCGCCGGAAGCCGGAGAAAGCATCACAAATCTTCAAACTCACAAAATTTGATGCTTTTTAGCTGGTTTCGGGTTCGCCGGAAGCCGGATAAAGCATCACAAATCTTCAAACTCACAAAATTTGATGCTTATTGCCTTGTTTTAGGCTCGCCGGAAGCCGTAGAAGGCATCACAAATCTTCAATCTCACAGTATTTGATGTTTTTTAGCTGGTTTCGGGTTCGCCGGAAGCCGTAGAAGGCATCACAAATCTTCCAATTCACAATAATTGATGCTTTCTGGCTTGCTTTAGGCTCGCCGAAAGTCGGAGAAAGCATCACAAAAATCACAAATAAGAAAAAATGATGAGAAAGGCAAATTCAATGAAAAATGACCAACACAACAACATGCTTACGCCAACCTTCCTGTACGAAGAAGCAAAGAGACGCTATCAGGAAATAACAGCCTGCAAGGCTGCGCTGGAAAAAGAAATCCGGCAAGCTCCGGCGGGATTGATCCATATCGTAAGATCCGGTACACGCGTGCAATTTTATCTCCGAAAAGATAAATCCGACAGAGGAGGGAGGTATATCCGCAAATCGGATACGCAGACGATCCGAACATTTCTGCGGAAATCGTATCAGGAGAAAGTACTGAAATTGCTGAAGAACGAACTGGCAAATCTTGATTTACTTCTAAGGAAACACAATAATATAAACAAGCGGATTCGATGCCTGTATTCGGATTATCCGATGGAAATCAAACAATATATTGATCCCGTGGATATCTCGGATAGCGATTATGCTTCAAAGTGGTTGAGCAAACCATTCAAAGGGTTGGATATTTCAGATGGTGTTACAGTATATGAAACCAAACGAGGGGAAAGGGTCCGTTCCAAATCAGAATTAACGATTGCCAATATGCTGGCAGACAAGGGTATCCCCTACAAGTATGAATGTCCGATCACTTTGGGAAACGGAGTGGTGATCCATCCGGACTTTACCGTTTTGAACGTAAAAACAAGAAAAGTTTTCTATTGGGAACATCGTGGGATGATGGATGACAGCGACTATGCGAGACAGGCAGTTTTTAAGATGAAATCCATGATGAAGAATGGGATCATCCTTGGTGAGAACCTGATCATTACAGAAGAAACCTCTGCAAATCCGTTGGGAACAAATGAAATCGAGACCATCATAAACCACTTTTTTACAGGGATACGGATAACTGAAGCTAAATGAAGTTAAGCTGGGATCATGGCTTATATAAAAATATGGGGAGGTAATCTTTGTGGAAGATTTTTCTATAAACGAAATGCAGGAGATGCAAAGAAATTTGCAGGAAAAGTATAAGGACAAATGGGAATCCATCGGTCCGGAGACAGGAAAGAATAAACTTCTCTGGATGGTGGGAGAGATTGGAGAAGTCATCGACATCGTTAAGAAAAATGGCGGAACAAAAGCTTGCTCGGATGAGGCACTCAGAAAGGATCTGGTTGAGGAAATGGCAGATGTTCTCATGTACTACAATGATGTGATGCTTTGCTATGGGATTTCGGCAGAAGAACTGAAAAAAACATATTCGGAGAAGTATAAAAAGAATATGGAGAGGTGGTAAATATTGTTTTTTGATGTAGCAGATTTGAAGACGGATGAGATTTATTTGAAACTCACCAGGACCTGTGAGGAACAACCCGAGAAACGTTGGCTTCCGGCATACTATTTTGATATTTGCTTATTAGATGGAACGCCGATCGGAAAATGTGATCTGCGGATCGGACACAATGAGAAAACTTATATTGGCGGCAACATCGGCTATGAAATTGATGAACCTTATCGAGGACATCATTATGCGGCCAAGGCATGTGGTCTGTTATTTCAGCTGGCGAAGAAACATGGATTGGAGTATTTGATCATTACTTGTATTCCAGACAACGCAGCATCCTACAAAACATGTGAGCGTGCAGGTGGCAAATTTATTGAGATAACCGATATCCCGGAAGACAATGAAATGTATGCTGAGGGTAAGCGGCAAGTTCGGATCTATCGATTTGAATTAGGGAATTAGGGTTGCCGGGAGGATAGCAGATTTGGAAGATTACAGCGCACAGCATAAGAAAGCCTGGGAGTTCGATGCTTACGATTTCTGGGTAAGGACCGCAGGGACGCCGGAAGAAAGAGCATCAAAGGATAAGACGGATCCCAGGAAAATGCTGAAACAGTACGCCAACTACTTTGATTCATTTGAAGGTGTTAAGGTGGCTAACATCTGCGGATCCTGTGGCAAGAAAGCGATTCCGCTGGCTCTTTTGGGTGCGGAAGTAACTGTTTTTGATATTTCGGAAGCCAACAGGAAATACGCTGTGGAAACTGCAGAAGCTGCAGGTGTGAACATTGGTTATGAAGTCTGTGACATCATGGAAATCGATATGGTCAAGTATGCAGGTTCCTTTGACGTCGTATTTATGGAAGGCGGGATCCTTCATTATTTCCATGACATAGATGCCTTTATGAACAGAATGAACGGGTTGCTTAAGCCCGGTGGAAAGATGATCTGCAGCGACTTCCATCCATTTACGAAGATTTCGGATATCCTGGGGCTACAGCAGCCTACCATGAGCTATTTCTCCACAGACATCTTTGAAGGAGAGATGGCGCATGCAAGATTTTATGATGAGGAGATCCGAGGGCAGATTCCGAAGTGCCACTATAGGAAGTACACCATCAGTGAGATCATCAATTCCATTATCGGGAATGGGTTTACTTTGGAGAGGTTTGATGAGCATCCTTCCTGGGAGAATGAGAAGCTCCCGGGAGAGTTTACTGCGATAGCACGAAAATGAACTGCTATAAGGAAGAAAGAAATGAGGAGATCAAATCCGAATGTACAAAGCTGTGATTTTCGACATGTTTGAGACCCTTGTCTCGTTGTTCAGCAGTAAGGTGTATAGAGGCAGGGAGGTGGCTGAAGAGATGCATCTCCCCGAGCCTGCTTTTCGAAAGATCTGGGATCCGTCCGAAGATGCCAGAACGCTTGGAGACATGACTTTTGAAGAAGTTGTTGAAAAGATCATGCGCGAGAACAGGATCTTTGAAAGGGAGCTTTACGACAGGATCATCCGCAACAGAAAAGATTGTACAGCAGAAGTATTCCATCATAAGCATCCGGATATCATCCCCATGCTCCAGGCATTGAGAGAAGGTGGCATAAAGACCGGTCTCGTCACAAACTGTTTCTTTGAGGAAAGGGATGCCATAATCCATTCAGATCTTTATGGCCTTTTTGATGCAATCTGTATGTCTTGTGAAGTCAAACTGAAAAAACCCGACAGCAGAATCTTCCATTTGTGCGCAGAGAAACTGCATGTCTTGCCGGAAGAATGTCTTTATGTCGGGGATGGTGGAAGCAATGAGCTGGATGCGGCACGGACTGCCGGAATGAAGCCGTTACAGGCAACTTGGTATCTCAAAGACGGCGTAGGCCAGCCTTGCGGAAGAATGGATGCCTTTGATCAGGCCGAAGAGCCGATGGATGTCCCAGGGTATGTTTTTAAAGGGGAGAAATGAGCAGGGTATGAAAACAAGAGAAGAAGCATTGGCGTACGGGCTGTCTTTTCCGGAGACCTATCAGGAGGCGCCCTTTCATGATCCCAACTGGCAATTGATCCGGGTGAAGGCCGGAAAGAAAGCCTTCCTCTGGTCCTATGAAAGGAACGGGCAGATCTGTTTAAATCTGAAATGCGATCCGCAGTGGCGGGATTTCTGGAGAAAAGCCTATTGTGCGGTGCAGCCGGCCTATCATCAAAACAAAGAGCATTGGATCACGGTGATCCTGGATGGGACCATTCCGGACGAGGAAGTAAAGCGGATGATCGCGGAAAGCTATGATCTGGTGACAGATTCCCCGACGAAGCGGATTTATGAGGCGGTGAAGAAAATTCCCCAAGGGAAAGTGGCGACCTATGGACAGGTGGCGGCAATGGCGGGAAATCCGGGAATGAGCCGGGCAGTGGGAAATGCTCTGCATAAGAATCCGGATGCCGATACGATCCCGTGCTATCGGGTAGTCAACGCGAAGGGAGAGCTGGCGGGTGAGTATGCTTTTGGCGGAGCCTGGGCCCAGAAGGAACTTCTGGAAGCGGATGGGATCGAAGTCATAGATGGCCGGGTAGACCTGAAAAAATATGGAATGTAAACCGACGTGTTACATTTTGAACGAGAGAATTTCTTGCTGACCATAGATGGAGTTCTTAAAATCAGACCCATAAACAGCTGTTATAAACGGATATTGGAGGACAATACTATGAACGATATGGGTAGTAAGATCGCCGCAAAGCGAAAAGACCTGGGGCTGACCCAGATCGAATTTGCGGAAAAGCTTTCCGTTACCAGACAGACGGTCAGCAGATGGGAGGCAGGAAGCGTCCTGCCGGATATTGAAAAGATCCCGGACATCGCATCTATTTTAGATGTAAGTTGTGATTATCTCCTGAAGGATGAGAACCAGATAGAGAACGCGGAGCAGGGTGCTCCGCAGCCATCCTCTGTCGGGAGGCTTCTAAAGGGGCTTATATCCCGGAAAGTGAAACTTCATTTTTGCGAGGATGAGGCAGATATAGACCTTTATGATCTTGCCGTTACGGTTGAGGATTTTGAAGGCAACTGGATGAAAGTGTCTGCTACAACGAAGAACGGAAAGAGTCTGGAAAAGCTGATCCCCCTCTCTTCCATCCTGTCTTTTGAGATCGTGGAGGAGGGCTGATATGGATACATTTTCAATTTTAGGCTTTGTGTTTGGTCTGATGGGCATCGCGGCATTTTGTGAGCAACCGGGTTTGAAGAAGCGCATCAAGAGGCTGGAGGACGAACTGTCTCTCATGAAAGGATCCTCCTACTGCAGGGAGAAGGAATCCTTTGCGAAGCTGGCTGCAGAGTATACAGGCCGGCGAGTGAAGATATCCTTCAAGGAGGACTGCGCGGATTACGATGTGATCGCATATGGTAACGAAAAGGGAAGAAATGTGATCCTGGATGCAGATGAGAGCTGGATCCTGGTGGAGATCACTGCTTCCGGGAAAAAGATGCAAAAACTGTTCCGGATCGATTCCATTGATGCTCTGACGCTTGTAAACGAGTGATCCCTAACCATTTTCCACAATTAAATAGCATAAAACCTTGAAATCGGTTTCAGTCTGTGGTATGATGCTTAACGTTTTGCTGGTTTGTTGTCATTTGAAAGGGCAAATATCATGTCACAAACATTGATGGAAATGATGTTGTACTACTGGCCGAAACTGGTTGCTGCGCTTTATTTTGCCTTCCTGAACACCTGGATCGTCTTGCGGTTTTACGGAAGAAAAGGTGCGGCAAAAAACTTCCTGGCTTTCTTCTTTGTATCCAGTGCATTCTTATCGATCCCGGCTGAATTGATTTTCACAAAGGCATATTACGCTGCCATGCATCTTTTGCAGTATGCGGATCCGGATGCTGCTGTCTATATCATCTGGAACACCCTGGCCGATTACATGATGGTCTTTTTGGGGGTGCTCCTTTATAAGAACATCTCCAAACAAAAGCTTGCACCGGCTGCCGTGGTTTATCTGGAATTTGCCTGCATCGAAAGAGTCTGTATGGTTCTTTCCGTCGACGCGCTTTCTTTCCTGGTCATATATACCGTGATCCAGGTGTTTATCTTTTTTGTGATGCGCCCGGAAGTGGAATACGTTACACAAACCGATACGATCCGCTTTGACCGGATGGTATTGTACATGTGCGGCCTTCTTTTCATTCTGGATTCCATGTACTCTGCTTATTACCTGTTTCCGGAGCTGGGCACCAACGTGATCAACGCGCCCACAGTATTGTGGATCGATGCGACCACGATCATTGCATCTGCCTGTACGCTGGGTTATTACAAGCTTTCCATCCGGGAAGCCAGACTGGTTCAGAGCCGGATGGCATGGATGGAAAAGGTACAGGAGGGGCAGGAGAATATTATCCAGACCTTTGCGGAGCTTTCGGAAGCAAAGTCCGGAGAGACCGGTCAGCATGTGCGCCGGGTGGCGGAATATTGTAAACTGCTGGCAATGCAGCTGGGAGTGGACGAGAAAGAGACGGAATGCATCCGGATCGCATCAATGATGCATGATGTGGGAAAACTGATGATCCCCCGGGAGATCATTGAAAAGCCCGGAAAGCTGACAGCAGAAGAATACGATATTGTGAAAAAGCACACTTCTTACGGAGATAAGCTCCTGTCCAACTCTGACGGACACATCATGCAGATGGCCCGGGTGATCGCTTATCAGCATCATGAACGATGGGATGGAAAAGGGTATCCCCAGGGCCTTGCGGGCGATGCGATAAACTTTTATGCCCAGATCGCTTCCGTGGCCGATGTATACGATGCATTGACCAATAAACGCTCCTATAAGGAGGCATGGACTTCCGAGGAAGCCAGAGAGTACATACTGCATGAAAAAGGCAGTCAGTTTTCACCGAAGATCGTAGAGGCTTTTGAAGAGATCTATGGCGAGATCGAAAAGATCCGGGACCGTTTTCAGGATGCGTAAGCGGCCCCAAAGAGATTGGAAAGATGCCATTCTGTGTCCTCGTAATACATAAAGCAGGTGCTCCAACGGAGGCCTGCTTTTTCTATTCCATGCAAACAGGGGATTTCGATCCGCCTTCTATCGGCAGCGAGGGAAAAATGCTAAAATGGAGGCAACGAGAATACCAATGCAATCTGAATCATTTCGGCATACCGTTTCAGAGAGGAAATGGAGATATGAAGGGATATTTAAATAAACGAAACCTGATCACCTGTGCCTGCGTAGCAGGATCATCCGCGTTAATGGCCATTGCCATGAACATTTTTATGAATGAGGCATCGATCCTGCCTGCCGGCTTCATGGGCGTGGCAAAGCTGGTCAACCTAATGGGTGCACGCGTGGGCGTAGGGATTGAAACGTCCCTGGTGCTTTTGGCGATCAACCTGCCGGTAGCGATCTTCTGCGCGAAGAAGATCTCCAAACGCTTCGTCGGCTTTTCCCTCCTGCAGATCCTGTTACTGTGGGTGTTTATGCGCCTGATCCCGGAATACAGCATTTTCGACCAGGCGATCTTAAACGTGGTCTTCGGCGGCTGCGTATACGGTTTTTCCATTGCCCTGGCTCTTCGCGGCGGTGCATCCACCGGTGGTACGGACTTTATCGCCCTGTATGTTTCCAACAAGACCGGAAAGGAGATCTGGCTGCAGATCTTTGTTTTTAACTGCGTATTGCTGGTGATCTTCGGCTATCTGTTCGGCTGGGAAAATGCAGGCTATTCCATTATCTTCCAGTACATTTCCACCCATATGATCACCACCTTCCACAACCGGTACAAGCGGGAGATGATGCAGATCTTTACCAAGCATCCCAATTGTGTGGTGGAGGAATACTTAAAGCACTTTAAACATGGCATTACCGTGATCAACGGAACCGGCGGCTATACCGGAGAGGAAACGACCATGCTCTTGTCGGTGACATCCGCCTACGAACTGCCGGAAGCCATAGAAGTTGTGTTAAAAGCGGATCCCCAGGCGATCATCAACGTGACCAAGACAAGCCAGTTCATCGGCAAGTTTGATCAGCCGAAACTGTAGGGCAACACGGGAATGACAGGAGGAAACATGGTTCGATTATGTAAGATCAATGAGGACAACTGGCTGGAGTTTGCAGGCCTTCGCGTAGAGGAAGACCAGCAGAAATTCGTGGCATCCTGTGTCGGGATCCTGGCCAGGGGATATGCATACAGAGAGTGCCGTGCCAGGGTGATCGGCATCCTGGCAGAAGATGTTCCTGCAGGCCTTGCCCTCATAAGAGATCTGGAGGAAGAACCGGCTTGCTACGATCTGCAGCAATTCATGATCGACCGGCGGTTCCAGAAGAAGGGGGTTGGTACCCGGGCATTGCAGCTGATCCTTGCCGAGATGGAAGAAGAGCATAAATACCCATGCGCCGAAGTATGCGTGAAAAAGGCGGACACAGCAGCCATTCGTTTGTATGAGAAAGCAGGATTTACAGATACCGGTTACATAGACGAAGAAGTGCCGGATGCCTTAAACCTTCGTTATACCTTCCAAAATCTGGGAAGGCAGATCGAAGACTATATGGCGTTATATAAAAACGGCGGCTACATACGGGAAATGCGAAAATACGTGGGGCATGCACCCATCCTGACCTGTGCCTGCGGCGTGATCATTGAAAACGACAAGGGAGAGATCCTGCTTCAGAAAAGACGGGACAACGGATGTTGGGCCATCATAGGAGGCTCTATGGAGATGGGAGAATCCTGTGAAGAAGCAACCAGAAGAGAAACCTTTGAAGAATCCGGCTTGACGCTGGGGAAGCTGGAGCTGTTTCAGCTTTACTCCGGAAAAGAGCGGATGATCGTATATCCCAACAAGGATGTGTGCTTCGGACCGGGGATCGTGTTTATCACCAGAGAATATTCGGGGACCATCGTAAATGATCCGGAAGAAGTAATGGAGCACCGATTTTTTAAGAAAACAGAGCTGCCGGAGAATCTGAACCGGTACGACAAAGATATCATTTTAGAGTGGGCAGGACGATAAAAAAGCCCCCTTCCCGCCGGAAAAATGTGCTCTTGCAGAGCAGGTCCGGTAGAGAAGGGGGTTATTTTATGCGATCAGATCTTTAAGGTGGTGTTGTATACTTCCTGCATCGCACCGGTGGCAAGGTCCACATTTTCCTTGTTCTTGCGCACGGTCTCCATGACATCGGAGGTGCTGGCGGTCACTTCTTCCGCTACAGCAAAGAGCTGGCTGATGGCATCCACGATCCCCTGGTTGGATACCTGCAGGTTATCGATGGAATCGTCGATTCCCTTAATGTGATCGGACAGAGTCAGCATATCTTCTTCGATGGAACCGAAGTCATTTTCCACGCCGGAGATCATTTCTTCCTGAGCCTTTGCCTTATCGATGGAGCGGGAGACTGCTTCGGAAGCGGTATTGGAATCCTCTTCCAGAGAAAGGATGATATTGCGGATATTTTCCGTGGACTCCTTGGTCTGCAGGGACAGATCCCGGATCTGCTCGGCAACCACTGCAAAGCTGCGGCCCTGCTCCCCGGCTCTTGCTGCTTCGATGGAAGCATTTAAGGCCAGCAGGTTGGTACGGTTGGAAATATCGGCGATGGCATTGACCACTTCCTGCATGGCCAGCGTCTTTTCCTTTAACTGATCCATGGCCAGGGTCACATCGTTGTTGATGCTGCCGATCTCTGCAGAAACAGTAGCCAGAGAATGCACTTCTTCGTTTCCGTTTACTACTTCCGTTTTCACCTTCTGGGCAATGGAAATGATCTCTTTGGAACGGCCGGAGGTTTCTTCGATCAGCGTCCGGATGCTGTCGGTCATGGAATTCTGTTTTTCCACGGATTCACAGGTCAGCTTGGTACCCTCTGCCACATTGGTCATGGAAAGAGAGATGTTTTCGGAGTATTCTTCGATCTCCTTTAACTTGCCCGTCACATCCTCTGTACCGGTCTTTACCGCGCCGATCACATCCTGAAGAGATGCCATGGTAGCTTCCTGACGACCCACCTGATCGTCGATGGTACCGAAGATGTCGTCGTTATAGCGCTCGGTCAGAATGGAAATGGTAAGGGCGGCGCCGGCAAAGATGGCGTTAAAGGCGATGCCGGCGATCACGGAAGTCATATTGGTTCCGGAGGACATGCTGGAGAAAAGATCCAGGGAACGGGTCAGCGTACCGAAGGCCAGGATGTAGATGGCGGGGATCCGCATGATCTTTTTGTCGTATAAGAGGAACAGAGAAAGAACGAGAGCATAATTGATGAAGGCAAAGAAGGCATTTCCGGTTAACAGATCCCCCATGGTGAAAGCAACCAGAACCGTGATGGCCAGTGCCCAGGAGCAGGTTTTGACGGCTGCATTCATAAAATAGATCAGAAAGAAATCCACCACACAGGCGATGGCGAACACGGCGATACTGATGAAACGTACGGCCGGTGCATCGATAACAATGGTGCTTGGCTCATATCCCGCCATCACTTCCGTGAGCAGGCATACAGCAACACAAAACCAGACAATGTAGTGACAAGAGTTGCGGATACGATTGTCCTTATCCGCATAGACGCGTTCATTCTTCATTTTGGTCTCCCATCTGATGTAGTTTTTTGTGAACGAAAATTCACGACAACCCTATAGTAACACAAAAGTTGTGTGACGTCATTTTCCATGTGTCCGAAAGTGGTGGTACAATAAATGAGCATGAATGGACAACTTACAAACGGAAAAGCCTATGAATACAAAAGTGACCATCTATGATATCGCCAGAGAGGCCGGAGTGTCTCCGTCCATGGTTTCCAGAGTATACAACCAAAAACCGGGGGTCAGTAAGGAAAAGCGGGAGAGGATCCAGCGCCTGATCGACCAGTATCAGTTTGTGCCGGATGAGTATGCCAAGTCATTAAAGAATGAGCGGACCCGTTGCATCGGGATCATCGCATCGGATGTCTGCAATCCCTTCTTCGCTCGGATCATATCGGAGTGCTGCCATGTGGCGGACAAAAACGGGTATACGGTTTTTTCCTACGAAACCCACGATTCACCACAGACCGAGATGAAGTTTCTGGAAATGCTGGCAGCACAGAAGATGGAAGCCATTATCCTGCTGGGCGGAGAAACAGACTGGGTCGAGATCGATCCGAAATACTATGCCTGCATCGAGAGGATTGCCAGACATACCCCCATCATCACCATGGGAAGGATCCGCTGTGACAATGTTTACAACGTGATCACGGATGAAGGCCGGGCCATGCGGACGCTTCTGGAATATCTGCTGGGAATGGGGCACAGACAGATCCTGTTTTTGGGAGGATTGGCGCATACCAGATCCTATGCCGATAAAGTGGAACAGTTTTATCAGACGATGCAGGAGAACCGGGTACCGCGAAAAGACGTACAGGTATGCATGTGCGGTTATGAAAAAGAGGACAGCTATGAGGAGATGAAGTCCCTTCTGGAACAGGAAAGGATCCCCTCTGCGGTGATAGCGGTCAATGAAACCGTAGCCATCGGAGCGATCCGTGCCATTAAGGAAAAGGGGCTGCGTATCCCCGAGGATATCTCGGTGGTCTGCTTTGATAACTCCTTCATTTCCGAAAGCATGACCCCCAGACTGACCGCTGTGGGATGCAGCTATGAAAAGTTTGGGCAGAAACTGATCAATACGACGCTTGATGCCATTGACGGCAGTGCCTTTCTGGATGAGAAAAAAGCGGAGATCGTGGAATCTGTGTTTGTCATCCGGGAATCGGTGCAGTTGTATCACGGGGAAGGATAGACCTTGGGAAAAAATATAACGATTGTAGATATAGCAAAAAAAACAGGCCTGTCCCTGGCAACGGTTTCCAGAGCCTTAAACGGAGATGACCGTGTGCGGGAAGGCACAAAACAGCGGGTGCTGGAAGCTGCCGGTGAACTGGGGTATCAAGTCAACAACCTGGCCAAAAGCCTGAACAGTTCCACAACCAATATGATCGGGATGCTGATCCCGGACATCACGACGCCCTTTTACGGCCGTATCTTTGCGGAATGCGAGAAACAGGCCCTTCGGAGAGGGTACGTGCTGAGCTTCTGCAATTCCTTTAATCAGCTGAAGCTGGAAACCCATTTTTATTCCCATCTGCTGGCCCAGCATGCCTGCGGGGTCATTCAGATCGGAGGAAGTCTGGATCAGCTGACCATACCGGCGGCGCTGCAAAAACAGATCCGTTCTACCGCCGAAAAGATCCCGGTGATCACTTCGGTCCCGGTACCGGATACCCAAAGCTGCTGCGTCTTTGTGGACAATGAAAAAAGCATGCGTACCCTGCTGGAATACCTGATCTCCCTGGGCCACCGGAAGATCGCACTGGTAGGGGGACGCAGCAATGTACGTTCCACCATTGAAAAACGCAGGGCCTATGGACAGATCCTGAAGGCGAACGGAATCCGGAAGGAGATCATCTGTGAGGGAAATTACGGACAGGAAGACGGTTACCGCGCTGTGAAGAAACTCTTTCGGGAACCGGATCCCCCTACGGCGATCATCGCCATCACAGATATGTGTGCGGTGGGCGTGCTGAAAGGGTTAAATGAAATGCAACTGCAATGCGGAAGAGACGTTTCGGTGGTATCCTTTGATAACACGTACATTGCGGAAATGCTGGAACCCGGGGTAACGTCGGTATCCACGAATTATGAGATCCTGGGAGAGAAGATCATCGATATCCTGGTGGATATGATCCGGAACGAGAAAACAGAAGATCATCTGGATATCCCGGTGAATTTCTCCATACGCAGATCCTGCGCTCCTGCGCGATAAAACCGGCTTTTGCGTTTTCGGAATTTTTTCAGTTGACAAAAAAGGCCGGTCTCTTTATACTCAGAAATGTAAACGATTGCAAAAACAATCCAACCATTCGCCAGTGAAACAAGAGGGAACACCACACAGTTTCACTAGAATACATTGGCGAGCCTTGCAATCAAAAATGTAAACGATTGCAATAAATAGGAGATGTAATGTTTCAAAAAGAACGATTGGATTTTTTCTCCATTGGGGGACAGGTGAACAACAGCAGTTCCGTGAACAAGGAGACAATTGATCGCGGCTTTCAGGCGATCCTGCAGTATAAGCTGAATACAGCGGCATTCCCCCTTTATTGGAGCAGTATTGAACCCCGGGAAGGCACCTTCGATTACCAGCAGGTGGACTACATCATAGAGCAGGCAACCCGTCACGGATTAAAGCTGACGCTTTTATGGTTCGGCACCTGGAAGAACGGTGCATCCCACTACGTACCGGAATGGGTGAAGGCGGATCACACAAGGTTTCCCCGGGTGATCGATGCCCTGGGAAATGAGGCGATGGTGTTATCACCCCACGCCGAACAGACCCTGCAGGCAGATAAGAAAGCCTTTTCCATGCTGCTGCGTCATATAAGGGAGGTTGACCGGTATAAAACCGTGATCGCCGTGCAGGTGGAAAACGAGCCGGGAATTCATGCAGCGGCCAGAGACTATGGGATCTCCGCCACCCTGTTATTTAAGGGAGAGGTTCCGGAAGAAGTAAGAAAGCTGGTACAGGAGCAGAGCGATCCCGAACTGACCGGCATCTGGAAGAGGGCCGGCGCCCACAGAGAAGGCAGTTGGGAGGAGTTGTTCGGGATCGACGCGGAAGAATGCTTTTCCGCTTACTACTTTGCAAAGTATATCAACGAAGTGGGAGAAGCAGGCAAACAGCAATACGACATTCCGCTGTACGTAAACGTATGGGTCAGAGAAACGATGAACCGTATCCAGGGACAGGACTTCCCCTGTGGAGGCGCCACCAGCCTGGTGCTGGGGATCTGGAAGAAGTTCGCACCGGTTCTTTCCTGCATCTGCCCGGATGTGTATTTTGACGACCGGGAGACCTACATGGACGTGTGCCGGAAATATACCCGGGAAGACAATGTCCTGTACATTCCCGAATCCCATGCGGATGAGATCAATTCTCTCCGGCTCTTTGAAGCCATTGAACGCTTTGATCTCACAGGTATTCATGCCTTTGCTATTGACGCCACACTGACGGAGGATGGAGGACTTACCAAAGCCGGTGCGGATTTTAAACGGACGGTGGATATCCTTTCTGCCATGAAGCCGCTTCTGGAAACCTATTATAAGACCGGCCGGATCCACGCAGTGGTACAGCAGGAGTATGCGGACAGCATGTTCCTGGATCTGGGGAACTGGTACGGACGAGTGCTGTTCTTAAATACCCTGTCCACAGAACCTTACATTCATCTGGATAACCTCCATGAGGAGGATAAGTACCGGCAGGTACGGGGAAAAGGCCTGATCGTGGATGCGGGAGACGGAAATCTCTATCTGGCAGGAGAAGGCTTTAAGCTGATCCTCCTCCCGAAAAAGAGTGCAACTCAGACTGCATCCTTCCTATACGCGAATCGGGGGATCTGCGCCAACAACGCACCTTTCCTGCGGGTAGATGAAGGCTATATGGATGAAACAGGAACCTTTGTCTCTGTTAAGCAGCGTACCGGAGACGAAGATGACAACGGCCTCTGGGTAACCAGTGATGTAGGACTTGTCCGGGCCGTGATCGATACACAAGGTGGTTGGTAACCATGAAGAAACGATCTCTCACCAAATATCTGTTTGCATTACCGGGCTTTTGCTTTTTTGCCTTTGCCATGCTGATCCCCTTTATGATGGGCATCCATATTGCTTTTACGGACTGGGACGGCGTAGCGTCCACATATACCTTTGTGGGGCTGGCGAACTTTGCGGCGATCTTCCGGGACACAAGAATGTATGCCCCCTTTTTTAACACCCTGGAATTTGCCCTTCTGGGAACGATCATCGGAAACCTGATCCCCCTGGGACTGGCCCTTTTGGTAAACAGTCCCTATCGGAGGATGAGCAGTATCGCCCGGGTCATCTTCTTTGTTCCGGTGTGCTTAAGCTCCGTGTTGACTGCTTTTTTGTGGCGATTTATCTATCACGAGTTTTTCCCCAAGGTATTTGGCTGCAGAAATATACTGGGCAGTACCCGTTGGGTCATCTTGGGCATCGTCCTCATCGGTGTCTGGAACACAGCAGGAACCAATATGCTGATCTATCTGTCCGGACTGAAAAACATTCCGGTGGAACTGTATGAAGCAGCGAAAATGGATGGAGCATCCCCTTGTCAGCAGTTTGGAAGGATCACCCTTCCGCTGCTGATGCCCTCCTTTTCCGTGTGCGTGACACTTACCCTGACTTCCTGGCTCAAAGAGTTTGCAACGACTCTTTCCGCCACCGGGGGAGGACCGGGAGGCGCGTCCCGTACCATCTCGATCTACGTATTTGACAATCTTTATAAGTACTACAAGGCAGGTTACGGACAGGCGATCTCTCTGCTGTTTGCCCTGATGCTCATCGTGGTGGGACTGTTGGTATCCTCCTTCTTCCGGCGAAGGGAGATCGAATTATGAGAAAAATACGGATTTCATCCCTGCTGTATATCCTGCTCATGCTGCTTGCGATCTGCATTTTCATCATGCCGGTAGCCTTGGCGGTTTTGACATCCTTTAAGAGCAAGCCGGAGCTGGCAAAGTCCATCCTGAGCCTGCCTGCCACATGGAATCTGGATAATTACAAAGGAGCGGTAGAGCGAAGCGATTTTTTAAATTCCCTGAAAAATACCGTGGCGGTGGTAGCACCTTCTGTGGTGATCATCGTCCTGTGTTCCTCCATGAGCGGATACACTGTGGCCAGACATTCCAGGGACTCCCGGGCGCTGCGCCTTCTGGACAAGGTGTATCTGGCATCGCTTATGATCCCCTTCCAGATCCTGATGATCCCGGTTTATAAGATCTACAAATCCCTGCATCTGCTCAATACCCTCCATGGCATGATCTTCATGCTGGTAGGGACCAGCATCGCCTATTCCTCCTTTTTGTATGTGGGCTTTGTAAAAGGGATCCCCCATGAGATCGAGGAGTCGGCCTACATGGACGGATGCAGTGAATTCAGGTGCTTCTGGCTGATCACCTTTCCGCTGTTAAAAGCCATTTCCGCAACGGTAGCGGCTCTGCATACCATGTGGCTGTGGAATGACTTCAACATAGCGGTCATCCTCCTGCAGAAGGAGAATGTGCGGACGATCACCATCAAACAGTTTTACTTTTTCGGCAAATATACAGCCGATTACGGAATGGCCTTTGCGGCAGCCATTCTCTCCATGATCCCGGTGGTAGCTTGCTTCATGTTTATGCAGAAATACATTGTCAACGGGATCGTGGTGGGAGCGGTCAAGTCGTAAAAATAGAGCAAAAAAGAAGGTAAACGGAAAAATGAAAGGAGCTGTCATTATGTCTAAGAAAAGAATAATTGCAGTGAGCATGGTACTAGCCATGTTATTGACGGGGTGCGGGAGTACAGCGGCTACCGCAAACGGAACGGAAGAAGCCAAAGTAGAGCAGGTGGGTCAGGATACCACGTCCGCGGCGGAAGAAAAGAGTTCGGACGGGGAAGTGATCACACTTACCTGGTTAAACCATTACGCAGAAGCAGGAAAGCAGGCCTGGGTACAGAGCGTAAAGGAGCAGTTCGAAGCAAAGTATGACAATGTGGTGTTAAATATCGAGACCGTGGATGCGGATTCCCATAAGACCATCCTGCAGACCAAACTTGCCAGCGATGATGCCCCCACGATCTTTGACCTGAGCAGCAATGCCGATCTGCAGGTGTACAATGAAGCAGGCTATCTGGCAGATTTAAGTGATTTTGAGTGCCTGGCCAATGTGGATGCAGGCCTGTTAAAGGAAGGGCAGGTAGATGGAAAGCAGGTAGGAATTCCCATCGAGCTTTCCGGCTACGGTATCTTCTACAATGTGGATATGTTCAACGAGTATGGTCTGGAAGAGCCCACTACCCTTTCCGAACTGAAGAACGTATGCGAGACCTTAAAGGCCAACGGCATCACTCCTTTTGCCACACCTTTTGCGGAAGCATGGGCTTTCAGCTGCTATCCCCGTGTACTTTACGATGCGGTTTGCTGGAACAATGACGGAGCATTCTGGGAAAAGCTGGCAGATCGTTCCTTAAAGTTTGCGGATTGCGAAGACTTTAAAAAGCAGATGCAGACCGTATGGGATTTCCATGAATATTGGGGCGAGGATGCCTTCGGAACCTCCTGGGATTCCGCACAGCAGATCATGGCAAACGGCGAAGCCGCTATGATCGCACACGGTTCCTGGGCAGTAGACGGGATCACTTCCTACAATCCGGATATCAACCTGGGTGTTTTCCCGATGCCGGTCAGCGAAGATCCTTCCGAATGCCGCATGATCAAGGAGCCCGGACAGCAGCTGGTACTGTTCAACTATCAGGATGAACGCATCATGGAAGCGGCCAGAAATCTTTACAACCTGATCTATTCCCAGGATTGTATGCGGGTCTACGCAGAAGAAGCTCATCAGATGCCTTCTGTTCCCGGTGATTACAATATCCTGCCGGCTCTGGCAGAGATCGTAAACTATCCGGCAGAGCTCTCCTTCAGCGAAGCCGGTCTTAAGCGCAACGATCCGGAACACGAGGATGTGCTCTTTGAGACCATGATGAATGCCTATACCGGCAGCACCTTTGATGTGAATGAGCTTGTGGATGCGCTGGATACAGCCTTCGACAACATTAAAAAATAACGATCCAAAATAAGATAAAGCAGGTGATAACACGGGCCGGCCATCCTCCTCAGGGCCGGTCTGCTGTTATATCCGGAAAAGAGGAATGCATGCAGATCGAATTAAACGAACAAGGAATCCGGATCGGAGATGCGTACCATATCATACTGGCGTCTTCTCTGTTCTATTTCAGGATTCCCAGGCAGCGATGGGGCCAGCGGATGAAGCTGCTTAAAAGCGCAGGCTATAATGCCATCGATGTGTATTTTCCCTGGAACTATCATGAACTGGCTCCGGGTAAATGGGATTTTGCAGAGAACCGGGATGTGGAATACTTTCTGCAGCTGGCAAGGGAAAACAATCTGTTTGTCATAGCAAGACCCGGCCCCTATATCTGTTCCGAGTGGGACGGAGGGGCGATCCCTGCATGGTTGTATACAGAAGGGATCCCGGTACGCCAGGACGATCCCCGGTTCCTGGAAAAGATGCATTCCTGGTATTCCAGGATCCTGCCTCTTTTGGAAAAGTATCAGATCACCCGGGAAGGAACGGTGATCTGCATGCAGGTGGAAAATGAGCTGGACTTTTACGATTGCCAAAGCCCTGTCACCTATATGGGAAAACTGAAGGAAATGGCGGAGTCCTTCGGGATGAACATCCCGCTGTTCTACTGCTGCGGACAGGATAACATCGTAAAGGCAGGCGGCCTGACAGAGGGACTGTATTCTTCCTTTAATGTCTATGCAGAGGAAGATTTTTCCCATCTGGAGCAGCGCTGTTTTCATCTGTACGAGGCAGCGCTTCTGCGCAGGATGCCTTTTATGATCACGGAGACCAACCGCCGGCATGACTGGATCAAACGGCTCTTAGCCAGCGGAGCAAAGCTCCTGGGGCCCTATAACCAGACGGCCGGTATCACCATGGACTATTACAACGGCATTACCAACTGGGGCTCTGCAGAGGAACCGGTAGCCATCATGACTACGGATTATGATTTCCACTCCATGATCGGCTCCGCCGGAAACTACAATGAGGAGATCATACGGTCCCGGCTGCTTGCGGGACTGTTGCATTCCTTCGAGACGGTGATGGGAAAGGGCGTACCGGTGCCCGGTATTTTGCAGGTAAAGGGAAAACGGATCAATTCCTTGCTCCCGGCACTGCAGACCGTTTGCGGCAGCTTTACGGAGGTGTCCAATCTGTGGAACGAGAAGGACATACTGGAGCTTACCTGGAAGGATCGGAAGATCGATCTGGAGATGGAAGCGCTGGAGACCCGGTTGCTGCCCATGGATGTGCCCCTGAACAATCATCTGACCCTGTGCCTGTCAACCTATGAGATCGCATCCCTGATCCGGGAGGAAGAGCGAACCATTCTCTGGCTGTATGGCCATGGAAAGGCGTTTCTTTCCCTGCACTCCGACAGTGGAGAGGATCAGGAGCTGGAGTGGGAGGAACCGGAAAACGGCTTCCTGGTAACGTATCAGAAGGTGACGATCTGCTTTGGCGATGCAGAATACGTATCGGAAAAAGGCCTGTCCTTTTTACCGCCCCTGCAGGTATCTCCGGCAAAGCAGGAAGAGACGGTAAAGGTTGGAAAGGAAAAGGTATACACTTGCGATTTTATCGAGGAGGCACGGACGGAAGGCCCGGTACGCCCCATGGAACAGTTCGGACAGTATCGGGGAACCGGTCTGTATCGTCTGGACATTCCCGAGGACGGAGACTATCTGTTTTCCGGGTTGGCCGATATCATTACCTTCCGGGAAGGAGAGGCAGAAGAGACCCTGTATTGCAACGGCAGCACAAGGATCCGCCGAACCGGTTGCGGAGAGCTTACGGTGATGGCAGAGATCTGGGGACATTCCAACTTTGACGACATCCGGGTAAAGAGCCTGCGCATGGGCTCCTTAAAGGGCGTGGATAAGATCCTGCAGATCCGAAGAGAAGAGGACCTGACCAGCGGATGGATGGGCTATGAAGCAGAACAGGCTCCGGGAGAGACCTGTTTCTTCCAGCATTCTCCCTACAATCCCATGATGAACGCAGACGGATTAAACCGGGCAAAGTCCCCGCTGATCACGCTGATGAACCGGACGATCCATTCCGGAAAAGAGGAGGATGGTCTGTTCCTCCACTTTGAAAAAGCGGCATGCATGATCGACGTATATATCAATAACCGCAAGGTGGCAGCGGTGGTAAAGGATGATCCCTATGTGGACCTGTCCGCCTTTGCCGGGCAGGGGGATCTGGAACTGACGCTGTGTACCACCCGGAGATATTACACGGATGAAGTGGGAAAAGTGACGCTGTATGGCGGAAAACTTCTGGATACCTGTACCTTTGGCCGGCTTTCTCCCAAAAAGGGAAAGGCGAGAAAGGAAAGCTTCCCGCTGCATTTTACGGACACACGGAATAAGATGGTGGAGTTTCCCATGGACCTGGAAGAAGGAGAGGATGTAAAGCTTTTCTTCCGGGGAAAAAACGTTAAGCTCACGGTATACAGCGGAAACCATGTCATGGGGCGGATCTATCTGTCGGAAGATGCAACGCCGGTGGTATGCGGCGGTACCGTTGACACGGCACTGGTCCTGGGAGAATGGACGAAGAAGGAGCCGGTACGGATCTGGTGCCAGGCCCTGAAAGAGGACGGAGAGTTTACGGGCGTTACCGCAAAACGTTATAAGAGCGGAGTATAGGGTTCTCCGGTAAAAAAGCTGTTTCCCCACTTTTTGTGTGGAGACGGCTTTTTTTGTGCAAAGGACAGGATGTATAATGAACTGGTATGCAACATACCTTGCAGAAAGCACAGGAGAGAACATGAAGATCGTATTACAGCACCTGACCAAACGGTTTCCCAATCGTAACAAGAAGATCAAAGAGGATGTCATTGCCGTGAACGACTTTGACCTGGAGATCCCCGACGGAAAACTCATCGGCCTGCTTGGCCCCTCCGGTTGCGGAAAAAGTACGGTCCTGAATCTCATCTGCGGACTGGAAAAGCCCACAGAAGGAAGGATCTTTTTCGGAGAAACGGAGGTGACAGACCTTCCGCCGGAAAAAAGAGGGGTGGGACTGGTATTTCAGAATTATGCCCTCTATCCCCATCTGTCGGTATACGATAACATCAAATTCCCCCTGGAAAACCTGCGGGGAAGCGAAAAACTGACCAAAGAGGAAATGGATGCAAGGATCCGGGAAGTGGTTTCCTTAGTCCAGATCGACGGCCTGCTGGAGCGAAAGCCCAATGAACTTTCCGGCGGGCAGCAGCAGCGGGTAGCTATTGCAAGAGCACTGGTCAAGATGCCCCAGGTACTGCTATTGGACGAGCCTCTTTCCAATCTGGATGCCAGACTGCGGATCCAGACCAGAGAAGAATTAAAGCGGATCCAGGTGGAAACCGGGATCACGACCATATTTGTCACCCACGATCAGGAAGAAGCCATGAGTATCTCCGATACCATTGTGGTCATGAAGGACGGCGTGCTCCAGCAGCAGGGAGAGCCCCAGGAGATCTATGACGAACCGGTGAACCTGTTTGTGGCAAGCTTTCTTGGAACACCCAAGATCAATGTATTTACAGGCGAGATCAAAAACGGACAGGTCTGCATCGACCACATGCCGGTATTGGAAGCAAACGGACAGGCGGACCGGGAAGTACTGGTCGCTGTTCGTCCCGAAGGCTTTGTGCTGGATGAAAACGGGCCTTTGTCCTGCGGCTTTGTAAGCCGGGAGGTGATGGGAAGGGATACCAGTATCGTGGCCACCCACGGGGATTTCCAGGGGGAAAGGATCCGGGCGATCATCCCCTCCGAGCAGGAGGTTTCTCCGGAAAACGGAATGGTGCGCTTTTCCTTAAAACCCCATAAGGTGCGTATCTTTGATGCAAAAACGCAAACGAGGATCAAGCTATGAAAAAAGATCTGACCGCCTGGCTGTGTCTGCTTCCAGCCATTTTGTTCTTAGGGATCTTCATGATCTACCCCCTGGTGGACGTGCTGGTCTATTCCTTCGAAGAGGGATATAATTTTGCTTCCCGAAGCTTCTGGGGGACCGGACTGTACAACTATGCCTACGTACTCCACGATCCCTTCTTTATCCAGGCGCTGAAAAATACCTTTATCATCGTGATCATCACGGTTCCCCTTTCCACGGGGATTGCCCTTTTGATCTCCCTGGGACTGTCCTCGGTAAAGGCACTGAGAGATTTTTTTCAGACCGTGTTTTTTCTCCCCTATGTGACCAATACCCTGGCGGTGGGCCTGGTATTTATGATCCTGTTTAAAAAGACGGCCTATTCCGACGGCCTGATCTCTCTTTTGCTGCAGATCTTCGGCGGTCCGTCCGTGGACTTTATCGACGGTCCCTACTGGGCCAAGATGTTTGCCATGTGCGTCTATACCATCTGGATCGTCATGCCCTTTAAGATCCTGATCCTGACCAGCGCTCTGGCAGGGGTTAATCCCATGTATTACAAGGCGGCGCAGGTGGATGCGACCCCTAAGTGGCGCATTTTCTATAAGATCACATTGCCCATGATCTCCCCTATGATCTTCTATCTGGTGATCACCGGCTTTATCGGTGCCTTTAAGGCATACAGCGATGAGGTGGCATTGTTTGGTACAGATCTGAATGCGGCGGGAATGAACACCATCGTCGGGTACGTGTATGACATGCTCTACGGCAACAGCGGCGGATATCCTTCCTATGCATCGGCAGCGGCCCTGATCCTGTTTGCCATCGTATTTACCATCACCGTCATTAATCTGATGGTGAGCAGAAAGACGGTATTCTATCAATGAAAACGAGCAAAGAGAAATACCTTATCTACATCCTGCTGGGGCTGTGGGCCCTGATCGTGCTGTTTCCCTTTTACTGGATGCTCCTGACGTCCGTGAAAAGCTACAGCTCCTACAACTCCGAATATGTGCCGGTGTTTTTTACCTTAAAGCCCACCCTGGAAAACTACGCAACGGCCTTTACGGCAGTGCCCCTTGCCCGGTATTTCCTGAATACCCTGGTGTTTACCCTGGCGACCACGGCCATCATGATGGTGGTGGTGGTGCTGTCGGCTTTTGCCTTTGCAAGGCTGGAGTTTCGGGGGAAGAACCTGGTGTTTGCCCTGTTTCTGTCCCTTATGATGATCCCGGGGGAGCTGGTGATCATCACCAATTATGTGACCATTACCAACCTGAATCTTAGAAACACCTTTACGGGGCTGATCCTGCCCTCCGTGACTTCGGTGTTTTACATTTACCTGTTAAAGGAAAACTTTGAACAGATCCCCGACAACCTGTACAAAGCAGCCAAGGTGGACGGAACCGGGGATCTTCGGTATCTGCGGAAGGTCATGCTCCCCATTGCAAGGCCCACCCTGGTCACCATCACCATCCTCAAGGTGATCGAGTGCTGGAATGCCTATGTATGGCCCAGACTCATCACCGATGACCAGAACTATTTCCTGGTATCTGGCGGGATCCAGGAGATCCGGGAAAACGGCTTCGGAAGAGAAAACGTGCCAGCCATGATGGCGGCCGTGGTGGTGATCTCTGTCCCCCTGGTGGTGCTGTTTTTGCTGTTTCGCCATAAGATCATGGAAGGGGTCGCCAGAGGCGGCACCAAGGGATAAGGTATATCAGTATGAAGAAAACAAAGATTGCGGCAGTATCCCTCCTCCTGGCCATGGTATGCCTCACCGGATGCCATGGAAAGCAGGCAGAAGAAACCTTTGTCCTGCCGGAAACATTTGATGAAAGCAAAGCGGTGGAGATCACCTTCTGGGCCAAAAACGATACCAACAAGACCCAGCGGGAGATCTATTACAATGCCATAGAGGACTTTGAAGCCCTTTATCCCAACGTGACCGTCAACATGCGGCTGTACAACGATTACGGCAAGATCTACAACGACGTGATCACCAACATCTCCACCAATACCACTCCTAATGTGTGCATTACCTATCCGGATCATATCGCCACGTATCTGACCGGCAGAAATACGGTGCTGGGACTGGACGAGCTGATGGCAGATCCGCAGTACGGACTGGGTGGAAGTGCGCTTAAATTCGACGGCCCGACGGCAGAAGAGATCGTGCCCCGGTATCTGGAGGAATGTGTCATCGGAGAAGGGCACTATGCCCTTCCCTATATGCGATCCTCCGAAGCCTGCTATGTGAACAAAACCTATGTGGAAGCCCTGGGCTATACCCTGCCGGAAACCCTGACCTGGGATTTTGTCTGGGAGGTTTCCGAGAAAGCCATGGAGCAGAATGCGGACGGAACCTACAAGGTAAACGGCCAGCAGGTGCTGATCCCCTTTATCTATAAATCCACGGACAACATGCTGATCCAGTCCTTAAAGCAGCTGGGAGCGGATTATTCCGATGAAGAGGGAAACATCCTTCTGTTTCACGATACCACCGCAGACCTTCTTAAAACGGTGGCGCAGCATGGAAAGACCGGAGCCTTCTCCACCTTTAAGATCTCCGGCTATCCGGCCAATTTCTTAAATGCCGGCCAATGCATCTTTGCCATTGATTCCACGGCCGGTGCCACCTGGATGGGAAGCGATGCACCCTTGGTGGACATTGCGGAAGATAAGATCGTTCCCTTTGAAACGGAGGTCATGACCATTCCGCAGTATGATCCGGACAATCCCCGGATGATCTCCCAGGGCCCTTCCGTTTGCATCTTTTATAAATCGGATCCCCAGCAGGTACTGGCATCCTGGCTTTTTACCCAGTTCCTCCTGACCAACGACGTGCAGATCCCTTATTCGGAAACGGAAGGGTATGTTCCGGTAACCTTAAAAGCCCGAAATGCAGAGGAATATCAGGAATATCTTTCCCTTGGGGGAAGCGATAAGGACCTTCACTACGACGTAAAGATCCGGGCGACAAAGCTGGTGATGGATCACACGGAAGATACCTTCGTGACCCCGGTCTTTAACGGTTCTGCCTCCCTCCGGGATGCTTCGGGACAGCTGATCGAAAACGTGACCAAGGCGGTCCGGCGGAAAAAGACAGTGGACGATGGGTATATCCGGGCGCTGTATGAGGAAGTGCAATCCCAGTACCATCTGGATCAGCGCAGCGGTTCGGGCGTTATGGGGGATAAGAAGGATCTGGGCCCTCTTCCCGGGGAATCCGTGGCCCTTCTTGTGTTGCTCCTTGGAACCTGGATCATTCTGGGAAGTCTGGCGGTATATGGCCGGATCCGAAAAAGAGAATAAGAAATGGGTGTAAAGACAATTGTATTTACAGAAATTTCTAGTATAATGATTTGAGACTAAGACCGTAAAGGTTGTCGACAAAGTCGACGAAGACAGTAGGAGGTTTATTATGAAAAGAGTATTGGCAGTGATCTTAACCATGGGCCTTGCACTTTCTCTGGCAGCTTGTGGCAAAAGCACAGATGCTGCAGCAGATGGCAGCGCAAAGTCCGAAGGCGTGATGACATACGCAGAGTATGCCGCCGCCGCCGTTGACACCGAGGTAGTGGTAGAAACCTATGTACAGGCAAAGCAGTCCTGGTGGGACAACAAGGGCACATTCTACACACAGGATCAGGATGGTGCTTATTTCATCTATGAGATGGCATGTTCCGAAGAAGAGTACAACAAGCTGACTCCCGGCACCAAGATCAAGGTAACCGGTGTAAAGTCTGAGTGGTCCGGTGAAAGCGAGATCGTAGAAGCTTCTTTCGAGATCGAAGAAGGAAACTTTGTGGCAACTCCCGTAGATGTAACCGATCTGCTTGGCAAGGATGAGCTGATCGATCGTCAGAACCAGTATGTATCCTTCAAGGATATGACGGTAGAAGCCGTTGCATTTAAGAACGATGAGCCCGGCGATGACATCTATCTGACCCTGTCCAAGGATGGCAACAGCTATGACTTCTGCCTGGAGTATTATTTAAACGGCTCCGATCAGGCATTCTATGATCAGGTAAGTGCACTGGAAGCAGGTCAGGTTGTAGACGTAGAAGGTTTCCTGTACTGGTATGAAGGGGTAAATACCCACATCACCAAGGTTACCGTAAAGTAATCGTTCTGACTTGCTGTGGGCTGGTGCCCAATAAACGACAAATAAAAAGCGTCCGGGCAAATCAATTTGCCGGACGCTTTTTTGTTAGTATAACCGCAGTTCTATTGTTTTTCTTCCTTCTCGAATCATTTTGAATGGAGAAGGTGCTAAATTCATTGTATGATTGCCCACTTCTATAATTCCCTTCGGGCTACTATAACTGTATATTTTTCTGTCTCATTGGTTGCGCCTGTTTCAGCAAAGCCATTCTTTTTCCAGAAATGTTCCGCTTGAGGATTACCCTTAACCCAACCAAGTCGAACTTCTTTTATACCAATACCGGACATAGCATTGCGCAGTTCTGTAATAAGAGCACTTCCTAACCCTTTCCCCTGCGCATCCACTTCTGTCATAAAAAAGCCAATAAATGCTGTGGTTTTGTCCGGAAATCCTATGATCAGATCCATAACAGCACTCGCCACAGGCTGTGATAGTAGTAAAATCAGTCATTCTTTTTATTCCTTGACTGTATCAGCTAATGTTATCAAATTGTTATCACGTGAGTGTTATCAAAGCGCCATAACATATATCTGGCACGGATTCCACTCGTCCCACAAGGTTGGGAACACTTCAAACTCTTTAAACCCAAGGGACAAATAAAAATGATTGGTAGCATCATAATCTTCGTATCGTCCCATCTGAACCGTCTTAACTTGCATAAACGAATAACCCGCTTGCTTGGCTTTTTCTCTCGCCTGTTCAAAAAGTTTTCTTCCAATGCCCTTTCTGTGATAATCTTTCAGCACTCCCATAACACAGAGCTCAACGGTTTCTTTACCTGTTTCTTTAAGGCATAGAAAACCTATAGGTTTATTCGAATCATACGCAGCAAAGAATGGCTGATCTTCACTTTCTTTTATGTACTGTTCTCTGGCTTCATGAATTCCAAACCAGTCAGGAAGTGCTTCAAGTATTGTTCTGGAAATCAACTGCTTCTCTGTTGGTTCCTCTACGTTAATAATTCTTATGCCCACATCCTCAAGCTTATCATCACCTTCAAAGCGATAAATTAAATTATAGCTGTCGGGAACATCGTCATCAATATAACCGGTGTCAACGAATCCAGCCTTCTCATAGACATGTATTGCTTGCGCATCTTCCATTTTAACGCAAACTTCCACACAGTCATATTTCTGCTCATCTTTAAGCCTGGCAAGAATAAGTTTCAGCGCTTCAAATCCGTATCCTTTGCCCTGAAAATTCCTATCGATCATAAACTGTTGCAATTCATAGCATGCCGGTTCATCATCCATATCCCTTACCATAGCCAGTCCTATGGGAGTTCCGTCAAACACAATTCCAATGACATTTGCCCTAGAATAACGATAAACATACCCTCTTGCCAAGATGCCAATATTACTTGCCAGATAGTGTTTTTGATTTTCATCAACGGATAGTCCGGCAAAGTCCATCCAGTTCTCTTCACTTAATTCAATTAAGTTGACCATTTTATAATCCTCCGATTTTTTATTGGAGGGTCAAATTTCGTGGGCCCTCCGTACACGATTATTTTTTTTCATAAAAGATCACTCCTTTCTCTTTTATTTACTATTGTAAAAGAAGTTATAACACTTAAAATATCAACCTCTATAACAACCATATTAAGCTACAATCACTGTTATTTTTATCCCTACTACACCATACTTTTCTATATCTTCTCTTGAATAGTACAAAAACATATCATCCGGATTCGCGGTTTCATCTTCTTTGTAACCGATCGATATCTTGTTGTGATGCCTATATAATTCTGCAAAATCTGCGTATTTATATAAGTCCACAACCTGACAGAACATTTTCTCCTGTGTAGTTGTATTGCTAAACTCAATAATATCGCCAATATTGATAATCGATCTTTTCTCATCATTCAAGCGCATTTCAACAGTTTTCCAGCCTTCTTTAATCGCATGGAAAGAGTCATCCCACAAGTTCATATAATGCGTCATACTTACCATCGCTCCATATTTTTCATATATTTTTCAGAATATGTTTTTTTACTCTTCAATAGGATTGGAATGTCACGATTTATGTTAACTGCCAAGGCGTTTTTGTCAGATGGCTTCGAATATGCCCTGGGGCCTTACTCAACCTGTGTCCTAAACATTTTTGTGAGGGTTCCTGTTACAATTTGACTTCATTTGGTTTCAGCTGTCCATATCACACGGACTGTATCAGCTAACGTTATCAAATTGTTATCACGTGGTGTTATCAAGCGGTTTTTTACTTACGCTTTATTCTAACAATTTCTCCCATCATATATCCGGCATATTCTTTTGCTAAATTAATGTCATACGATATATCTGTGGCCCCGGCATACTCGCTCAAGGCAGTCTTTATCAGGTCGTGATACATACCGGGAATGCTCTTAAGTGCCCATTCTCCGCCCTCTCTCTTAGAAAGAACAAGGCCGTCTTTTAAATACGCCAGCACTCTTGCCAGGTTCAATATCAGATACATGGAATTGTCCGCTATTTCATTCTCCGCTTCGGCAATATCATTCCAAATAGAGTCTATGTAGTCAGTTTTCGGAACTATAGCAAAGACTTCGTCAATAGGGGCGCCATATAAACATTTTCCACGCTTTTTGATAATCGTAAAATGTGAAGCCAAGTCAGCATCCGTCCCATTCATTTTTCTTACATAGTCCTCGGGATTGTCCCGGTACCAGCCAATGTGCATGGCCGAGAAATGCAGTTCAAAAGGTGTGGGATAAATAAAGGGATTGCAGTCAGCTTTCCTGACGATACTCATCTCGATTCCTTTTGCAGGTCCCTCTTCGTTGAGAGCCACGACCATGTCCATGAATTTTCTTTTGACTTCATCGGATAAAGAATCCTCGACTGCGACTATCAGGTCTATGTCGCTCCTTTCGGGATTGTAGCATCCCATTACGGCCGAACCGTGAAGATAGATGCCGGTTAAGTTATCACCAAGAATTTCACGGGACTGTTCAGTAAATTTAGTCGTCACTTTGTACAGCTTGCTGTTATGGAGTTCAAGCACTTCTTTGCAAAGTTTAACAGGCTCTCCGGCTTTAATTCTTTCTTCAGCCATGTCTCTTATCTTTGCGCACCACGCATCGGTCTTTGAGATATCCTCACAGTATTCTTTTAAAATTCTGTCACATTCCTGCAAAGCCGCATCATACTGTTCTTTGGCCAGTTCGCCGGAAGCGTATGCCGCATCAAGTTCGTCTCTGTCATCAATCTTGACATCGCCTTCTGGCGTGAATATGACATCAAGATATTTGTCTATGTACGTGGCAATACCATACTCGTCATATTCGATGCCTTCGGTGATATCCACATAATAAATGGACGATTGATACCTCTTATCAGAAGGTACCGGATAATTATTCCGCTCATCGCCATGGGTCCCCTCAGGGAAATACATAACCGTAATAACTATCGAAGTGTCATCCGGCACAAGTTCCAGCCAGCTCATTCCGGCTCCCGTAACCTGTACCCTGCCGGCCTTTGGTGTCTCCCA
>JAILDL010000084.1 GCA_024689465.1 Lachnospiraceae bacterium
TTCTTTGCGCCATGGCAGGTTTACTTAACGGACTGAAAGATAATGAAGATGAAAACCGTATGGAGACGCTTACCATGATCGCCTCCAATCAGGGCCTGGTATCTTTGCTGCAAAGGGCTTTCGGAGAAAGAGCACAAACACTGCAGACCGGCCACACTTTTTATGCGGTTAAGGAGCTCTCTTCCATGACACAGGCAGAGGAAACCCTTGAGGAAGATCCGGATGAAGACAAAGAGGAAGATTGGAGAACGGAAATCAGTGATATCCTGCTGCAACCTAATCTTGCCATTAAGATGCCCAGAAGTGCGGCCGCGGCACAGGAGAAGGCAGAAGATACACCAAAAATTGATTATGATAAGGACGAGAGCATTTGGGAAGGCCTCATTTCGGAACGTACCCGGAGGATCACCCGGGAAAATCTGGAGGAATTCCGGAAAGAGCTTCCGCCCGATGTACTTCAGAATATGGAACGTCCTTTTTATCGCGGACTGGCAGTAAAGGGAGGAAAAGATATCCCATCGGATGCACCTCCGGAGGCACTCCTGGTCTGGGAACTTAAAAATATGGATTCCGATGAGGATACAGAGGCTGAGATCCTGTATTTTGCAGCAAAGCAAGACGCTAACGGGCAGGAGATCCTTCGGGAATATACCCATGAGATCGCAGATCTGGAAATATCCAGAAGCTTTTTTGAACTGACGGATCTGGAAAAAGAAAACGAAGCGACGCTTACAAAGGAAGGGTTCGCCATAGAACACGGAGAAGGACGGGATCTGATCCTGGAGATCGGAACCTTGTCCGGGATTTCTCTGTTACAAAAAAAGCCTTTTTCCAATACAAAAAAACTGGGGGATCTGACCCGGAGACAATTTAAACGTGCCATTACCAACTGCTTGTTCCATGACCGGAAAGGTCTGATGGAGGATATCGCTTTTATTCCTATGAACTGGTATGACCGGGATATTTCTTCCTGCAGTGTTATGGACGGAGTGGCAGATGGTCTTTTGCTGGTCCATAAGACGCCTTCCGGTCGTTTATGTATTGATTTGTTGTTTTCCTCCGGAGCGGAGTACAGAGCGGATATGGTCAGTATGATGCGGTATTCCCTGAAGGAAGCCAGAGAAAAGTACGGAGATGAGACGGAAGTGATCATCCGGCGTCACACGGAACAGACCAGGGCACTGGCCGAAAAACTCTTTCCCGGATACAGAGGCGAAGAGAAGATCCTTGGAGAAAGGAGGGAGCAGTAATATGTTTCAGATCAGTGAGCTTCACAGAGCAACACTTATTATGGACATGGCGGCGGTTTTTATTCTGTCGGGTCTTTTGATCCATACGGCAGTATATCGTAAGAGAGGCCGGACCGATGACAAACTGTTCTTTGCCATGAGTATCATTACCTGTATTTCCGCAGTAGCCGATGCTGTTACTTACATTCTGGATGGCGGGACGTTCCCTCATGCGGCAATGATCAGCTTGATCTGTAACAACATCTTCTTCCTTACGTTCCAGTTATTTGCCGTTCTGGTAGTCCTTTATCTGCTGGTACGCTACCAAAAAGGAAAAGGGATCTCCCGAAAGATGGTAATGATCCTTGGGTTACCGGCGCTGATCATGATGATCCTGATCCTGGTAAATAATGGCACTTATTTTCTGTATCATGTAGACCCTTCCGTGAATGAATTTGTAATGGGACCCTGGTATAACCTGATCTTTGTAGGGCCGGCAATCTATGGAGTAGTGGCATTGGTGCTGATCCTGAAGATCGATGCACGGGTCACCTGGCTTTACATTCTGCTACTGGCCATGCGATTGTTCCTGGGAAGCTTATTGCGTGGTGTTTCCTCTACACCGCTGATCTTCGCCATGGGTCTGGCATTTATCCATATCCATGTGATGGGTACTCCTTTTTATGAGGAGGTGTCCGAATGAATATAGCAGTCGATTCCATTGTTACCGTATATGCGGATATCATGGCCTTTGTACTTGTAATGGGCTTACTTTATATGTGTAAGAGTTACAAGGTGGGAAGAGATAAACGGGCAGATAAGCTGTTTGTCACCTTATGTCTTATGACTCTGATCAATGCGGCGAGCAACGGTGCAAGTTATGCCCTGCATCATCAAAGCTCCGCGCTTCCGGCACCTGTCAGGATGATCCTTCCGACCATTGCGGAACTTTCCGTGCTTTATGTGATGTTTCTGTGGCTTTTATATGTGGATTATAAGATCTACTCCAGCTGGGATCGGATCGACCGGGTGCAGAAGATCTTTTTTGTACCGGTGCTGGTTGTCAGCATAGCTGCTCTGATCAATCTCTTTACGGGATTTATGTTTACGGTGGATGAAACCATGATGTTTATAGCCCGTCCTCCGTTTTATGTGCTGACGGTGTTCCAGTATGCATACGGTATTCTTCCGGTGGTAGCTGTTCTGCATTATGTGAGATTACACGGGAAGCTGCATTTCTTCCACATTACGCCGGTGGTAGTACCGGTGGTGGTGGCAGCACTGTTTACGCTTTTTACCGATTATTCCGCCAGAGCCTTTGGCTTTGCGGTAGGCCTTGTCTTTCTGCATTTTTCTTATATCAATAAATGGCAGTTTGACGATGTGGAATCCGGCTTTTATAACCGCCATTATCTGGACCGGATCCTGGAGCTTTGTGCGGCCGGAAAACGGACTTATAAGGGTGCCCTTCAGATCCGGGTACAGAATCCGTCCCAAGCGATCTATGACATTCTGCGGCAGGAACTTCCCAAGGGAGGAGAACTGATCCGTACCGATGAGCATACATTCCTTCTGTTTACACCCAATGCCAGAACGTCCATGCTCTCTCTTTTATCCTGCATGATCGAGGATGCGGCAGAGGATTATACCCTGGCAGCAGAAGGCCGGGATGATCCCGGTATTTCCATTCAGAGCCTTACCGGGAAAAAACAGGAAAGTACCTTTGATTTTGTGACCAGAGTTGCAAACAGTGCGGAAGGTAAGTGAGAACTGTAAATGCAACAGATAATGATAAGAGATAAAGATTTTTATAAGAATATTGTGCGCATCGGCTTGCCCATTGTGCTTCAGGGTATGATCACCATGGGTGTCAACATGGCAGATACCATCATGCTTGGAAAGATGGGAGAGATCCAGTTGGCAGGCTCG
>JAILDL010000108.1 GCA_024689465.1 Lachnospiraceae bacterium
ATCTCTGCCGTCGGCTTAAAGTTTACCGTTCCGGAAAGTTCTCCCTTCATCCAGGCCTTGGAATCCCAATCGGAAACGGAGAACAGCTGCCACTCTTTTCCAAATACGTTCGCAGAAAAGTCCAGATTCAGACGATCGCCCCTCTTTTCTCCGATACCGGTCACGGTAATGCTGCGGTCTGTCGTATCCACTTCTCCTACCGGAACCGCTCTGCCACCGAAGGAAGCCGTGAACAGCTTGATCCCGTAGCGTTTGCCGTCCTGTACGGTGATGTACCAGATCTGATGATCGGTATTCTCTTTCTGATAAAATACACGGCCACAGATCTTTCCCTTGTTATCTACATAAACCTTCATGTAGGTAATGGAAGCATCCTGTGCATATCGATTCGTATACTCCTCAGACCATTGTGCGTAATCCCGCAGGGATCTGCATATCCGGTCGTAATAAGCACCATTTTCGCTTAAGGTAGCGATCACATCCCGCAGTTCCGTATCGGCATCCATCTCGGTGGAGATCGAATGGATGATATCATTCACCAGACGAGTGGATATGGGAACTTCCAGGACCACAAATTCCTGTGTAATATCACCGATAGCCAGGCGCTCCTTTGACTGCTTTACGCCATCCACCTTGGAAAGTGCCAGATTCGCATAGCGGTTCGCAATACCCTTTAACTTGGCTGCACTGGGAATCTTTTCCAGTTCCGTCCGGATGTTCTCCAGAGTCGGAACCGGGAAATCATCGTAATCGTCTACCCCGTAGTAATACACCTTTTCAAGGGAATCCTCCGTATAAGTCCGGCCCGGCAGATCCACCTTGATATATTTCTCATTTAAGACAGGAACCACGGCATAGGCAGTTTTTTCCTGCAGATCGATAAAGGCCCGTCCGTCGATGATGTCCTTCTGATTGATCTTGGCAGAAGCTGTGATCGTGATCCCTTCATCCTTGGCCATGATATCCGCCTTGGCATGGACATCCTTTACCCAGGAAGCATCCTCTTTGCTGCCGGTCAGATTGACAAAGTCCTGCAATTTATCGGAGGAGCTGGAATTCACCTCCAGGTGATAGCTCTTATCATAGATTTGCAGAGAATCCAGCAGATAGTCTCCGTAAACGATCCCCGCTGTATTCAGCAGGTCATCTGCATAGTCCCCTTCGATCTGGCGATAGTATTCATCCGGTGTCATGGTGTTTACCCGAATGGTATTAACAATCTGTTTTCCTGCAAAAGCAGCGATGCAGCCCGCAACGACCGCTACACCTGCCAGGATACCGATCACCGGCAAAGCCTTTGACGAACGGATCTTTCCCGCATCCGGTCTGGGAAGGCGAACCTTCTTACGACCTTTCTGGTCTCCCTGATTTGGTGTCATACCGGCATAAGCGCCGTAACCACTGTTTGGATTTGCTCCGGCAAAGCCCTGTGGAGGCACCTGCGCTACCTGCGCGCCGCAATTGGTGCAAAAGGCAGCACCATCCTCTAACTTCGTGCCACAATTCGGACAAAACATAACCCCTATCTCCTTTTTACCCTCATTATTGATCCATGTTTCTCTACTATGATCCGGATCTTTCACCGGGAGCGCAGATCACGCCGCCTCCCAGAACATGTTCCTCTTCGTAGAACACAACCGCCTGTCCGGGCGTAATGGCCCGCACCGGCTTTAAAAACTCCACTGCGATCCTGCCCGGATCCCCATCCGGTCGGATGATCGCCTTTTCTCCCTTATGGGAGTAACGGATCTTTGCCAGCACTTCCCGTTCACCGGTAAGCTCCGGAATACTCATGAGATTCACCTGGTCACATACCAGATGATCGCCGAAAACCGCATCTCCTTCGTCCAATACCACTTCGTTGGTATCCGGACGGATCTCGGAGACGAAAACAGGATGTCCAAAGGCGATTCCCAGTCCCTTACGCTGACCAATGGTATAGTGGGTGATCCCCTTATGGGTTCCCACCACCGTGCCGTCCTTTAAGACAAAGTTGCCGGGTCCCGGAACACGGCCTGTTCCGGCACATTCCTGATCGATATATCCCGCATAGTCATGATCCGGGATAAAGCAGATCTCCTGGGAATCCGGCTTATGAGCCACCGGCAGCATTGCCTCTGCGGCGATCCTTCGGATCGAGTCCTTATCATAGGCACCGATGGGTAACAGCGTATGGGACAGCTGCTCCTGGGTCAGGTTATACAGGGCATAGGTCTGATCCTTTGCTGCTGTCACGGAATTTTGAATGGTATAACGGCCGTTTGGTAACTGCAGGATCCGGGCATAGTGCCCCGTTGCAATATAATCCGCACCGATCTGCAGGCTCCGCTCCAGAAGAGCTTCCCATTTCACATACCGGTTGCAGGCAATGCAGGGATTGGGGGTATGCCCCCGTAAATATTCATCCACAAAATACGTAATGACCTTCTCCCGGAAAATGTCCCGAAAGTTCATAACATAATGAGGGATACCGATGGCTTCGCAGACCCTTCTGGCATCATCCACCGCCGAAAGGCCGCAGCATCCGCC
The DNA here is from genome assembly GCA_024689465.1 of Lachnospiraceae bacterium. GTDB lineage: Bacteria > Bacillota > Clostridia > Lachnospirales > Lachnospiraceae > JAILDL01. The sequence goes on from JAILDL010000108.1 coordinate 2,530, forward strand.
ATTGTCTTCCATCCTGGCCTGCTCTTCGCTCTGCCAGATCTGCATGGTGATGCCTACCACATCATATCCCTCTTCTTTTAACAGGTAGGCTGCCACAGAGGAATCCACGCCTCCGGACATGCCCACCACCACTTTTTTCTTTTCCATATAATCAACCGTTGCTTAAGATGCGCGGATCAGATGTTATAAACCTTCTCCTCCGTCATCTTCTTAAAGCGCTTTCTGTTGCGGAACAGGCAGATGATGGCACCGATCACAAGGAGCGCACCGCCCAGAACCAGAGCACCGGCTGCTTCCATATCCACATGCACCGGCAGGACCTCGTTGGGTGCATAGCGCAGCATCATCTCACCAAAGTAATAGGAGTAATCCACGCCGTCATCTGCGATGACCTCCTCATTGCTCAGGGAATTGTAATACTGTACCGCATAAGATGCCGCATCTGCGGGGATCACCTCGGAAATACCCTCCATATGCAGGGTGCCGGGGCCTTCCTGCTCATCCGAGAAGGTAAATTCGTTGATCGCCTGCAGGTTTCTGCCAAAATCCTCATCCCGAATGGCCAGAACCGCTGCATAAAAGTTTTCATCAAAGGCCAGATACAGCTTATAACCGTCCTCAAACTGATAGAACGGATCGCTCAGCAGATAGATATCGTAATAAACCGCTTCATTGGCAGCCGTAGCATAGGATACATCCTGCTTTTCCAGACTGGAAGCAGTGACCGCCTTGCCTCCTGCGATCAGGAATGCGTAGGCCACAAAGAAGATACCCGCTAAAAGTGCGATCACATTGATCGCAGAAACCTTATGTTTGGGAAAAACAGGCTCCGGCTTGGGGGCTTCAAAAGCAGACGGGATGCTGTATCCGAAGGGATCGGAAGAAGGATCCTGGTACTGTGCGCCCTGCACCGGTGTCCCGGCGAAAGGGGAACCCTCTACAGGCTCAAAGCGTTTTTCAAACTTATCGTACATATCCATATCACTTATTGTATTTCTCCATTTCAAGCGTTACCGCAAAATTCTAATTTTTCAGGCGAGAGCCCATACTATGGTAGCATATTTTCCGGCAGATGTTGAGTTTTTATTTCTCGTAATACCAAACACGCACCTGCTTTTGCCTGTTTCCATTTTCTGAAATCCCGATACGGTGATGCGATCAGGCAAAAAGCTGCTCAAGACGTGCTCTCTCACAATGGATACTGCCCTGGATCATTTCGGCAGAACCACCGCCTTTACCGCCCAGTTCTTTGATCCCGGCTGCGATCTCCCGGCAGTCTTTTGCTTTGGATCCGATGATGAAGCGATATCCTTCTTCCTCCGATCCGCAAAACAGCGCGCTGTATCCCGAAAAGCGTTCGGTCATCCGGTTTACGGCATTTCGAGTTACCACCGGATCAAAGGTCTCTTCAAAGAGGATCGCATTTTCGGGGGCAGGATCCATGGAATCGATCTGATCCGAAAGCATCTTCCCCATCAGAACGTTGTATCTCTGCTTCCAGGCGCCGTTTTCTTCCAACAGGCGGGATACCGCATCCCCGATCTCCTCCGGCTTTGCAGACAGCAGGTTGGAAACGGCAGTGACGCTCTCCTGTTTTTCCCGATAATCCTGCAGGGCCCGATTGCCGCAGCAGATACTGATCCGCACGCCGCCCTTATAGTTTTGCAGGCTGGTTACTTTTAACAGGCCGATCTCCCCGGTGGTGTAGACATGGGGCGCACAGCAGGCACACAAGTCATAGGATGCGATCTGTACCAGACGCACCGGCCCTGCCAGTTCCTTCTTGCTGCGATATTCCAGCCTGTCCAGTTCTTCCTTCGGGACATATCTGCAGACGATGGGCACATTCTCCCAGATCACCCGGTTCACGGCTTCTTCTACTTCCGCTACCTGCTCCGGGGATAAGGGTCCGTTAAAGTCCATAGTCACGATATGATCGCTCAGGCGAAAGCCCACATTGTCATACCCAAAGAGCCGGTGCACCGTTCCGGAAAAAATATGCTCTCCGGAATGCTGCTGCATCTTGTCATAACGGGCTGCAAAATCGATGTGCCCGACTACTTTCGTTCCCACCGCTAAGGGCGCCTCCAGGATGTGTGTGATCACATTGTCCCGGATCTGCACATCCTTCACCTGCACCTGCTCCGTGCTGCCTTCTGCACACAGATAACCGGTGTCCGCGCTTTGTCCGCCTTCTTCCGGGAAAAAGACAGTCTGATCCAGGATCAGGGCATATCCGTCCTTTCCTTCCTCACAGGACAGAACCGTTGCAGAAAACTCCTGCCTGTAGGCATCTTCATCATATAATTTCAAGGTTTCCGTCATCGATGATCACCTCTTCGTTCACTAAAAGTCTCTTAAATACGCTGTCTAACTCCGGCAGGCGCTTTGCCTTGCGCATTTCCTTTATATACTCTGTGCCGTTTGTAAAGCCCTGCATCCAGAAAGCTGCAAGTTCCTTCAAATGGCTTAAAACCGCATTTTCTCCGGAGAATTCCTCCTGATAGGAGGCGGTTAATCTCTCATAAAACGATCGCAAACGCATTTTTTCATCGCTTTGTGATAATTTTGATTGAGAATCTTGCATTTTGGAGTTCTCCGGATCCCATTTTGCAAGATTTTCTGCAAGATAGGGTCTTATGAGCAGTCCCCTTCCCAGCATCACATGGTTCACACAATTTCCGCTAAAATCCATGACTTCCCGGGCTTTCACATAGTCGGATAGCTGATAGATATTGCCGTTGTAGGCCACCGGAAACTTGCATTTTGAAAGATTGTTCTTGCAGAAAATTTCGGTATGAGGCTTTCCGGAATAGCCTTCCTGCAGCACTCTGGGGTGTATGATCCACTCTTTTAAAGGAAAATCGGCCATTACTGCAAGAATTCCTTCAAATTCCCCGGGATCTGTGATGCCGATCCTTGATTTTACTGAAATTTTCAGACTTGTATTTTCAAAAGCCCCATAAACAGCGGAAAGGAAGGACCTCAGGTCGTCCAAATCCCGTAACATAGCGGCTCCTTTGCCTTTACTCGTTACCGTAGGGGAGGGACAACCCAGGTTCAGATTGACTTCCGTAAAGCCCAGTTCCTCTAATTTTTTGCAAGCTTTGATGCAATCGTCGGAATTGTTGGTGAGAAGCTGCGGGATCACCGGCAGGCGATTATTTTCCGGCAGGACGTCCTTCAGATCCCGTTTTTTCATCCGCGCCCCTTCAAAGACCGCAACAAAAGGGGAATAATAGCGACGGATGCCGCTATAACATTCCCCAAATGCATTTCGATATAAATGATTGGTAATGCCCTCCATAGGGGCCATGGAAAACTCCATAGATATGCTCCGAAGGCTTAAGCCGTCCGGTCGTCGATGCCCTCACAATGATATACCACGATATCATTGATCCCGATCTTGAACAGGATGCTTAAGATAATGAAGTTATCGATGGTGGGCAGGCACTTACCGCTCAGCCATTTGTAAACGGCCTGAGGATTTTCAAACCCGCATGCGCTCTGCAGATGCCGGACCGTTAAGCCGTTCATCTTCATAAGAGCCTTCATGCGCTCACCGGTAGCCACCAGATCGATTTGAGGATAAACCGTATTTGTATTCATAAATGCCTCCTGTGAAATGATTACGTTGTTTCTTGATGTATTCATTATCACTCTCGGGCCTTTTTGCTTACACAGTAGCTTTCCCGTCATAGAAAGCTTTATTCCGCATTTTCTGCGGATTAAAATGCATCATTTGGCGTGATGCTCCGATACCAGATCACTGCCTTTAAGATCTCTTCCTGGGTGGGATGATGCAGGTTGATACCGCCGATAAACTTGATCGGGCCCATGGTATCATATCCTCTGCAGCCGTATTCCCCCAGATACACGCATTTCTTATGCTCTGCGATGATCTGTACATCCCGTGTATAGCCTTTCCGCAGGATCCCTGCGGTATAAAGGGCAAACACCTGCTTCCCCGCCGGCAGATTATTTTCCATAAACTGATAGATCTCCTGGGAAAAGCCGGAATAATAGATGCCGCTTGCCACGCCCAGACGCTTGTATTCGGACAGATCAAAAATGGGCGTTTTCGTCACGTCGATGAGCTTGATGCTAAGGTCTTCCTTCTTTATGGCATCCAGAAGCCTTTTTGTATTTCCGTGATGGGCAGAATAATAGACGATCGCAGTCTTAGTGTCCAAGATAAGAAGCCTCGATTTTCTTTACAGCGTTATACAGATACTGGTTGACTGCTGTGCAGATCCCGTATTTCTCTGCCTTTTTGATCACGGTCCCTGCAAAGAGCTCCACTTCGGTAGGCCGCTTGTTCAAGCGATCCTGTCCCATGGAAGGGCGGTTTTCCGGAGCCAGCGTCCGCTGGATATCCAGATACAGATTTAAGTCCTTCTCTGTTAAATGAATGCCCTCTGCATTGGCCAGTGCGATGACTTCCCGCATGGCCGCTACCATGGCTGCCATTTCCTTCGAGCCATCCCGCAGCAGGTCCCCATAGGTAGCGTTGTACACGCAGGCACACTGATTCAGGCCGCAGTTTAGCATAAACTTGCTCCACATCCGATGGCGGATGTCCAGATCCAGGGTATAGGGAAATCCCGCCTTGTTAAACAGAGCCAGCACAGCGTCCAGATTTTCCTGGGTCGCATCGTCGGTCAGGCCGATGCATAATTCCCCGAACTTGGAATAGCGGATCTCATCCCCGAAATGCATGGCATCCATGCCCTGGCTGACACTGTCCACCACTTTGTTCTTTCCAAAGCGCTCCCGCAGGATCTCTTCCGAGGTTACGCCGTTTAGGATGGACAGGATAATGGTATCTTCCCCTACCGAGGGTGCAATGGTATCCATGGCTTCAAACAGCCCGGTATATTTGGTCGCTACAATGACCAGATCAGCGATGCCGGCTTCTTTTCCCCGCACCATGTGGGGATGGACCGGCTCTCCGTTAATGGTAAAGTGTTTGTCCTGATAACGCGCATACCGTGCATCATCCAGCAGGTACTTCGTCGCCCCATCAGGCAGCGCGGTGGCCAGCTTTAAGCCAAAGTTAAGGCCCAATGCTCCCATACCGCATATATGAATGGAACGGATCTCTTTCATAACATCTCCTGTTTTGACCGGATCATACTCCTATTGTATAATCAGGGTGATTTCAGACTGTTTCTCAAGTCATGTGTTATTTTACTATATCACGACAGGAAAACATAGCCATTGAAAAAAATAACCAAGGCCGATATCCTTCCTCTGGTACAGGAATTCATCCGGCGTTTTAATCAAAAAAATATGGCAGCCTTTGCAGGCAGTGCCACCTTTTTCTTCGTTATGGCTCTGATCCCCACGCTGATCGTGTTATCCTCCCTGTTGCCCTATACCTCGGTAACAGAGGAAAACCTGATCTATGCGGTCACCACCGTGACGCCCTGGTTTGTAGATCAATTCGCGACCCAGATGATCGATGAAGCCTACAATCAGGCCACTGCCATCCTGCCCATCTCCGTCATCGTCATGATCTGGTCCGGTGCCGTGGGTATGTTGGCGCTGATCCGGGGGTTAAATGCCATGAACGATGTGCAGGAGCAGCGAAACTACTTTGTTCTCCGGGCTATTGCAGGGGTTTATACCCTGATCATGCAGATCCTGATCATCTTCATGCTCATCTCTCTGGCATTCGGCAGTGTGCTGCGGAACAGCCTGGCCCACAACATCACCCACCCTCAGATCTTCTTCGCCCTCACCCTTCCCTTCCGCTATGTGCTGGGTCTGTGCGTTTCCATCCTGCTCTTTGCCGTGATCTATGCTTTCCTCCCCGGGAAACGGCAGCCTTTCCGCAGGCAGCTTCCCGGTGCGATCTTTGCAGGCTGCGCCTGGAGTATCTTCTCCGTGCTGTTATCCATCTACGCGGGAACGCTGGATGGCTACAGCTTGTACGGCTCTCTGGCGGTCCCGGTGATCATCATGTTCTGGCTATATACCTGTATCTACATCTTCCTGCTGGGGGCTTTCCTCAATAAGTTCCTGTGGGATGTGGTCTTTCCGTATCTGAAATAAAAAGATCTCCGGCAGAAGTTCCTGCCGGAGATCTTTTTATTCTCTGAGCCACACCCTTCAGATCAGATAAAGAAGTTCTTCATCTTCTCTTCCTGATCTTCCATCTGCTGCTTCTGCATGATGAACTGAGCATCCTGCAGCATGGTATTCTTCTTCAGTTCCGAAGAACCTTCCGCATAATCCTCCATGGTGATCTTGTTGGAGGCGTCGGTCAGGTTGATGGATGCTTCCTGATCATAGAGCTGTGCATAATCCAGGCCGTTCACCTGAGCGCCCAGATTGCTTCTGGCAGAAGAGATCTTCTCCAACGCCTGATCCAGCACGTCCATATCGAACTCGCCGGTCACATCAAAATCTTCCAGCCCCAGTGCTTCCAGCGTCATGGTAGGAAGGGTTGCAGTGCTTGCTGCCCCTGCTCCGGTCACTGTGGTCATGTTGGGGTCGGAACCGTCCAAAAGCTTACGCTCATTAAACTGGGTGTTCTTTGCCACCTCATTGATGCCCTGCTTTAACTGATCGATCTCGCCCTGGATCGCCTGCTTATCAGACTTACTGGATAAGCCGTTGATGGACTGGATCGCCAGTTCCTTTACCCGATGCACATAATCGGTAAGGGTGGATAAAGCGGAATCGGAAACCTCAAACAGGTTCTTGGACTCCTTGGCATTTTCTTCGCCCTGGTTAAGTGTCCGGATCTGAGATTCCTGCTTTTCTGCTATGGCAAGGCCGGAAGCATTGTCTGCTGCGGAATTAATCTTTCTTCCGGAAGCTAAGCTCTGATAGTTACTTTGAATACTGTTACCAACTGCTGATACGCTACTCATACGGATCCCTCCTTTCGCGTATGTAGGAAAACGACTCCTCACGTTCTCCCTGAATCCTATACATAACTGTTACCAAACAGCGTCACTGTCTTTGTTGCTAAAAAAACAGACCGTGCAGCGGTTGCACGGTCTGTAATAGTCGATGATGTAAAAAGGAATGCAACTGGCTGACTTACGTGAGTCCCTATAGCTTTGTGCCGCCGGATCGCTCCGGGTTTACCAGATGATGCTATTTTTGTACTATGAATTGTACGACATTTCTGTCACAAAGTCAACACTTTTTGCAATTTACTTCGTAAGTGTGTCAGCGGAACAGGTAGAAGTAGAAATAATCCCCGTTATCATGGTACTTGCCGGGATCCCTGCTACCGTATTCTGTCACGTAGAGCTGGCTGCCACCGACCTGTATCCACTTCTTTCTGGGTAAGGTTTCATTCGTCTCATTCTGCATGATCTTCTCATACAGAGCATCTCCGTCGGGAGATAAATACCGAAGAGCCTGATGGATCACATCGCTCTCCTGTTCATCAATGTACCCGGGAATCGCAAGGCCCCAGCAGGAGGATGCTCCGGAAACCCGGCTCAGGGAGTCATACATGGTCGTCAGGTTATACTGCATGATCCAGTAATTATCCACGCCATAGGCTTTGGAACTGCTGATGGAGTCATCAAACAGGACCAGGGTAGAATCTCCTCTGGCGATGGAGTAGGTCACCAGATTGTCGTCTGTCATTTCATCCAGGGACATACCTGTCTTGGTCGGAATTGCCACTTTATCATAAGCTGCAATGTAAGCATTCAGAGCCGGATCGTTTACATCGATGGACGTTCTCTTAGCCGTTGCCAGAGGAACCTGTCCTGCGGTGGCGGAAGGGATCACATTGTGAAGCGCTGCCATATCCAGGCCTGCATGATTGGCTCTCATCCAGTAATCCTCACCGAAGTTGTCCTGCATCTGGAACAAGGTGGAGCCGATGTT
>JAILDL010000183.1 GCA_024689465.1 Lachnospiraceae bacterium
CGCTATGATCCATTGTCCGTCGCACCTTTTATCGGTGTACCGGCTGTGGTTTTATTACTGCTGGGCCTTTTGTTTGGAAAGCCCGGTAAGAGAAGGAAAGCTTCCAAAGAGAGTAACAATGAATAAACGCTTTTGGTTACTGACAAGTCTCATATTGCTTTTCGGACTCTGGCTCTTTGCAGGGTCTGTTTCCTATGCGGCAGAAGAGGGGAAAGGTTCCCTGTCTCTTCACTATGTGTACCAGGACACCGCTTTAGACGGCGTGAAGGTGCGGATCTACCGTGTGGCGGAGCTTGATCGGGACGGTACCTGTCATTTGATCAAACCCTATTCCAATGAGGTTTCCTTCCCCATCACCAATTTAAACCGTATTACGGATTCCAGTCAGTGGAACCGCCTTATTACGCCGGTTTCCGCTTATATCTATACGTATAAGATCAACCCGGATGCAGCCGGAACCACTGCAAACGGTGGAAATGTGAAATTCGATAACCTGACCCTCGGCATCTATCTGGTAATCGCCGATCCCCTGGAGGTTCCTTCCGAGAGTTGTATCTATTCTTTTAATTCCTTCTACACCGCCATTCCTTCCCTGGATGACAAGGGTGTATGGCATGCGGATGTACTGGATGTAGTGGGAATTCCCAAATGTGAGAAAACAACGGTCCCTGCTTCCTATGACTATGCCGTATACAAACGGTGGAACGATTATGGTTATGAGAGCCTGAGACCTTCCTATATCATCATTCATATCTATAAGGACGGCATCCATTATGCTACCCAGACCTTAAGCCCTGCCAATAACTGGTCCTATTCCTGGACCTATGAACCGGGGCATACCTGGGCGATCTCCGAGGAAGCCGATTTTTCCAAATATACCCTGGATATCGTAACATCCGGGCGGATCTTCTATCTGTATAATTCCCACAGATCGGAAGAAGGAGAGGTTCTGGGTGATAGTCGTGAACCGGAGGTAAAAGGTGCAGATCGTCTGCCGCAGACCGGTCAGTTGTGGTGGCCCATTCCTCTGCTGATCCTGGCAGGACTCGTTTGTGTGATCCTGGGCATCCGCATGCTGCGCAGTGAAGATAGAAAGCGGGATAGCAGATGAAGAAAAGCGGACTTTTATGTTTGATCATCGGAATCCTTTGTCTGGTGCTGGCAGCCGGTCTGTTTCTGTATAACCGCAGGGAAGATGCAGATGCCGGCGAAACTGCTTTTGAAGCAGTTCCCCGGATCGTTGCCCAGATGCCGGATCCCGATCTTTTACCGGAAGAAGCCCTTCCGGAAGAGAGCGGAGATATGCCGGCCATTGAAGTGGATGGACATTCCTATATCGGCATGGTGACGATCCCGGTGTTAGAGCTGGAGCTTCCCATTCAGGCAGAGTGGTCTCCTGCAAATGCAAAACTTTCTCCCTGCCGTTACAAAGGCTCCATGTATGATCAGGACCTGATCATCGCAGGCCACAATTACAAAAGCCATTTTGGCCGCTTAAAGGAATTAAACAGCGGCGATCAGGTGATCATCACCGATGTAAACGGAAAAAGTTATTCCTACGAAGTATCCTATACGGAAACCATTCCCACAGAGGGCGTGGAGGAGATGGATGCCGGCGATTGGGATCTTACCGTATTTACCTGTACCGTAGGTGGAGCCAGCCGTGTCACCGTCCGTTGTACGTTCACCGGAGAAGTATCCTATTATTCCATGGACTGAGCCCTTGAGGTCTTGGCTCCCCGGGTGGTCTCTTGGGGACGGGGTTAGTGGTTCATCAAGTCAGAATCCTTGTATTTACAAGGATCCTGGCTTTTTTTATTGCTTTCCGGTGCCTGTTTTTGCCTGCTTTCAAAACACAGATTCTTCACAGAATGTGCAAAATTCAAACAAACTTCCCTGATATTCTTAGAGCATACAATCTACAGGAAGTAAACAAAACCAAACATCAATAAAAAAATAAAAGTCAATAAAGAAGGAAATAGCATACCTTCAGCAAAACAAAAACAGATAAGACGTAAAAGGAGAAACAGACAATGGGCGATACCTTTCAAAGAGTAGAGATCAAATACCTGATGAATACCGCTAAGAAGGAAGCCTTCTTACGACTGGTCAGGGAACATGTGAAACCGGACGATTACGGTGTATACACCGTTCAGAATATATATTTTGATACGGATCATTTCGATCTGGTCCGAAGAAGTATGGAAAAGCCGGTGTATAAGGAGAAATTAAGGTTACGCAGCTATGGCACACCGGATATGAATTCCAAGGTGTTTCTGGAGATCAAGAAAAAGTATAAAGGGATCGTGTATAAGAGGCGGACCGATTTCCCCTTATCTGAAGCCTATGACTACATTAAGGGCAGGATAAGACCGGCCGGGTTAAATCCCCAGATCTTCCGGGAGATCGATTACTTCATGCAGTATTACGATCCGAAACCGGCGGTGGTCTTATGTTATGACCGGGTAGCCTATGTGGGAACAGAGGATCCGGATTTTCGCCTGACCATCGACACCAACATCCGCAGCCGGGATACTGACCTTCGGCTGGAAAACGGAAGCTATGGAGAAATGCTGTTTGATCAGCCCATGTTCCTGATGGAGATCAAAGCGATGGGGGCCATGCCCAGGTGGCTGGTCAAGGCATTATCCCAGCTGCAGATCTACCCGGTTTCCTTTTCGAAATATGGCAGAGTTTATCAAAAAGAAAGAGAGAGAGGACAGTTAGCATGTTAAGTGAATTATTTACCTTAAGCGGAAGTTATTCTTTGGAACAATTGATCGTTTCCGGCATTGTAGCCATTATTCTGGGACTGATCATAGCCGGCATCTATATGGCAACCGGCGAGTATACCAAAAATTTTGTAGTCACCCTGGCACTTATGCCCATTATTGTAGGCAGTGTGATCCTGATGGTTGGCGGAAATGTAGGTACCGGCGTAGCGGTAGCGGGAACCTTCTCCCTGATTCGGTTCCGTTCGGTACAGGGCACCAGCCGTGAGATCACATCTATTTTCTTTACCATGGCAGTGGGCCTGGCAGTGGGTATGGGAGAGCTGTCCTTTGCCTGTCTGATCACTTTGCTCATCGGCCTTGCCATGTTTGTGATGGCAAAGACAGGCCTTGGAACGGATAACCGCGGGGAACTGAACCTGCGCATCGTGATCCCGGAAAACCTGAACTATGAGGGCGCATTCGATGATATCTTTGAAAAATACACCCGGAAAGCAACCCTGGAAAAGGCAAAGACCACCAATATGGGCAGTATGTATGATCTGACGTATAAGATCACCATGAAAAACGGCGTCAGCAACAAGGAAATGATGGATGAGATCCGCAGCAGGAACGGGAATCTGACCGTAGCCTGCGGCAGAGTGGATCACATGGCAACGGAACTGTAAAACAGGAATTTGCAATGGAGAGGGCAATCATATGAGAAAAAGAGAATTAATGCCGGCAGCTTTGCTACTGGCCTTATCATTAACCTTAACCGGATGCGGTGCATCCATCAATACGATCACGGAAACCGCAGAGGGTCTGGTCAATGAAGTTTTAAGCGATAGCGAGGCGGAGGATTCCGTTACGATCATTGAAGGGACGGCTACACCGACCACCTATTTTTCCGCAAAGGAAGATGCAGGATATGTAGCTTATGCGGAGGACGCAACGAAGATCACTTTATCGGGAGATACAGCCACCATCGACGGTGAGGGCGCCAGTCTTTCTTCCGATGGGACCTTATATATCACGGCAGACGGTGAATATGTTCTGTCCGGCAGCTACTCCGGAACCATCGCAGTGGAATGCACCGGAGAAAAGGATGATGTGACTTTGTATTTAAACGGGGTGACCTTAACAAGCACAGATTACGCGGCCATCGTTTGCTATAGCGCAGATAATCTGATCCTTTCCGTGGTACCCGGAACGGAGAACACCATTTCCGACGGATCTTCCTATACGCTGAAGACCCAGGAGGACAATACGGATGCGGCCATCTTCAGTAAAAGTGATCTGACCATTAACGGATCCGGCAGCCTTACAGTGACCGGCAATTATAACAATGGCATTGTGTCCAAGGATGATCTGCTGATCGTAGAAACCAGCCTTACGGTTAACAGCGTGGACGATGGCATCTGCGGAAAGGATTCCGTGGAAATCCAGAGCGGTGAGATCACCGTAAATGCGGGAGGCAAGGGTATCGAAGCAACCAACGAGGAAGACGCAGAGAAAGGCTTTATCCTTGTGACCGGAGGAACCATCACAGTAAACAGTACGGACGATGCCTTCCATGCGGTCAATGTGATCCAGGTGGATGACGGAAAACTGACGGTATCCACACAGGATGACGGGTTCCACAGCGACAGCGAGCTGGTGATCAATAACGGAACCATCCGGATTTCGGATTCCTACGAAGGCCTGGAAGGAAATGTGATCACCATAAACGGCGGCAGTATCGAGCTTTCTTCTTCCGATGACGGCATCAATGTTGCCGGTGGAAATGATGCTTCCGGAACGGCGGGAAATTTTGGCCAGGATGCGTTTGAGACCGACAGCAGCTGCGTTTTGACGATTAACGGAGGCACGATCCTGGTAAATGCCAAGGGCGATGGTCTGGATTCTAACGGCAGCATCGTTATGAACGGTGGAACCGTCACCCTGGAAGGCCCTACGGATTCCGCGAACGGCTCTCTGGATTTTGGCCTTAGCTTTGACATAAACGGCGGAACGTTTCTTGTAGCAGGTTCCTCCGGAATGGCCCAGTATCCTTCAGATTCTTCTACGCAGCACAGTCTGATCTACTACCTGGATTCCAATTATGCGGCAGGTACTTCGGTGATCCTGACCAATGCAAACGGTGAAGAAGTGATCTCCTTTGTACCGGATACTGCCTATAATTTCGTGATCATCAGTATCGAAGCACTGAAGGAAGGAGAGACCTACACCCTGCTCTGTGGCAGTGATGAAATGGAACTGACGGTAGACAATATCAATAACATTTACGGAAGCGGCGCCGGTATGGGCGGCTTTGGCGGAATGGGCTCTCGCGGTCGGATGAATGGGGAACAACCCCAAATGAATGGGGATTCCACCGATGGAAGCGGCCAGAGGCCGGAGATGAACGGTGAGATGCCGGAAGGAACAGACGGTGAGATGCCGGAGAGACCCGATGGAGAAATGCCGGAAGGGTTTGACGGGGAACGTCCCCAGGGCGGCGGCCGCGGAGGCTTTGGCCCGGGTGCCGGCTCAGACAGCGAAGGTTGAAAAAAGGACCGACAGATCAATCTGCCGGTCCTCTTTTTTTATACCTGCTTTAAGTCAAAGCCGAAGTAGCGTACCGCGTTGTTGTAGGATACACCTTTTACGATTTCTTCCAGCTGTTTCCAGTCATCGGGATATTCTCCGTTTTCTACCCAGGTACCCAGCAGCTCGCAGAGAATGCGGCGGAAGTACTCATGACGGGTATAGGAGAGGAAACTTCTGGAGTCGGTGAGCATACCAACGAAGTTGCTGAGCATGCCCAGGTTGGCCAGAGAGATCATCTGGTTGGTCATGCCGGTCTTGTGATCGTTGAACCACCAAGCAGAACCCTGCTGGATCTTACCGATGGCATCGGAATTCTGGAAGCAACCCAGGATGGTTCCGATGGCTTCGTTGTCATTGGGATTTAAGGAATACAGGATGGTCTTAGGCAGTTCATCCGTTGCATTTAATGCATTCAGGAAATCTGCAGTCTCGGAAGAGGGCGCATAGTTGTTGATGCAATCGTAACCGGTGTCGGGTCCTAATTTGTTGTACATAAGTGTGTTGTTATCACGCTTGCAACCGTAATGCAGCTGCATTACCCAGCCTCTCTTGTGGTATTCTCTGCCAACAAAGAGCATGTAAGCGGTTTTAAAGGTCACTTCTTCCTGACGGGATAATTTCTTTCCTGCAAGGCGGTCTGCGAAGATCTTTTCTACCGTAGCATCATCGGCAGGAGCGTACATGACATATTCCAGACCGTGATCGGATACGCTGCAGCCCATGGATGCAAAGAAGTCCATACGCTTTACCAGAGCAGCCTTAAGGTCTGCAAAGGTCTTAATCTCTACGCCGCTGACCTTAGAGAGCTTTGCCAGATAATCGGTGTAATCCGGCTTTTCCAGATTCATGGCCTTATCCGGTCTCCACGCGGGAAGGACCTGTACATCAAAGGTGGGATCGTCCTTGATCTTCTGATGCCATTCCAGAGAATCTACGGGATCGTCGGTGGTGCAGATCAGGGTTACGCCGGAGCGCTTAATGATGTTGCGGCAGCTCATTTCGGGAGACTGCAGCTTTGCATTACACAGAGTCCAAACTTCCTCAGCGGTATCGCCGTTTAAATGGCCGGTGTAGCCAAAGTAGCGTTGCAGCTCTAAGTGGCTCCAGTGATACAGAGGATTACCGATGAGCTTTGCCAGGGTTTCTGCCCACTTCTGGAACTTTTCACGATCGGATGCATCGCCGGTAATGTACTTTTCCTCTACACCGTTGGAACGCATCTGACGCCACTTGTAGTGATCGCCGCCCAGCCAAACCTGGGTGATGTTTTCAAAATGACGATCCTCTGCGATCTCCTGAGGAGAGATGTGGCAGTGATAGTCTAAGATGGGAACGTTTTCAGCATAGCTGTGAAACAGCTTGCGGGCACTTTCCGTGGAAAGTAAGAATTCTTTGTCCATGAATGGTTTCATGTAAGGTCCTCCTTGAGATAATGAATGATTTAGGAATTGGCTTTGGTTGTGCCTCTGGTCACCAGATTGGAGGAGATCAGAAGCTTGCCGGGTACGTCTTCTCCGTTTAAGACCTTCATCAGAAGGTCTACTGCACTGGCGCAGGCATAGGCAAGACGGTTATCGATGGTGGTAAGCTCAGGCTCGCAGCAAAGAGACAGCTTGGAATTGTTAAAGCCCACAATGGAGATCTCATCCGGGATGGACAGCTTCATCTGCTTGGCAAACTTAAGGGCGGAAACCGCCAGTTCGTCGTCGGAGCAGATGACGGCATCTACCTTTAATCCTGCAGAGGCTTTTTTTAACAGAAGAGCCGTGTTCTCTTCCATGGATCCGGGCGTGGATAAAACTCTCTTTTCGCCGTCTTTGATCCCGCATTCCTTCAGTGCGCGGATGAAACCGCTTTTCTTCTGCAGACCGCTGTAGGAATCGGAGCGGGAGAGGAAGAGCGGGCCGGTCGCGCCCTGGGAGAGCAGGGTCTTCGTTACGTTGTACACGGATTCCATGTCATCGGACAGGACGCAGTATACACCGGGCAGATCCACGAAACCGTTGAGGATGATCACCGGAATTTCCTGTGCGGCATCCCGGATATAATCATTGGCGCCGGGAGCAGTTCCGGTGGCAATGAAATTGGAGCCGGCCAGGATCACCGCATCCACATGCTTGCTCATCAACAGATTCAGATACTTTTCCTTGGTGGCCTGTTCGTAACCGGTACAGCACAGGATCACGTCGTAATCGTGACTGCGCAGTTCCCGCTCGAAATGATAGATGGCACTGGCAAGGTAAGAATCGGAGCAGTCGGCACAAAGGATACCGATGGTCTTCATGGTGTTCAGGCCCAGGCCTCTGGCGAAGGCATTGGGAGTGTAACCGGTTTCCTCAATGATCGCTAAAATCTTTTGTCTGGTCTTTTCGCTTACCTTGGCATTTCCATTGATGACACGGGAGACCGTGGCAATGGAAACACCGGCTTTTTCTGATATATCGTATATATTCATGTGTTGCCCCTCGAAGCATTTACGAAATGGATTCTCCGAAAAAACAAAGGATGATGTAAATGCTTACAACATACAATGGAATTATAGTATAGAAAAAAGGAAAAAGCAATGGATTTATAAGGATACAAGCAGAAAAAGAGATTGTTAAAAATCCTGTAAATACAAGGCGTATGATAGGGAAAGAAAAACGGTTGACGATTGAAAAAGACCGATGTAATATGAATGTAAGCGTTTACATTTTTAGAAGATAAGGGGCTTTCCTTATCCATCAACTGACAAGAGGATAATCATATGCAGGCATTTATCAAGATCCACCCGGATGACAATGTGGCCGTAGCGCTGCAGGATCTGGGAAAAGGCAGCATCCAGGAAGTGGCGGGATGTCCCGTTACCTTACTGGAAGATATTCCCAGAGGCCATAAGTTTGCTCTGGCTGATCTGAAAGAGGGAGATGCTGTGATAAAGTACGGCAATCCCATCGGCCATGTGACAGGCGATGTTCCGGCCGGCAGCTGGATCCATACCCATAATGTAAAGACCGGACTGGGAGAGGTTCTGGATTATACCTATGAGCCGGTTCATTCGGCCCTTTCCCCCACCGAGGACGTGACCTTCATGGGATTTCGCAGAAAGAACGGACAGGTGGGCGTGCGCAACAGTATCTGGATCATTCCCACCGTTGGCTGTGTCAACAACGTGGTACAGGCCATTGAGCGCAGGAGTCAGCATCTGGTAGGCGGATCCCTGGACGGAGTACTGGCTTTTCCTCATCCTTACGGCTGTTCCCAGATGGGAGACGATCAGGAAGCGACCAGGACCATACTGGCCGATCTGATCAATCATCCCAACGCCGGAGGCGTACTGGTTCTGGGCCTTGGCTGTGAGAACAGTAACATCGATGTATTAAAGAACTATCTGGGTGAATACGATCCCGAGAGAGTACGGTTCCTGGTTTCCCAGGAAGTGGAGGATGAGCTGGAAGAAGGCTGCCGGATCGTAGAAGAACTGGCCGATTATGTAAAGAGCTTCCGGAGAGAGCCCATCAGCTGCTCCGAACTGATCATCGGTATGAAGTGCGGCGGATCTGACGGTTTATCCGGCATTACCGCCAACCCTACTGTAGGACGTTTCTCCGATATGCTGATCTCCAAGGGTGGCACCACCATTCTGACGGAAGTGCCGGAGATGTTCGGTGCGGAGACCCTTCTCATGAACCGCTGTGCCAACAAAGAACTGTTTGAACAGACCGTTGATCTGATCAACGATTTTAAGAACTACTTTACCAGCCATCAGCAGACCATTTATGAGAATCCTTCCCCCGGAAACAAGAAGGGCGGGATCTCCACGCTGGAAGATAAATCGCTGGGCTGTACCCAGAAGTCCGGATCGGCGCCGGTGGAAGGCGTCCTGGAATACGGCGAGAAGGTGCATACCAAGGGCCTTAACCTCCTGAGCGCACCCGGAAACGATCTGGTGGCATCCACTGCACTGGCAGCCAGCGGAGCCCATATCGTTCTGTTTACCACAGGCCGCGGAACACCCTTTGCGTCCCCGGTTCCGACCTGCAAGATTTCTACGAACTCGCCGTTAAATGAGAAAAAGAACAACTGGATCGACTACAACTGCGGCGTTCTGGTTGAAGATGCATCCCAGGAAGACGTGGCCCAGGGGCTTTTTGACCTGGTGATCGCCATTGCCAGCGGAGAACCGGTAAAGGCGGAAAAAGCCGGCTATCATGATATGGCCATCTTTAAGAGAGGCGTTACGCTTTAAAAGATAAGGAACGACAACAGCAAAAGCTGTACCAAGGAGGATTTTGAAAGAATGGAAACACTCAGTTATGCAGTATTGGAAAAACAGGGATATGACGGATTCCTGTTAAAGGATGCACCGGAAAGGGTGCTGCAGTTTGGCGAAGGCAATTTCATGCGTGCATTCGTAGACTACTTCTTCGATGTTATGAATGAGAAGGCAGGCTTTAACGGAAAGGTTGTGCTCTGTCAGCCCATCGCTCCCGGCCTTGCGGATATGATCAATGCCCAGGAAGGCCTTTACACCCTGTTCCTCAGAGGGTTTGAGAACGGACAGAAGGTAAACCAGAAGCGTGTGATCTCCAGTGTCAGCCGTTGCATCAACCCTTATCAGGATTTTGATGCGTTGCTGGAATGTGCAAAGAACCCCGATCTGCGCTTCATTTCCTGTAATACCACTGAAGCAGGTATCGCTTACGATCCTGCCTGCAATTTGGAAGACCGTCCTGCAGCCAGCTATCCCGGAAAGCTGACCCAGTTCTTATACGAGCGTTTTAAGAACTTCGGCTCCGAAAAAGGCAAGGGCTTTATCATCCTTTCCTGCGAGCTGATCGATAACAACGGTAAGGAGCTGGAGAAGTGCGTTCTGAAGTATGTTGAGCAGTGGAAGCTGGGCGCAGACTTTGAAAAGTGGGTTAAGGAAGAAAACATTTTCTGCTCCACGCTGGTAGACCGTATCGTAACCGGTTATCCCAGAAATGAAGCAGCAGATATCTGCAACGAACTGGGTTATACCGATAATGTCCTGGATACCGGCGAGATCTTTGGTTTCTGGGTGATCGAAGGCCCCCAGTCCATCAAGGACGAGCTGCCTGTTGAGAAGGCAGGTCTGCCCATTCTGATCTGTGATGATCACAAGCCTTACAAGCAGAGAAAGGTGCGTATCTTAAACGGTGCCCATACTTCCTTTGTACTGGGCGCTTACCTGGCAGGACAGGATATTGTGCGTGACTGCATGAATGACGAGGTGATCAACAAATTCATGAACCAGACCATCTATGATGAGATCATCCCTACCCTGACCCTGCCCGAAGAGGATTGCAAGGATTTTGCAGCAGCGGTTACAGAGCGTTTCAAGAATCCCTTCATTGATCATGCTCTGCTGTCGATTTCCTTAAATTCCACCTCCAAGTGGAAAGCCAGAGTCATGCCTTCCTTAAAGGGCTATGTAGAGAAGTTTGGTAAACTCCCTGCATGCATCACCGCTTCCTTTGCATTCTATATCGCTTTCTACTCCGGTCAGAGCCTGAGCGAAGAGGGCCTGGTAGGAAAGAGAACCACCGGTGCACAGGGCGGAAACGAATATACCATCAAGGACGATCAGCCGATCCTGGAGTTCTATCTGGCACACAAGGATGATGATGCAAAGACCCTCACCCATGCAGTTGCTTCCAACGTAGACTTCTGGGGCGAAGATCTGACTAAGATCGCAGGCTTTGAAGATGCCGTTGCTGCATATCTGTCCGATATCCGCACCAAGGGTGCTTATGAAGTAATGAAGAGCCTGGTAAAGTAAGGAACCTATCCATAAGATAAAGTTTTAAAACAGCTGCTTTCCTTTGAGGGGGGCAGCTGTTTTTGTATAAATGATCAGAAATGCCTGTATAGAGGGAATATTATATTTCTAATCAAATAAACCACTGGTTTAATCAAGAAGTATTGCAATTATGATTATCTTATGAAATAATTGTCTCATTAAGGAAAAAACTTATTTTTGAGGGGGATTTATTCCATGAATCGTTTTAGTCGTCTTACCTTACTTGCATTAACCTTCTGTGTGATGCTTGGCTTTTCCGCGTTCCGCTCTTATGCAGCTGAGATCACTCTGGACAACTTTGATTATGTAGCCTATGCAGATACCTATCCGGATGTGAAGGAAGCTTACGGGTATGATAAGCAGAAGCTGTATGAGCACTACATCAACAATGGTCAGAAGGAAGGCCGTGAAGCAAAAACCTTAGATGGGGAAGTGGTTACTTCCGAATCTACACCGGTTACCGGCAATCCCGGAACCTTAAC
>JAILDL010000204.1 GCA_024689465.1 Lachnospiraceae bacterium
TGGGAATCCCCATTGCCCTGCAGGACTTTCTGGTATCCATCAGTTTCCTGATCATTACCGCCATCGTAAACCAGCTGGGCGTTATCGCATCCGCCGGTGTAGGCGTAGCAGAGCGTCTGTGCGGATTTATCATGCTCCTTCCCTCTGCCTTTTCCCAGGCAACCTCTTCCTTTGTAGCCCAAAACTACGGCGCAAAGAAGATGGACCGGGCAAACAAGGCCCTGTTTTACGGCATCGGCATTTCCCTGGCCTGCAGCGTGGTGATCGGCTATCTGTCCTTTTTCCACGGCGTGGGGCTCAGCCGGATCTTTTCCAAAGACCTGGAGGTATGTGTCGCATCCTCCCAGTATCTGAAGGCCTATGCCATCGACTGTCTGCTGACCAGCTTCCTGTTTTGCTTTATCGGCTACTTTAACGGGTGCTCCAGGACCACCTTTGTCATGATCCAGGGCATCGTGGGAGCCTTTGGGGTACGTGTCCCTTTAAGCTTTCTCTTTAGCAGGATCCTGCCGGTGTCCATCTTCCGGATCGGACTGGCCACACCTTGCTCCACCTTTACCCAGATCATCCTGTGCTTTATCTATCTGGGCATCTGCACGAAAAAGATGCGCCGGGAGGGGTATCTATGAGATACAAGACCATTGTGCCGGGCACCTTTTTATCCAGAGAAAACCGCTTCATCGCCAAGGTGGAGATTGACGGAAAGGTTGAGACCGTGCATGTCAAAAACACCGGGCGGTGCCGGGAACTGCTGATCCCCGGTGCAAAAGTCTATCTGGAAAAGTCGGATAATCCGACTCGGAAAACCCTGTATGACCTGGTGGTGGTACAAAAAGGGGAGCGCCTCGTGAATATGGACTCCCAGATCCCCAACGCTGCGGCGGAAGAGTGGATAAAGTCCGGCGCTTTTAAAAAGAACATCTGTCAGGTAAAGCGGGAAGTAACCTACGGAAACTCCCGGTTTGATCTGTTCGTGGAATACAAAGAGGGTAAAAGAGTCATCCCTGCCTTTGTGGAAGTAAAAGGGGTGACCCTGGAAGATGACGGCGTGGTGCGCTTTCCCGATGCCCCCACCATTAGAGGGATCAAGCACATCCATGAGCTGATGGAGTGCCAAAAGGACGGCTATGAAGCCTACCTCCTTTTTGTGATCCAGATGAACAACGTGAAATACTTTGAACCGGACAGCGTGATCCATGCAGACTTTGCACAGGCGCTCAAGGAGGCCCATGAAGCAGGGGTGCACATCCTGGCCTATGACTGCGATGTAACGCCGGATACCATGGTGATCAAAAGGCCGGTGGAAGTAAGGATCGAGGGGAAAAAGATATAGGAATTTTAATTTGATCATTTGGGCTTTTAACTTTATCATTTGGGGTCTGAATGATGAAATTAAAATGGATATTGATGTAGTTGGAGAAGTCAAACCGATGATCATATATGACGGTATTAAAACCGATTTCATGAAAAGTGTAGAGAATGATACCATAGCGATCGAGATCGAGCGGAATATCCTGGAACGTATGGGACGGCATACACCGCAATCTGAGTTCAATTCCTGGATGAATTCCATGGAACGAATGTATAAGGTTCTAAATGATCCGGAAATTCCTGCGGATGCAGGCATTGCCATAGAATACAATATCCCGCAGACATCCAAGCGGGTGGACTTCATGATCTCCGGTTATTCTAAGGAACAGAAGCCGGAGATGATCATTGTGGAATTAAAGCAATGGAGCTCTCTTAAGAAGGTTGAGAATGTAGATGGCCTTGTAGAAGAATATGTGGAAACCTATACGGGAGGAGCAACGCGCAGAGTGGTTCACCCATCTTATCAGGCCTGGAGTTATGCACAGTTCATCGGAGATTACAATGCTTCTGTGCAAGACAGGGAAGTGGAACTGCATCCATGCGCCTATCTGCACAATTATCTGCGCAGCGACAACGATCCCTTAGATGACGCACAATACGAAGCGTATACCATTGAAGCGCCTGCTTTCACTATGGGACAGGTGGGAGAATTGCGTTCCTTTATTAAGAAGTGCATTCGAAAGGGAGATCAAAAGGAAATCCTGTATCTTGTGGATCATGGAAAGATCCGTCCTTCCAAGAGCCTTCAGAATTCCATTGCATCCATGATCGAAGGCAACCGGGAATTCATCATGATGGATGAGCAAAAGGTTGCATTTGAAGAAATTTTAAGGCTGTCTGAGCTGTCTCAAAAGGATGGAAAGAAGCGGACGGTGATCTGCAAGGGAGGCCCCGGAACCGGAAAAAGCGTGATCGCCGTGCAACTCCTTGCAGAACTGACAAAACGGGATCAGCTGGTGCAATATGTTTCCAAGAACAGTGCTCCAAGACAGGTGTATACGGCAAAACTCAAGGGAAAGATACGAAAAAGCAGTGTCGATAATTTGTTTAAAGGATCCGGTACTTATACAGAAGTCGGCAATAACATGATCAACACCCTCCTGTGTGATGAAGCGCATCGGCTCAACGAAAAGTCCGGCATGTTTCATAATCAGGGCGAAAATCAGGTAAAAGAGATCATCCATGCAGCCAGATGCAGTGTTTTCTTTATTGACGAGAGTCAGAGAGTGACCATGGACGACATCGGTTCCGTTGCGGAGATCGAGAAATGGGCAGCTTTGGAAGGTTCCGAAGTGCACTATCTGGAGCTGATCTCGCAGTTTCGCTGCAACGGTTCCGACGGTTATCTGGCCTGGCTGGATCAGGTGCTGGGAATTCGGGAAACGGCTAACTATGATCTGGAAGGTATTGATTATGATGTGAAGATCTGCGATTCTCCCATGGAACTGAGAGAGCTTGTGATCGAACGGAATAAGGTGGCGAACCGGGCACGCATACTGGCAGGCTACTGCTGGGAATGGGAAAAGAAGCAGCAGAACAATTCGGCCTATCACGATATCCGCATCGGTGATTTTGAAATGAGCTGGAATCTGGGGAGCGGAGAACCCTTTGCCTTAAGTGAAACCTCCATTGAGGAAGTAGGTTGTATCCATACTTCCCAGGGCCTGGAATTTGACTATGTAGGTGTGATCCTGGGAGATGATATCCGTTACGAGAACGGACAGGTTATTACAGACTTTACAAAGCGCGCAAGAACAGACCAGTCTCTGAAGGGAATTAAGAAGCTGTACAAAGAATCCCCTGAAACGGCTCTGAAGAGAGCAGACGAGATTATAAAGAATACCTACCGGACCCTGCTGACCCGCGGTATGAAGGGATGCTACATATATTGCACTGACCCCGGCATGCAGGCCTA
>JAILDL010000002.1 GCA_024689465.1 Lachnospiraceae bacterium
CAAGCAGTATGCAGATAAGCTTCGCTTTTTCATTGGTGATGTGCGGGATAAGGAAAGACTGCTTCGGGCATTCGAAGGAGTGGATTATGTGATCCATGCAGCTGCCATGAAGCAGGTGCCTGCCTGTGAGTATAACCCCAATGAAGCGATCAAGACCAACATCCATGGTGCACAGAATGTCATCGATGCTGCACTGGATGCAGGGGTTAAGAAAGTAGTTGCTTTATCTACGGACAAGGCAGTGAATCCGGTAAATCTTTACGGCGGAACCAAGCTGGTTTCCGATAAGCTGTTCATTGCTGCTAATGCCTATGCAGGCACCAAGGATATCAGCTTTTCCATTGTTCGTTACGGTAATGTAGCCGGTTCCCGTGGCTCTGTTATTCCCTTCTTTCAGGGGATCATCGACCGTGGTGAAAAGAATCTGCCCATCACAGACTACCGGATGACCCGTTTCTGGATCAGCATCAAACAGGGTGTTCAGTTAGTGATCAAAGCTTTGGCAGAAGCAAACGGTGGAGAAACCTTTATCTCTAAGATCCCTTCCTTCAAGATCACAGATCTGGCGGAAGCTATGTGTCCCGGTTGCAATATGCCGGAAGTCGGTATCCGTGAGGGAGAAAAGCTTCACGAGATCATGGTAACCGTGGAGGATTCTCCTAATACCTATGAATACGAAAAGCACTTTATCGTTTATCCCCAGATGATCTGGAATAAGCGTCAGACCATTATTCCCGGCGGCAAGAAAGTGGAGGATGGTTTCTCCTACAGTTCCGGAAACAATACGGAGTGGCTTTCTGTGGAACAGATCCGGGAATTATTAAAGACCATCGAGCCCGACTGATCGGATAATCTATGGACCGAATCTATTTAGCACTGTATTACATTTCCATCTTTGGTGGGATCATATTGGCAGCAGTCGGCGTAGGCTTTTTTCTGCGAAACAGGAAAAGCGCAGAAGATCAGGCGCAGGCTCCTGCATGGGAGGGAGAAGTAAGCCGCATAGCGGTATTACTTCTTTTTCTTGTGGCTTTTTTACTTCGCTTGTATGGCCTGGGCAGTACTCCTCAGGGGATCAATCAGGATGAAGCTATGTCGGTGGTCAATGCCAGGTCCATTCTGGAAACGGGAATGGATATTGCGGGAAACAGCTATCCTGCAGAGTTTGTGGCCTGGGGAAACAGTGGCCAGTCGGTGCTGTTAGCTTATTGCATGATCCCTTTGATCGCATTGTTTGGAGATGGCCTGTTTGTGGTCCGCCTGGTACCGGTACTGTTCAGCATGCTGGGATTATGGGCATTTTATCAGTTGTGCAGGCAAATGGTCTCCGCTAAGAAAGCCTATATCCTTACGCTCTTTGCTGCTTTTTCTCCCTGGCATTTCATGCAGAGCAGATGGGGATTGGACTGTAACCTGATGAGCCACCTGTGGATCTTGGGGATTCTGATGCTGCTGATGGCCTTGAAGGATCGACGGTTCTACTACGGGGCCGCCGCTGTATTTGGCCTTTCCATGTACAGTTACGGGATTTCCTTTTATACGATCACTGTTTATTTGGTAATCGGAGTCCTGTATCTGCTATATACCAAACAGATCTCAGTGAAACAAACCCTGGGCTGTATGGGGATCTTTCTTCTGATCTCGCTTCCCATTGATCTGACGATGCTGATCAATACGCTGCATCTGGAGACAATGCATTTCGGCCCGATTACCATGCCGCTTTTGTCGGATCAGGTACGGTCGCAGGATATTTTGCTGTTTGCTTTTTCCGGTGAACAGATGCTGACGAATCTCCGCTTCCTGGAACGGCTTTTACTGGGGCAATATGACGGCCTTTGGTTTAACAGCAATCTGTTTTTCGGAACCATTTATCTGTGCTCCATGCCCTTTGCCCTGATCGGAATGATCAAGATCTGCTATGAGGCACATAAGAACGCAGCATTGATCGTGAGAACGAAATGGATGCTGATCTGGCTGTATCTTGTAATTGCCTTTTTTTCCGGTGTGATCACGAAAGAAGTGAATGTGAACCGGATGAACTTCCTGTACTATGGACTGATCTTTGCAACAGGTGTCGGATTCTTCACATTGGGGGAAGGGCTTGGTAACTGGAGAAAGAGTGTCTACGTGCTGTATTCGATCAATATCGTAGCATTCTTTTTCATGTATTTTACCCTTTGGGCCAATACATCCTCCTTCTTTGCGGATTATGAGCAGGCGATCAAAGCAGCCGGAGAAACCGGAAAAGATAGGCAGGCGATCGTTGTGGAATACAACAGCCCGGATATGACGAAGGTGCTGACCCTGTATGAGCAGGCTGTGCCGATGGAGACATACCAGAATGGGACGTTCGCAGAGAATGTTACATTTTATGAAAAGATAGAAGATATTGATACTAT
This sequence comes from Lachnospiraceae bacterium, assembly GCA_024689465.1. Taxonomy (GTDB): domain Bacteria; phylum Bacillota; class Clostridia; order Lachnospirales; family Lachnospiraceae; genus JAILDL01. The sequence continues at coordinate 2,400 of JAILDL010000002.1, forward strand.
GCAGGAAGAAGTGGTTTACGTTATAAGATTGTCAGATCTGGAATTACTTCCGGAAGACTTTGTCGTTATGCAATATGGAGCTTATGCAGTTGTTTACCAGTAAAAACGAAAAGAACAATTGGATATGGTGGATCGTTACCGGTGCAGCGCTGCTTGGATACGGGATCCTGACTTACCGGCTTTTCTATAACCAGTGCGTTCATGTAGACGATTATCCGGTTTTTGTGTCGGATATGAAAGCCTATATGCAGACGGCTATGGGACAGGAGAGCGGGTACTCCTTTCCCTATCCCATCTTTTTCTGGTGCATTCGTCTGTTTATGGTATTTCTGCCGGTGGAAGCAGCGACGGCACTCGTGACCTGCCTTTTGAATATGGGCAGTGTGGCGCTGGTTTTGTATTATGTGCATGTTGACATTGCTTTGTGGAACAAACAGAGAACCGGCAGACAACAGGATGCAAGGGGCGAAAACTATGAGACATGGATAAAGGGGTTATGGTTCCTTCTGGTGTTCAGCATCTTCTTCGTATCCATGCTCTATGCTCCCAAGGGCATTTATCTGCCGGGTATGGATCATAAATATCTGGGTGTATTCACGGCGAATCCCTACCATAATGCGACGTATCTGGCTACCAGACCTTTTTCTATTGTGGCTTTCTATTTATTCCTGCGAATTTGGGACCATTACGAAGAAACAATCGGACGAAAAGAGGGCCTTTGCTTTTCGGTAGCACTTTTACTGACGACCATGACAAAGCCAAGTTTTACCCTGGTTTTCGGAATGGCTGCGGCAATTGTCCTACTGGCAGGACTACTTCGCAGTAAAGGAAAGAACCTGAAGCAGACGGCTCTGTTTGTTCTTTGCTTTGTACCGACCATTTTGGATCTGCTGTATCAGTTCCGCGGGGTATTTCAGGGAGTCAGTGATACGGGAGAGGAAGCAGGGATGGGCATCGGATTGTTTTCGGCCTGGAGCCTGTACTGCCATAACATTCCTCTGGCGGTTGTACTGGCGCTTGCTTTTCCGGGACTGTATCTGGTCCTGAATCTGAAACGGTTGTGGAAGGACAAAGCCTTTGGATTTACCTGGCTCCTGATGGGCTGCGCCTTCTTTACCCTGGGCTTTCTCTATGAAAAGGGAGAACGATTTGATGATCTGAACTTCTCCTGGGG
>JAILDL010000063.1 GCA_024689465.1 Lachnospiraceae bacterium
AAAAACGAAATGGATATCAGTCCCTCTGATTATCTGGCGACCGTGCGCATGGACAAGGCCAAGGAACTCCTGCGGACAACGGACCTGAAGATCCGGGATATCAGCCTGGAAGTGGGCTACGAAGACGATCACGTCTTCACCAGAAGATTTAAGAAGTACACCGGCAAGACGCCCGGTCAGTACAGGAGCGAACATTATGTATACTAATCCGGTCATCACCGGTTTTGCGGCAGATCCCAGTATCTGCAAGGGAGCAGACGGGTACTATCTGGTTACTTCCACATTTACATACTTTCCCGGTATTTCGGTCTTTTTCAGTCAGGACCTGCTATCCTGGAAGCAGGTGGGAAATGCGATCCCCACTCCCGAGGATATCGACTTTGCGGGAGAGGATGTAAACGGTGGGATCTGGGCACCTACTATCCGCTATTATGAAGGGGAATACTATGTCTGCGCAGCAGTGGAAAAGAAAGGCAATCTGATCACTCATACAAAGGATCCGGCCGGAACATGGGCAAAGCCGGTGTGGGTGGAGATCGGAGGAATCGATCCATCGCTGTTTTTTGAAAACGGAAAAGCCTATTTTTGCACCAATGACTGGAGCGATGGAATGCCGGGAATCCGGCTGGGAGTGGTAGATCCGAAAACGGGAGAAACCCTGGAGCATTTTTCCTGTATTTATCGCGGAAACGGAGGCGGCTGGCTGGAAGCGCCTCACATTTATCATATCGGAGAGTATTATTACCTGCTGGCGGCAGAAGGCGGAACCTACAGCGGACATATGGAGATCGCGGCCAGATCCCGAAACCTGTATGGACCCTATGAAAGCTGCCCGCTTAATCCCATTCTGACCAATCGGGCAGACACATCCAAAGCCATCAGCTGCACGGGACACGGCGATCTGATACAGGCCGAAAGCGGGCAGTATTATATGGTGCACTTAGGTTGCAGACCGGGGGCCCTTGCTATCTCTTCTCTGGGAAGGGAAACCTTTCTCTCACCGATAAAATGGGAGAATGGCTGGCCGGTGGTTCCGGGAGGAATGGCAACTTTGCAAAACGATGATCCCTGCTTATCGGATGCGGATCAGAAAAAGACGGTACTTTTGGACGATTTTACCCAGGATGCCTGGCCGGTTTTCTGGAAATTTCGGGGAAATAGTTGCAACAATATGAAACGGGGAAACGGCGCTCTAACGATTTCCTTATCAAAAAGGGAAACGAAAGCCTTCGCCTATGTCCGGCAACCGGATCTGTTCTTTACCTGCAGAGTTGTTTTGGACACCGGAAAACTGTCATTGACGGAAGGCGCTTTTATCGGACTGACCCTGTATCTTTCGGATTCCTTTTATGTTCTGTGGGGGATCCGTGTAAAGGAGGGGCAGTGTCGTCTGGTGCTGGAGCAGCAGGCGGATGATCTGAAGATCTGCCATGAGGATGTGATGTGGGATGCGCAAGGCCCCGTTCGCCTGCGGATCATCGGTGAAGACAGGAAATACCGTTTTGGGGCAGAGCGCGCAGCTTTGCCATTGCAGGAGAAAACCCTTTCCGCCCGGTTCTTATCGCCCTCCGTTATGGACAGAGGGTTTACGGGAACCATGGTGGGCGTGGGGATCCTCGGAGAAGAATATGACAGCGGCAGCTTTTGTTGCATGGAGATTGGATAAAAAATGAATCTGAAAACAGATAAGGAATATACACCCATCCCCTTCTGGTTTTGGAATGATGAGCTGACGGAAGAGGAGATCTTTCGCCAGATGAAGGAGATGAAGGACAAGGGGGTGGACGGATTTGTGATCCATCCCAGAAAAGGCCTGCCGGATTCCATCGGATATCTGTCGGATGCTTATTTTCACTTTGTAAAATATGCGGTAAGGAAAGCCAAAGAGCTGGACATGATCGTGGTCTTATACGATGAAGCCATGTATCCCTCCGGGTCCTGTCACGGAGAAGTGGTACGATCCGACCCTTCCTTTGCTTCCAAAGGACTTCTGCGGATGACGGAAAAGCCTGCCCGGTCTGAAGGAACGATCCTTGCGGAAGCTTTGGAAAACGGAGAACAGATCTATTACGTTTTAGCGGAAAGCGGTGGCACCATCCGGGGAGTGCATCCCGGCGAAGACGATGGAGAAGCGGGGGCACCGAGAAGCGCGGATCTGCTGAATCCTGCAGCGGTCCGTAAATTTATCGAACTGACCCACGAACGGTATTATCGGGAGTTATCTCCCTATTTCGGAGATACGATCCGCGGCTTTTTTACGGATGAGCCCAATATCCTGGGACGAAATGCCCGCAGGGATATGATCCCCTGGACGAAGGGACTGCTGGAGGAGTTTTTGCAAGCAGGCGGGACCGTAGCACAGCTGCATTTTCTTTTTGAAGAGACCGGAAAACGCTCGGAGCAGGGGGCGTTTTCACAGACAAGGCAGATCTACCAAAGGGTGTTGCATAAACGCCTGGGAGAAAGCTATTACAAACAGCTGTCGGCGTGGTGTTTCGCCCATCATATCGATCTGACCGGGCATCCGGAAAAAAGCACGGATATTGGATACCTGCAGTATTTTCAGGCACCCTGTCAGGATATCGTATGGCGGTTTGTGGAGCCGGAGGATGGGCATGCCATCGAAGGGGAGCATTCCACTATGGGAAAGTGTTCCTCCGACAGTGCCAGACACCGGGGGAAGAGACGAAACGGCAACGAGTGCTTTGGCTGTTGCGGGCAGCGGCAGGATCCCAAACGCTTTACCGAAGAAGACATGTGCTGGTACTTAAACTGGCTGTTTGTAAGAGGGGTCAACCTGGTGTATCCCCATGCCTTTTATTACTCGATCCGGGAGGATCGGGGAGATGAGAGACCGCCGGAAGTGGGACTGCACAATCCATTCTGGCCGAATTACCGGAAAATGAGTGCTTTTATCAAGCGGATGTGTTATCTGAATACAGACAGTGTAAACCATGCACCGGTAGCGGTTCTGTGCGGGGAAGAGACGCTTTCCTGGAAGATCGCAAAACCGCTCTATGCCCATCAGATCGAGTTTAACTATCTGGAGGCGGATCTGCTTTCTGCCTGCCGGGTAGAAAACGGACAGCTGCGGATCGCATCCCAGTCCTATGGGGTGCTGCTGGCAGAGCCGGAGGAATATGCTGGGGTGGATGCCTCGGCGCAGGCGGTGCTTAAGATGTTTGAAAACAGTGGCGGAACGATCCGGATCACAGACGGAGAGAATCTGAATCTGTCTGCGTTGGATGTAAGGCGGGAACTGCATTTTTCCGGAGAAACCGATGCATTGCGGTGCAGCCATGTGACCAAAGAGGGGAAGGACTATCTGATCGTGACCAATGAAGGGCTCTCTCCCATAACGGTTTTCTGGGAGAATGGCAGCTATCGGGTAACGGAGATTTATGATCCTTATGAGGATCAGTCGATCCTTCCGGATGCGTTTCAAAAAAAGGACCGTGAGGAAAGCGGCATCTTGTCGCTGCCACCCTTCTCTCTTAAGATCTTTGGATTGGAAAGATCGGATCTATAAAAAGTTGTAAAACGGAGAAAATATGAGCTTACAGATCAACAGAAATACTACGATACAGGCAGAGAACATTCCGGTCCCGGTGGGGAAAGCGGTAGAAGCATTTTACCGGGATCTTCGAAATACCTGTACGGATACCGAACAACCGGGATTGACCATCTGCCTGGCCCCCTTAGCAAACCCTGCGAAAGGATCTGCTAAGGAGGATACCGCTGCGGAAAAAAACGGCAGGTTCCGGATGGAAGCAGAACAGTTTATCCTGCAGCGGACAGGGGATAAGCTCCTTCTGACCGCAGGGGGAGACCTTGGCTTTATCTACGGCATCTACCACATCAGCCGCACCTTTCTGGGCGTGCAGGATTTCTGGTTCTGGAACGAGCAGATCCTCGTAAAGAAGGCAGGATACCATGTGCCGGAGGACTATCATTACGAGTCAGTCCCTGCCAAAGTGCGTTTTCGCGGCTGGTTTGTCAACGATGAGGTGCTCTTTGATGAGTGGAAACCCAGGAAGGAGAATATTCAGCCCGGATCAGACGGGAAGCAGATCATGGATTACGGGAAGGTTATCGATGACAGCTTCCCCTGGAAGATGGCTTTTGAAGCCCTGCTGCGCTGCGGCGGCAACATGGCTATTCCCGGAACGGATTTTAATGCCCATATCTATAAGAAACTGGCGCGTGATCACGGCCTTTGGATCACCCATCATCATGCGGAGCCTTTAGGAGCCCGGATGTTTGCCAGGGCATATCCGGATCTGGACGCCAGCTTTGATAAGCACGGAGACCTGTTCCGCGGGCTCTGGCAGGAAGCCATTGAGGAGCAGAAGGACTGCAAGGTGATATGGAATCTGGGCTTTCGCGGACAGGGGGATCGGCCATTCTGGGCGGATGATCCAACCTATGAGACACCGGCAGCTCGCGGAAAGCTGATGAGTGACCTGATCCTGGAGCAGTATAACCTGGTAAAGGCTTCGGATCCCCAGGCGGTGTGCTGCACCAATCTCTACGGAGAAACCATGGAGCTGTATAAGGATGGGTTTCTTTCCTTCCCGGAGGACGTGATCAAGATCTGGGCGGATAACGGCTTCGGCAAGATGGTTTCCAGAAGACAGAACAATCACAATCCCAGGGTGGTGGCGCTTCCGAATCAGGAAGATACAAGTGCTCACGGGATCTATTATCATGCATCCTTTTATGATCTGCAGGCAGCAGGGCAGATGACCATGCTGCCCAACTCTCCGGAATTTGTGGCAAAAGAACTGCAGGACGTTTATGCCCACGGCATAGAGGATTTCTGGCTGATCAACTGTTCCAATGTGAAGCCCCATACCTACTATCTGGACCTGATCGCACAGATGTGGCAGGGAGGAACCGGTGCGCGCCTGCCCGGAGCATGCACCAATCAGCCGGCTGCGGACAGGACAGTTGAAACGGTGGATGCGATCGCAAAGCGGCATCCGGAAAACTATGTCAGAACCTGCTACGGCAATCTGCAGCCGGAGTTATTACAGGAAATCCGGGATCTTTATGCCCTCTGGCCTTCCTATGCCATCCAGTATGGCCCTCATGAAGACGATCATGCGGGGGAACAGTTCCCCAATCATGGCGCGCGGATCCTGGCCAGCGGCTTTTTACGGAATTTCTCCCTGGACGAGCCTGCGAAGGCAGTTGCCCTTCCGGAACTGGACTGGGTCTGCAAGGCAGACACCCTGCTGGAACAGGTGCAGTGGTATGAGGAGAAGTTTGAGCAGGGAGAAAAAGGGTACCGGGAGTATCTTGCAAAGTGCCTGGAGGGGAAAGAAAAACTGGAGGCAGCAGGGGGTTCTGATGAAACCGGGTGCACTGCAGCAACCATTTTGGACCACAACCTGATGGTGCAGGTCCGGTATCTCCATGCCAGCTATCTGGGAGCCCTTCATATCTGCAGAGCTCTCAGGACCTGTCTGGATGCCGGACAGACCGGCAGCAGATTTATGGATGTCCTGGAGGAAGGCGCCAAAGGAAAACAGGTGGACTACCTGACCGCTTTTTACGAAGCGGGTCTTGCTGCGAAGGCGTTTTTTGACGGGTATGATGCCATGCGGGATACGGAAGAGGGCATCTGGAAGCATTTCTACCGGAATGACTGTGAGGCGGATATCCGCCAGTCCGGCTATGTGGCAAAAAGCCTCATGGGATATCTGCGCGTTCTGGGAGACGGCCCGCATTTTTATCAGTGGCAGCGGAAGTTTCAGAAGGAATCCGGTGGGGAAAAGGTGCATCTGATCCTGCGGATAAAGCCCCATCTGACCGACGAAGAACTATGGCATTTGATGGAAGAAACCATGGAAAAATAAAGGTTTTCTGTGCATTGTTCTGATTGACTCTCTATGTCGTTCGTGCAAGAATAGAGAACATGATGCTTGAGAAAATTGTAAAACGAAACAAACCTGTAACAAGAATTATCCTGGTGATCATCGGGGTCTGTGCCATGGGCGTCGGCCTGTATTTTCTGGATCATATCAAATTCGGAACAGACTCCTGGAGCACCTTTAACCTGGCCCTTTCCCGAAAGTTCGGGATGAGCTACGGCAATACTCTTCTCATCGCCAACCTGATCGCTCTGATCTTTGTCCTTTTATTCGGCAGACGGGAGATCGGGATCGGAACCATCGCCAACATGGTGCTGGTAGGCTATGCCAAGGATTTCAGCGAGTGGCTGTTTGGAAAGTTCATTCCGGACTCCTTTTTTGAACCCTTTTTAAACCGGTGCCTTATCCTGATCCCGGCCATGGCCTGGTTTATCGTAGCGGTGGCCATCTATGTGGCAGTGGATCTGGGGACATCCCCTTTTGATGCGGTGCCCAATATCCTTGCCAGAAGAATTGCGAAGATCCCCTTTATGTACCTGCGGATCACCTACGATGCACTGTGGGCAGTCCTTGGCTTTTTCCTGGGAGGAACGGTAGGTGCCGTAACGGTTTTGATCGCACTGTTTTTGGGCCCCTGCATTACCTGGGTTAAGCACAAGCTGGAAAAGACCTTCGGCTTTATCAATGATTAGCCCCTTTAGCGGCATGGGTGCTGTATTCGGAAGGAGACAGGCCGTATTCTTTTTTGAAAGCCCGGTAAAAGGTGGAATAATCCTTAAAACCGTATAACAGACAGACCTTAGTGGCTTCTCCCCCTGCCAGCATGGCGCTGCAGCAGGCGGAAAGCCGCTTTTTTAATATATACTGATGGACGGACAGCCCCGTATTATCCTGAAACAAGTGGGAAATATGGAACTTGCTGACGTAGAAGGCGGATGCGAGACGATCCAGGGACAGGTCCTCTTCCAGATGATCGTCGATGTAGGCGGTCACGCCGTCATAGAGGGACAGATTTTCCCGGGGCGTTTTGGGGTGCTTTTGCTCATAGATGCTGCGGTTCAGCTGCAGAACCAGCAGATCCACCTGCAAACGGATCTCCTCCTGTCTGCCGAACCGTTCGGAATGGATCTCATCCAGTAACCGGAACAGCATGTTTTGCAAGGTACTGAAGGTAAGGATATCAAAGTGATAGATAAATTCCCTGCTGGTGATGGTATGCTGGGGCGCATAGGCATAGTCCGGGGACTTTTGCAGCAGCAGGTCGCAGTATTCGGAGCTGATCCAGAAAACGAACCGCCTATAGGGTACGTTTTCATCCCGGATCACGGCATGGTGGGGAATGCCCGGGGGAATGATGATCACATCCCCGGGAGAGAGGGTGTACTTTACCTGTCGGATGTACATATCCACTTCCCCTTCCAGAAAGAAGTAGAATTCATAGTAATCATGGTCATGGTCGCCCACGGCCTTAAAGTGCAGGTCGCTGTAGTAGAAGACTTCGAAGTCATCGGACAGCATGTACTGTCTGGTATTAAACTGGGATCGAAGATTTTTGCGCAATGGTTTTTCCATCCTTTCCGGTATCTGCCAGCGGCAGGTTTTTCAAAATACTCCCTGCTCCCAACGGATCACTTTCAACATAACACCACACCACAATTTTTGCAATGTGTGCAACAAGTCTGCCAATCGGAATCGGCAGGCTTATTTTTTATAATGATTTCAGGATCCAAGATCCCCCTGCCTGTACAGGGCAGGAATCCAAATAAACACACCACCCACAGAAAGGGCAGAAAACTATGGAAATGACAATGCGCTGGTTCGGTACCGGATTTGATACCGTAACCCTGAAACAGATCCGGCAGGTGCCGGGGGTAACCGGAGTGATCACCACTTTGTATGATACACAGCCCGGTGAAGTATGGAGCAGAGAGAAGATCCGTGCTCTGAAGGAAGAAGTGGAGGCAGCCGGCCTGCATATCTCCGGTATTGAGAGTGTAAACATTCACGATGCCATCAAGATCGGTTCGCCCGACCGTGATCAGTACATTGCAAATTATATTGAGACTCTGGAAAACCTGGGTCTGGAAGATATCCACATGGTATGCTACAACTTCATGCCCGTATTTGACTGGACCAGAACCGAGCTGGCCAGAAAGCGTCCCGACGGTTCCACGGTCCTGGCTTACACCCAGGCGGCAGTGGATGCCCTGGATCCGGAGAAGATGTTTGATTCCATCGCCGGCGATGCCAACGGTGCCATCCTTCCCGGTTGGGAGCCGGAGCGTATGGCACATGTAAAGGAACTCTTTGAGATGTACAAGGATGTAGATGATGAGAAGCTGTTTGCAAACCTTGTTTACTTCCTGGAAAAGATCATGCCGGTGTGCAACAAGTATGACATCAAGATGGCCATCCATCCCGATGATCCTGCATGGAGTGTATTCGGTCTGCCCCGTATCATCATCAACAAGGCAAACCTGCTTAAGATGATGAAGGCGGTGGACGATGTACACAACGGCATCACCTTCTGTTCCGGTTCTTACGGTACCAACCTGGAAAATGATCTGCCGGATATGATCCGTTCCTTAAAGGGCCGCATCCATTTTGCACACGTACGGAACCTGAAGTTCAACTCTCCCGATGATTTCGAAGAGTCTGCACATCTTTCTTCGGACGGAAGCTTTGATATGTACGAGATCATGAAGGCTCTGTATGAGATCGGCTTTGACGGCCCCATCCGTCCCGACCACGGCCGTATGATCTGGGATGAAGTGGCAATGCCCGGTTACGGCCTGTATGACCGTGCTCTGGGAGCCACCTACTTAAACGGTCTTTGGGAAGCCATTGACAAGAATGCAAAGAGAGGATAAGGACCGATCATGGAACTGACAAATAAAGGACTTGAAAATAAAGAGACCTGGCAAAGCGCAGGGTATACACTGCCTTCCTTTGACCGGGAGGAAATGATCCGTAAAACAAAGGAAAACCCCACCTGGATCCATTTCGGTGCCGGCAACATTTTCCGTGCCTTTCAGGCAGCAGCTTCCCAGAAGCTGTTAAATGAGGGCGTTTGCGATACCGGTATCATCGTGGCAGAGGGCTTTGATTATGAGATCATCGAAAAGATGTATCGTCCCCACGATAACCTTTCCGTACTGGTTACCTTAAAGGCAGACGGAAATGTGGAAAAGACGGTGGTTTCCAGCATTGCGGAAAGTTGCATCCTGGATTCCGAAAACGATGCAGAGTACGTGCGGATGAAGGAGATCTTTGCAAAGCCTTCCCTGCAGCTGGCAACCTTTACCATTACCGAAAAAGGCTACAGCCTGGTAAACGGCAAGGGAGAACAGCTCCCTGCTGTTTCTTCTGACTTTGCGGCAGGTCCCGAAAAACCTGCCAGCTACATCGGCAAGGTAGCATCCCTGTTATATGCCCGCTTTAAGGCAGGAGAGCTTCCCATTGCCATGGTCAGCACCGATAACTGCTCCCATAACGGAGAGAAGCTGTTTGCGGCAGTTCATGCTTTTGCTAAGAAGTGGACCGAAAACGGCCTTGCCGATGCAGGGTTCCTTTCCTATATCGAAAATCCTGAAAAGGTATCTTTCCCCTGGAGCATGATCGACAAGATCACCCCCAGACCGGATGCTTCCGTGGAAGCCATCCTGCGTAAGGACGGCCTGGCAGGGCTGGATCCTGTGATCACGTCCAAGAACACCTATGTAGCACCTTTCGTCAACGCAGAAGAAAGCGAATACCTGGTGATCGAAGATCTCTTCCCCAACGGAAGACCTGCTCTGGAAAAGGCAGGCATGATCTTTACCGACCGGGAAACCGTGAACAAAGTAGAACGGATGAAGGTATGCACCTGCTTGAATCCTCTTCACACCGCCCTGGCGGTATACGGATGCCTGCTTGGTTTTACCCGTATCTCCGATGAGATGAAGGATGCGGACTTAAAGAAGCTGGTAGAGATCATCGGCTACCGGGAGGGCCTTCCCGTTGTGACCGATCCCGGCGTGTTAAATCCCCGGGAGTTTATCGATACCGTTGTGCAGGTACGTATCCCCAATCCCTTTATGCCGGATACGCCCCAGCGTATTGCAACCGATACTTCCCAAAAGCTCCCCATCCGCTTTGGCGAGACCATCAAGGCCTATATGGCTTCGGAGCAGTTGGATGTACATAGCCTCCGCCTCATTCCCCTTGTATTTGCAGGCTGGATCCGCTATCTGATGGCAGTCGATGATGAAGGAAATGTATTTGAACCCAGTTCTGATCCCCTCCTAACGACGGTTCAGCCCTATGTGGCTTCCTTCAAACTGGGAGAAGCAGTCAGTGCAGAGCAGGCAATGACCGCCCTCCGTGGGCTCCTGGAAAACGACACCATCTTTGGAGTGAACCTGGTAAAGGCAGGCCTTGCCGATCTGGTAGTGGAGTACTTTATCCAGATGGTAAGCGCTCCCGGACAGGTCCGGAAAACACTTCAAAAGTACGTGAAGTAAACTTTTTACCAAGGAAGAAGCTGTTTGCCTTTCAGGCAGGCAGCTTCTTTTACTCTCCCAATAACCGCATTTTGCGGGTTTATATTTTTTTAAGAATCATTTTAGCACTCGACTGTTGACAGTGCTAACAAGACGAGTAGAATGAGGGTAGACAGAAGGAAATACAGGAATACTTCTGAAAAAGAAGCGAACCTTCCGAAAGGAGGACCCTATGAATATTACGAAATTTACCCAGAATTCCATAAATGCCGTAAACGGCTGTGAGAAGATCGCCTATGAGTTCGGCCATCAGGCCATCGGAGAGGTGCATTTGCTTTATTCGCTGCTGTGCCTGGAGGACAGCCTGATCCTGAAACTTATTGAAAAAATGGAGATCGACACGGACCATTTTGTAAACCGTACAAAGGAATATCTGCAGAAGATGCCCCGGGTATCCGGCGGTCAGATCTATATGAGCCAGGAATTAAACAAGGCCCTGACCCTGGCAGAGGATGAAGCTGGGCGCATGGGAGACGAATATGTTTCCGTGGAGCATCTCTTCCTCAGCATGTTAAAGCATCCCGACCGGGATATAAAGGATCTGTTTAAGGAATACGGGATCACCCAGGAGCGGTTTCTGCAGGCGCTGTCCTCGGTACGGGGCAATCAGCGGGTGACCAGTGATAATCCGGAAGCCACCTACGATACCCTGGAAAAATACGGGGAGGACCTGGTGGAGAAAGCCCGGAAACAGAAGCTGGATCCGGTCATCGGCAGAGACAGTGAGATCCGGAATGTGATCCGGATCCTGTCCCGAAAGACCAAGAACAATCCGGTGCTCATCGGTGAACCCGGTGTCGGTAAGACGGCAGTTGTAGAAGGCCTGGCACAGCGGATCGTTCGAGGAGATGTACCCCAGGGATTAAAGGATAAGAAAGTATTTGCTCTGGATATGGGAGCACTGGTTGCAGGTGCCAAATACCGGGGTGAATTTGAGGAACGTCTGAAAGCCGTGCTGGAAGATGTGAAAAACAGCGACGGGCAGATCATTCTCTTTATCGATGAGCTGCATACCATCGTGGGTGCCGGAAAGACTGACGGTGCTTTGGATGCCGGCAATATGCTAAAGCCCATGCTGGCCAGAGGAGAACTGCACTGCATCGGTGCCACCACGCTGGATGAATACCGGCAGTATATTGAAAAAGATGCGGCCCTGGAAAGAAGATTCCAGCCGGTCATGGTAGAGGAGCCTACGGTGGAGGATACCATTTCCATTCTCCGTGGTTTAAAGGAGCGGTATGAGGTATACCACGGGGTAAAGATCATGGACAATGCCCTGGTCAGTGCGGCGGTTTTATCCAACCGCTACATTTCCGATCGTTTTCTGCCGGATAAGGCCATCGACCTGGTGGACGAAGCCTGCGCCCTGATCAAGACGGAACTGGATTCCATGCCTACCGAGCTGGATGAACTGCGGCGCAAGACCATGCAGATGGAGATCGAAGTGACGGCCCTTAAGAAGGAGGATGATTCCTTAAGCAGAGAGCGTCTGGAGGATCTGCAGAGAGAACTGGCGGAATTAAAGAGCGAGTATGAGAACCGTAAGGCACAATGGGAAAATGAGAAAGCATCTGTAGACAAACTGTCCCGCCTGCGGGAGCAGATCGAAGAGATGAACAATGAGATCCAGATCGCCCAGCAGGAAGGAAATCTGGAAAAAGCGGCGGAACTGTCCTACGGCAAGCTTCCGGCTCTTAAGAAACAGCTGGAGATGGAAGAAGCGGCGGTCAAGGATAAGGATCTGTCCCTGGTGCATGAACAGGTGACGGAAGAGGAGATCGCCCGGATCATTTCCAGATGGACCGGTATCCCGGTGGCAAAGCTGAATGAAAGCGAGCGGAACAAAACCCTGCATCTGGACAGCCAGCTGCATAAGCGGGTAGTGGGCCAGGACGAAGCGGTGGAAAAGGTAACGGAAGCCATCATCCGTTCCAAGGCGGGGATCAAGGATCCCACCAAGCCTATCGGTTCCTTCCTGTTCCTGGGACCCACCGGCGTAGGTAAGACGGAGCTTGCTAAAACCCTGGCGGCAGCCCTCTTTGATGATGAGAACAATATGGTGCGGATCGATATGAGTGAGTACATGGAGAAGTATTCTGTGTCCCGTCTCATCGGAGCGCCTCCCGGATATGTAGGCTATGAAGAAGGCGGACAGCTGACGGAAGCAGTGCGGAGAAAGCCCTACAGCGTTGTGCTGTTTGATGAGATCGAAAAGGCCCATCCCGATGTGTTCAACGTTTTGCTGCAGGTATTGGATGACGGACGGATCACGGATTCCCAGGGACGGACCGTGGACTTTAAAAATACCATCCTGATCATGACCAGTAACCTGGGGGCACAGGACCTTCTGGAAGGCATCCGGGAAGACGGAACCATATCCGAAGAAGCGCAGGAGCGGGTACAGGAGCAGCTTCGTCTCCACTTCCGTCCGGAATTTTTAAACCGGCTGGATGAGATCGTGCTGTTCAAGCCCCTGACCAAAGAGAACATCAGCGGTATCATCTCCCTGATCGTGGATGACTTAAATAAGCGCCTTGCGGATAAGGAGCTGCGCATCGAGGTAACCCCCGGGGCAATGCAGCACATCGCAGAAGAAGCCTATGATCCGATATACGGAGCAAGACCCTTAAAACGGTACATCACCAAGCATGTGGAAACGCTGGCAGCCAGACTGATCCTGGAGGATCAGGTCCGGGAGCAGGATGTGATCGTGATCGATGTGCAGGGAGAGGAACTGACGGCAACCTGCCGGCATGCGTGATCGGTGGATTTCCTGCCAAAGAACTCCTGCAAAACCCTTAATGGAACAAACATACAGATAAAGAAAGGCCTTCCCGGCATGACCGGGAGGGCCTTTTGTTGCTTGGAGTTTTATGAAAACGATCCGGGATATTCCAACGCTTTACGGATTCATGGGCACGTAATTGATGCTGACGTTGATGTCCTGGTCATAATTACCGAAGGTCTTGCCAAAGAGAGTCAGGCCTCCCACATGTTTGGCGTTTTCTTCTACCGCCATGCGGAAACGGATGGTACTGCTGTAGTCCAGGTTCAGACTGCCTGTGGTCACATCGGAGATCTTTAATCCATCGATAAAGGTTCCCTTGCGATTGATGACAAGCAGCTTCAACAGACCGTACTGGTTCCAGTTGGGAAGCCACCAGTCCGGGGTGAGCAACCCTCTTACATCGCCGAAATCACCGGGCAGGGTCCACATGCCCAGATAGGTGTCGTTCAGATAAAAGCTGATATCCGAAGGCCAGTCTTCATTGACCCCCGGCGCCTCCGAGCTGACCTCCATGGAGATGGAGATCTGGGAGATCCGGTTGTTGTGGGGGATCAGGTTGGGAACGGTATATTCCACGTAGCCTTTGGTAAACCATACGATATCCGCCTGAAACCGGTCAGGATGATCAAAGTAGCGCAGATCGTCCAGCTCGCCGATCAGGGATTTGCTGGTGGCGATGCCGCAGGTAGGGTAGACCTCGTGACTGGTAAACTGTCCTACCCTGATCTGTGTGCTAAAAGTATTGAGCTCTTCGGGACGTTCAAAGTCCACCAGGAGCTTATCCTGTTTGACGGTGTAGGCTTTTTCGTTGCCGTGACTGGAAGGAACGTTGCACAACGTGATGAGCCCGCAGGCTTCCAGTTTCTTGATGTGACCGGTGAGAGCACCGTTGCTGATATTTAATTGAGATGCCAGCTGGTTCATGTTCATGTGACCGTTTTCCAGCAGGATGTTCAGGATCTGAAGACGTACCTCGGAGCCTAAGGCTTTAAAGATATCCAGGCCGTCATTCAGGGTATTTATGTGGATCATGCAGATTACCTCTGTCGCGTTGCTTGTTGGAAATACAGATAGTGTAGCATCAAACCGTCTTGCGGTCAAAAGGCGGGAGCGTGACAAAAAGGAAAAATCCGGAGGAAGGAGGGAAAAAAAGAGTGAAATTGTATGGAAAAGAGAGAATAAACATGTAAATTTGTTTAGACTAATCAAAAGTAAAACGTTAAAACAAGAAAATATGACCAATGATGATTGAAGAATGCACAATCTAGATGTGCAAATTTTATTAAATAGTAACGAATATATAAAATAGTTTAAATAAATCTAAAATAAATATTGCAAATTGATGCCGGGTGAGGATATAGTTAGGGCAGCAGTTATACAAATTGCCAAAACAACTTGAAGGAGGAACGTATGAAAAAGAAACTATTAAGTGTACTACTGAGTACAGTAGTGGCAGCTGCTTTACTGGCTGGCTGTGGCTCATCCGATGCGGGAAGTGCTCCTGCGGCGGACAGCGGCGCTGATGCCGGTGCAGAAGAAGCTGCGGAAACAGTGGCAGAAGAGAGCGAAGCTCCTGTCAGCACCTTCGGTGATGCAGACGGTACCCACCTTGAGATGTGGACCTTCGTTGAACTTCACGGTCAGCATTACAAAGACATGGCAGAAGTTTGGAACGAGCAGAATCCGGATCGAAAGATCGAGATCACCTGTACCACCTATCCTTACTCCGATATGCACACCAAGCTGCTCACTTCCCTGGAAGCAGGCACCGGCGCACCGGACATCTGTGACGTCGAAGTAGGTCAGTACCCCAACGTTGTTGCCGGCCTTGATAAGTGGCTGGTTCCCCTGGATGACTATGCAGCTCCTTATATGTCCACCATGGTTCCTGCCCGTATGCAGACCTACCAGGGTTCTGACGGACATTATTACGGTGCTCCTTATCACGTAGGTGCAACCGCCATGTACTACAATGTAGCAGCTATGGCCGAAGCTATGGGCCTGGATCAGGATGCTGTCATCGCAAAGATCGATGCGGTAAAGACCTGGGATGACTACGCAGCACTTGGTGAAGAGTATGTAGCAGCGATCGGTGAAGACGGAAAGTTCTGGACCAGCGTAGATACCGGCGGAACCGACTGGCTGTGGCTGGCTATGGCTGAGTACGGCGATGATTGGACCGGCGGATTTGAGAATCCCGCAAACTGCCAGCTGGAATCTGTAAAGAAGATGCTGGAGATGCAGCAGGGCTGGTTAAAGAGCGGTCTGGCACAGATCTCTCCCGACGGACATGTGGATCTGGAAGCAGGTTTCCAGAACATCATGGATCACAACATCGTTTCCTTCCCGAAGGCACTTTGGTATATGAGCCGTTTCACCAACTATATGCCGGAAGAAAGCGGTAACTGGTACATCGCTAAGTGTCCTGTATTTGAAGCAGGCCAGAAGTGCTCTGTAGGTATCGGCGGTACCGGAACCATCGTAACGCAGCAGTCTGAAAACAAAGAGCTGGCAGCTGAATTCCTTTGCTGGGCAAAGATGTCCGATGAAGGCGAGCAGCACATCTGGGATAAGCTTGGTTTCGATGTCTGCAACACAGCTATGTGGGACAAGGACAGCTTTGCACACGATGATGCAAACCAGTTCAATGCTTACTTCATCAACTATCCTTACGATGTATTAAACGAGATCGGTATGGACAACATCGGCAAGATCTCTGTTGTTGCCATCAGCCCTACCATCAACGAGTATGTATGCACCACCACGTTAAACGAAGTTCTGGAAGATCCTGATTACAGCGTAGATGACGCGCTCCAGGAGCTGCAGGATGCAGTGGATATGGAGCAGTAAGAAGTAACGATATAAGCTTTTCATTACTCTCTAGGGGGATACCGGAGATTCCCGGCATCCCCCGTTTTTTAGGCAGAAGGTTATTTGAACAATAGAAGGGTGTGTACCATGAAGGCAAAAAAACTGTTGTATTCCCAGAAAGTTGCCCCGTATGTGTTTGTTTTGCCGTTTATCTTAAGCTTTGCCGTTTTCTGGATCTATCCGCTGATCACGGCGTTCACCATGAGCTTTCAGAAGATCACTCCGGCAGACACGACCTGGACGGGCATTGATAATTACCTGAAACTCCTGAAGGACAAGGTGTTTCTCATTGCTGTTTCGAACAGTGCGAAGTACATGTTTTTCACACTGGTGCTGTTGATCCCCTTTCCCATGCTCTTTGCGGTTTTGATGGATTCCAATATTGTCAAGGCAAAGGGTGTCTGGAAAGCGATCCTGTATATGCCGGCGTTAACCTCTGTGGTCATTTCCGGTACCCTGTTTCGTCTGATGTTCTCGGAATATAAGACCGGACAGATGAATGTGATCGCCGAGGCCCTCGGGTTTGGCAGTTACAAGTGGTTAAAAAACGGCTGGTCCGGTATGCTGGCCCTGCTGGTTTTATGCTGCTGGAGATGGACCGGCGTGAACATGCTGTATTTCCTGTCGGGCTTAAAAGCCATCGATTCCTCATTGTATGAGGCGGCGGACATCGACGGCGCATCCCCTATCCAGAAATTCCGGTATGTGACCCTGCCGCTGCTGAAGCCCACCACCATTTACGTACTGACGATCTCTGTCTATGCAGGTCTTGCCATGTTCCTGGAGTCCTTCATGTTATGGGCCGGCAACAGCTCTCCCAATAACATCGGACTGACCATTGTGGGATACCTGTATAAACGAGGCATCGAAAAGAACGATATGGGCTATGCCTGTGCGGTCGGCGTGATCTTACTGATCGTGGCACTGATCATCAACTTTGCCCAGCTGGCCTTGAACGGAACCTTTAAGAAGGAGGAGGATTGATACCATGAGTCAAATGCATAAAGATCTTTCTCATTCCCCGAAACACATTGCCCTTTCCGTTCTGGGCACCGGTTTCTTTGTTGTGCTGTGCGGGATCATCGCTTTTCCGGTTCTGGCCGGGCTTCTGGCATCCTTCCGTCCCGGAACGGAGCTGATCCGAAAGGGTCTGGCCATCGATCTGGATTTCTCTACCATGACACTGTCCAACTACAAATACCTCCTTGGAGGAAACGAGGACAGTCGCAAGTATTTCATGTGGTATCGGAATTCCCTTCTGATCACCATTGTGTCCGTCGTGCTGACGCTGCTGATCTGCTATTTTGTATCCTACGGCCTGACCATGTACAACTTTAAACTGCAGAATCTTCTGTTCTCTCTGGTCATTGCCACCATGATGGTTCCCTTTGAGATCCTGCTGCTTCCCCTGTACAAGGAGATCATTGCCCTGCATCTGATCGATACTTATGTGGGCGTGATCATCATCGGCCTGTGCAATGCGTCCACGATCTTCTTCTTCCGGCAATACCTGACGGGGCTGCCCAAGGAACTCTTAAGCGCGGCCCGCATCGACGGCGCCAACGAATACTATATATCCGCAAGGATCATCATGCCTTTGGCAAAGCCTGCCTTTGCATCCATGGGCATCCTCTCCGCCATGGGATCCTGGAATGCCATCCTGTGGCCTTTGCTGGTATTAAAGGGAGCGCAGAAATTTACGCTGCCCATCGGCCTCAACACCCTGCTGACCCCTTACGGAAATAATTACGACGTACTGATCGCCGGTTCCATGTTCGGTATCCTGCCGATCTTTGTGGTATTCCTGATCTTCCAGAAATACATTATCGACGGTATGACGGCGGGCGCAGTGAAGGGCTGATCACACAGATTTAGTAAAGGAACGATTCTATGGCAAAATTATTCATCAATAATTCATGTAAAAAAGGCACCATCGCCCCGGAGATCTACGGCCATTTTTCGGAACATCTGGGCCGTTGCATCTATGAGGGGCTGTATGTAGGGGAGCAGTCGGATATCCCCAATACCAACGGCATGCGAAATGACGTGGTGGAAGCCTTAAAGGAAATGAAGATCCCGGTCCTGCGCTGGCCGGGCGGCTGCTTTGCCGATGAGTACCACTGGATGGACGGCATCGGTCCCAAGGAGCAGCGAAAGAAAATGATCAATACCCACTGGGGCGGCGTAGTGGAGGATAACAGCTTCGGAACCCACGAGTATTTTGAACTGTGTCGCCAGCTGGGATGTAAAACCTATGTCAATGCCAATGTGGGCAGCGGCACCGTTCGGGAAATGAGCGAATGGGTGGAATACATGACCTTTAACGGCGTATCCCCCATGGCGGAGCTGCGTAAGAGAAACGGCCACGAAGAGCCCTGGAAACTGGATTACATCGGTGTGGGAAATGAAAACTGGGGCTGCGGCGGCAACATGCGCCCGCAGTTTTACGCAGACGAATACCGCAGATACCAGACCTATGTGAGAAATTACAGTGGCAATGCGCCCATCACCAAGATCTGCTGCGGCGCCAATGTGGATGATTACCGCTGGACCAGAAAGGTGCTGGAGACCTGCTTCGAAGGGACACCTGCATTCCTCCACGGACATATGGACGGTCTTTCCCTGCATTATTACACCCTTCCGGAGACGGAGGATGACTGGAATGTTAAGGGATCTGCCACCAATTTCACCGAGGAGATCTTCTACCAGACCTTAAAGCGCGGCGTGTTCATGGAAGAACTGATCCGGCGGCACGGCGGGATCATGGACGAGTTCGATCCGGAAAAGAAAATCGGCATGATGGTGGATGAATGGGGAATCTGGACGGATGTGGAACCCGGTACCAATCCCGGATTCCTGTATCAGCAGAACACCATGCGGGATGCGCTGGTTGCAGGCAATACCCTGAACATCTTCAACAATCACTGCGACCGGGTGAAGATGGCCAACATCGCCCAGCTCATCAATGTGCTGCAGTCCGTGATGCTGACGGAAGGGGAGAAGATGATCAAGACCCCGACCTACTATGTATTTAAGATGTACAGCGTGCATCAGGGGGCACAACTCCTCTCTGCGGATCTGACCGAGCAGGGCAAGGCAGGAAGCGGAAAGAATGAACTGGATAAGGTGATCGCATCGGTATCCGAAGGAGACGACGGAACCATCAACATCACCCTGACCAATAACTCTCTGGAAGCTGCAGAAACTGTGGAAGTAAAGCTTGCGGAAGACGCAGACGCCTATGGGGTCAGCAAGGCAAGCGTCCTCACCGGCAGCATGAATGCCCACAACACCTTTGCACAGCCGGATGCGGTAAAAGAAGAACCTTTCAAGGATCACAAAAAGACAGAGGGAGGATTTATCTTTACCCTTCCTGCCTGCAGTGTGGTCTGTGTTCGAATAAAGAAGGCCTGAGGGCACACCTTTTAAAGGCGGTTTTCCCTGCTTTTGCGGCAGGGGAGACCGCTTTTTTACGGGATAATAAGAAGGAAAAAGAAAAAAGAAGAAATAATATAAAAAATGGAAACAAAAGGGTAAAGAATACCGGAGGATGAACCGATATCTATAATGTGCAACGGAATGCACCGTGATCCCCATGGACGGAGAAAGGAAGTACCCGATTATGGTTGTCACGAAACAAAAAGAAGGATTGGAGGAAAGAGGGGTCATGGATCCTTATACCGAACTGTCCATCGAGGAAACAAAGGCGCAGGAAGCAGAACTTGCCAGTATTTATGAGCGTATGGTCGCTGTCAATGATGGTGTGAAGAAAACCTTGTTGATACTGGATCAATGGGTTGGTGCTTCTGCATCCTGAGCATTTGTTACGAAAACAACCGAATGCATCAAACAAACAACAAACAAACACGCGTAAGCCCATCCATTTTGGATGGGCTTTTCGTGTATGAAATGCTATAATAAGGATGGTATATTCTGTTTCTAGGACATTCGGCTTTTTTCATTCAACGAGGGGTCGTGTATATGGATATTAAGAAAAACTTAGATGCCGGAAACTACAATGAATATTTTGACATTAGCCCGATGGCATGTGGGGTCTGCAGGGCGCTGAAGGATGAAACGGGAAGCATCTACGACTATATGCTGATCTACGCCAATCCTGCCCTGATGAACACCGTCGGACTCATGGAAGGGGATACGGTGGGCATGTTCCTTCGGCAGAATGTGCGCAAATCCGGCGAGAACTGGCTTTCCTACTGTGCGAAGACCATGGAGGAGCAACAGCTTTCCTACTACCTGTTCCGGAATCTGGACGGCGAATATGTGCTCCTGCAGTTCAGCCACATGGAAAGCGATCGTATGACCGTGATCTTCCAGGTGATGGATGACATCGGCGGGCTGGAGGCCGTGGCCAGTAAGCGGCCGGCGCATTCGGAATACTATGATGAAGAAGAGACCATCAACCTGATCCCGGAAGGGATCGCCGTTTTTCGGATAGATGACGGATTTGATACCGTCCTGACCTATTACAATGATGCCATCACCGAGATGACCGGTTATACCAGAGATGAGATCGACCACAGTATGGTGAAGCGGATCTGCTATCCGGTCCCCAGTGATGTGGAGAAATACATAGCCGCTTCCCGGGAAGCCATTCGCAGCGGCAAGCCTGCTACCATGGAGTACCATTCCATCCGCAAGAACGGGGAGCAGATCTTTATCGAGGTCTGTTTTGCCACCAAACAGGCTGCAGACGGTAAGATGCTGTTATACGGGATCTACAATGACATCACGGCACTTAAGAATGCGGAGCTGCGCCTGGAAGAGAGCCAGAAGGCCTATCAGGTAGCCATTGAAAACGATCGGATCAGCTTATGGCATTACGATATCATGACCCATACCTTTTTCCAGGATCAGACGACTGCACCGGAACTGGAAGAGATGATCACGGTTCAGCCGGATTATCCGGAGATCAAGATCGCTGTGGGGGATGTCCGGGAAGACTCCGCGGACAGACTGCGTCGGTTGTTTGAACGCATCAGCAACGGAGAGGATGCGGTGGCAGATGAGATCTGGATCCGCAGCGCCTCCGATCCGGAGGAATTTATCTGTACCCGGTTTTACATCAGTAACCTCCGGGATGAATTCGGTGAGATCATCCGGACCGTTGGCATCACCCGCAATATCACCGAAGAGATCCAGGCCAAGCTGGATAAACAAAAATATGAACTGGCCATTTCCAATTCTTCCGTTTCCATATGGGAGTTTGACTTAAAGGCGGGCCGTTGCCGTACGGACCAGAAAACAGCGGCGCTTTTTGGCCTGCAGGAAGAGACGGAGGGCATGCCGGAAGCTTTGCTCCGATGCGGTATGGTCCCCCCGGAGTCGGAGGAGGCATACCGGAATCTGTACGCCCAGCTGCAGGAAGGGATCCCGACGGTAAAGACGGAACTGCTTCTGCGCAAAGAAGACGGTGAGGAGAACTGGCAGCAGTGTACCTATTATACGGTATGTGACGATGACGGAACGCCGTCCTATGCCGTGGGCTGCAGTATGGATTCGACCGCCATGAAGATCATGGAACGGCATTATCAGGACGAACTGCAGCTTCAGAAGGCGGGTCTGAACGATGCTCTGATCTCCAAAGCCCGTGTGGATGTGCAGACCGGTGAGATCGAGACCATTACCTACGGAGAATCGGAAGAGCGCAAGAGCGTGATCCCTTCGCTGGATGTTCTGCGGGAGGTTTTGCAGACCTTCTGCGAAGAAGAAGACCTCCGGGAAGAGATCCGAAAGGTCTTCTGCAGAGATTATCTGCTGAGCATGTATGCCGACGGCAAGAAGGAAATCTCCTTTGACGGCAGAGGAATGTACCGAAATGATATGGTATGCTGGATCAAAGTGCTCATTCGGATGCATCGCAATCCCGACACCGGGCACGTCATGGCATTTGTCTATGCCATGGATGTGACCAGAGAACGATCCACAGAAGATATTTTTGCCCACGTTGTGGACCAGGATTATGAATTTGTGGGGATAGTGGACGGAAAGAGCGGAAAATACAAGCTGTTTCCCAAACAAAACTACAAGGGGCCGCTGCCCAAACCGGAAGGGGACGACTTTGTCGCCGCCATGCTGGAGCTGGAACGGTATATCTCTCCGGAATCCAAGGCACGCTATCGCGAGATCATGAATTACCGGTTCCTGTTTAAGTGCCTGGATGCGGTTCAGTTTGCTTCCACTGTTTTCTGCTGCTCCTATGAAAACGGAGAACTTCACTATCTGAAGATCCGCGCATCCTATACCGATGCGGCGGATAAGGAATTTATCATAACCGTAACGGATGTGTCCGATGTGGTGCAGGGCGAAAATGAGAGCCGTATTGCGCTGGAAGAAGCTCTGCGAAACGCCATGGATGCCAACCATATCAAATCTGCCGTACTGGGCAAGCTGACCCATGACGTGCGGACACCGGTAGCCTCTCTGTCCGGTTTGATCCTGCTGTTAAAAGAACAAACGGACAAGCTGGTGATGACCAAAGAGGAGCGGGCAAGGATCGAGCAGTACCTCCATCAACTGGATGCCACCAGCCGGGAACTGTTAAATTCCGTAAACGATGTGCAGACGCTGGACAATCTGGACAAGCAGGCCAGACTTTCCCTGCAGGAATGCAACATTCGGGAACTGCTGGGTGAACTGGCGGACAATACAGCCAGAGACGCCGCACTGAAAAACGTGCATTTCAAGGCGGAACTGAGCAATATCAAAGCACGCATGGTGCTGTGTGACCAGGGAAAAGTACGGCAGATGCTTTCTGTCCTGCTGTTTAACGCCATCAAGCATACCCCCGCCGGCAAGCAGGTAACATTGACGGCCGGAGAAGCCACCTATGACGGTAACCAGACCATCTATACCATCAGTATCCGGGATAACGGAACGGGAATCGAAAAGGAACTGATGCCCCATATTTTCGAACTGTTTTCAAAGGAACAGACCTCCGGGATCAGGGGGTACAACGGGACCGGACTGGAACTGCCGGTGGCAAAGCAGCTGGCGGACCTGATGCAGGCAGACTTAAGTGCCGATTCCCTTCTGGGAAAAGGATCGACCTTTACGGTGGTCCTGCCTTTGGAAAATGCCGCAGATGATGTGGTAGAGCCGGGAGAAAAGAAGGAGAAGACCCTTTCACGGGATCTGTTTTTGGATCGCCGGATCCTGCTGGCAGAAGACAATGAGATGAATGCGGAAGTTGCCCGGATGCTTTTGGAATCCAAGGGCTTTAAAGTGATAACCGTCAGCAACGGAGAAGAGGCGGTTCGGGAATATTCCCAGCGGGAAGTGGGATATTTCGATGCAGTGGTGACGGATCTGCGTATGCCGGTCATGGACGGCTTTGAAATGACGCGAAAGATCCGGAAGTCGGGAAGAGCGGATTCTTCCTTTATTCCCATTATCGGCATGAGCGCGGATATGTACGAAGAAGATCTGAAGGATGCAAAGGAAGCGGGGATGAACACCCACCTTGCCAAGCCCATCCAGCCGGATCACCTGTTCCGTACATTGGCCGAGCTGATGTACTAATTGCGCAGGATAACCATCTACATGTCAGGAACGTTCTGGAATCAAAAAAGAAACTGCCTCCTGCCGGTCTGTTTTTGGGAATGTGGGGAGTTTTCCCATTACGAGACCGGAAGAAGACGCACCCGGATACTGCAGTGGAAACGGGAAATAAAGCGGAACAAGAGATAAACGGATAACAGAGGACAGAAAATGAAGAAACACAGAACCTGCGCGCCGGCGATCCCGGTGCTCTGTATGGGGATCCTGCTGACACTGACAGGATGCGGAAAGCAAACGGGCGAGTATACCCAGGCCGGCATGAACAGTGTGATGAGCATGGAATACAGTGCGGCTTTGGACAGCTTTGACCAGGCCCTTTTAAACGGAGAAGAAGAGCGGCAGATCCTGCGGGGAAAAGGACTTGCCTATATGGGACAGGCTGCCTATGAGGATGCGGCGGATGCCTTTGAACAGGCTCTTTTTGGCAGCGACATGATCCCGGATGCAGTGGATGTGGACATCAATTATTATCTGGCCACCTGCTATTACCGTCTGGGAGATGCGCAGAAGGCACTGGCGGTGTACGATGCCATTTTAAACCGGTCCAGGAAGGAAACGGCGGCCTGGTATGAGCGGGGCATCGTGGAGCTGGAAGTGGAGCAGTACGACAAGGCCATCGCGGATTTTGAGAAGGCCATGGAGCTGGCCCCTGCCGATTACGACATGCTGGTGCGGATCTACGAAGCACTGGAGGAAAAAGGCTATGGGGAGCAGGGCAGAGTCTATCTGGAACAGGCGCTGGAAAGTGGCACCGGCAATATGGCAGACTATGACAGAGGCCGTATTTCCTATTATATGGGGGACTATGTGACCGCCCGTAACAAGCTGGAGGAATCCCGCAGCACGGGAGGACAGGATGCCTGCTTTTATCTGGGCAAGAGCTGGGAGGCGCTGGGAGACTACAACTATGCCGCCAGCGTATACAACAGCTATCTGGCGGAGCACGGACCCGATGCAAAGATCTACAACCAGCTGGCCCTTTGCAAGCTGCAGCTGGGAAACTACCAGGAAGCCCTGGAGGCCATCCGGGGGGGACTTTCCCTGGAGGATTCCGGGATGGAGCAGACCCTTTGCTACAACCAGATCGTGATCTATGAGTACCTGGAGGACTATGATCAGGCACTGGTCCTGTGCAGGAACTTTTTACAGAAATATCCCACCGATACCCAGGCACAGGCAGAATACCTGTTTCTGAACCGGTAGGGGTGTCACGCATCTAAACACAATATCTGCGAATTGTCAAAATATTAACCCACTATATATTGTGTTTTCGACATTGACAGCACCAGATGTGGAATGTTACACTGATTACAGTGGCGCGTTGCCCGAGAAACCTTGATCACGGGCATAAGAAGGGGCGCCTTAATACAGGGAGGGTGTAATGTTTCAGGTAATTAAGAGAGATGGTGTGGCAGTCGATTTTACATTGACGAAGATCAGCGATGCGATCATGAAGGCATTCGTTGCGACCGACGTTCAGTATACCAATGACGTGGTCGATCTGCTGGCACTGCGGGTAACATCCGATTTCCAGGAGAAGGTTAAGGATGGGACCATCCATGTGGAGGATATCCAGGACAGCGTGGAAAAGATCCTCGAGCAGGCAGGTTATACAGAGGCAGCGAAGGCTTATATCCTGTATCGTAAGCAGAGAGAAAAGCTTCGTGAGATGAAGTCCACCGTTCTTGATTACAAGAAACTGGTTGATTCTTATGTGAAGGTGGAAGACTGGCGGGTCAAGGAAAATTCCACCGTTACCTATTCCGTTGGCGGTCTGATCCTGTCCAATTCCGGCGCGATCACCGCAAATTACTGGCTCTCCGAGATCTATGATCAGGAGATCGCCGATGCGCATCGTAATGCGGATATCCATATCCATGATCTGTCCATGCTTACCGGCTATTGTGCTGGCTGGTCCTTAAAGCAGCTGATCAAGGAAGGACTTGGCGGCATCCCCGGCAAGATCACATCTTCTCCTGCAAAGCATCTTTCCGTACTTTGCAACCAGATGGTGAACTTCCTTGGCATCATGCAGAATGAATGGGCCGGTGCGCAGGCATTCTCTTCCTTCGATACCTATCTTGCTCCCTTTGTTAAGGTAGACAACTTATCCTACTATGACGTTAAGAAGTGCATTGAGAGCTTCATATACGGCGTAAACACACCTTCCAGATGGGGTACCCAGGCACCTTTCTCCAATATTACATTAGACTGGACCGTTCCCGCCGATCTTGCAAACCTGCCCGCTATCGTTGGCGGTAAGGAAGTGGATTTCACCTACGGTGATTGCAAGACCGAGATGGATATGATCAACAAGGCCTTTATCGAGACCATGATCGAAGGCGATGCCAACGGCAGAGGCTTCCAGTATCCCATCCCGACCTATTCCATCACCCGGGACTTTGACTGGTCCGATACCGAGAACAACCGTCTCCTGTTTGAGATGACTTCCAAGTACGGTACCCCTTACTTCTCCAATTACATCAACTCCGATATGGAGCCCAGCGATGTAAGAAGTATGTGCTGCCGTCTGAGACTGGATCTCCGTGAGCTGCGCAAGAAGAGCGGCGGCTTCTTCGGATCCGGCGAGAGCACCGGAAGCGTAGGCGTTGTTACCATCAACCTGCCCCGGATCGCTTATCTGTCCGCCAGCAAGGATGAATTCTATAAGCGCTTAAACCGCATGATGGATATCGCCGCCAGATCCTTAAAGATCAAGCGCGGCGTCATCACCAAGCTTCTGGATGAAGGTTTATATCCTTATACCAAGAGATATCTGGGAACCTTTAACAATCATTTCTCCACCATCGGCCTTCTGGGCATGAATGAAGTGGGCCTGAATGCAAACTGGCTCCGCGCGGATATGACCGATCCCAGAACCCAGGAATTTACCAAGGAAGTATTAAACCACATGCGCAACCGTCTTTCCGATTATCAGGAGCAGTACGGTGATCTGTACAACCTGGAGGCAACTCCCGCAGAGTCTACCTCTTATCGTCTGGCAAAGCACGATAAGGAGAAGTGGCCTGCCATCAAGACTGCCGGCGACAAGAGCGGTGTACCCTACTACACCAATTCTTCCCACCTGCCCGTAGGCTACACCGAGGATATCTTCTCTGCACTGGACATCCAGGACGATATCCAGACCCTGTATACCTCCGGAACCGTATTCCACGCGTTCCTGGGAGAGAAGCTTCCCGACTGGAAGGCGGCAGCGACCCTGGTGCGCACCATTGCCGAGAATTACAAGCTTCCTTACTACACTCTGTCTCCTACCTATTCTATCTGCAAGGAGCACGGTTATCTCTCCGGCGAGCAGAAGAAATGTCCTGTATGCGGCGGCACCACCGAAGTATACAGCCGTATCACCGGTTACTACCGTCCCGTTCAGAACTGGAACGACGGTAAGCTGCAGGAGTACAAGGATCGTAAGGTTTACGACATCAGCCGTTCTTCTCTTAAGAAGCCGGTCAGTGTGATGATCAAGATGCCGGAGCAGACCACTGCAGATGCTTATGAAGTAGAGGTCAGGGAACCGGAGCACATCACCTATCTGTTTACCACCAAGACCTGCCCCAACTGCAAGGCAGCCAGGGAATACATGAAGGGCATCAACTACATCCTCATCGATGCAGAGGAAAACAAGGAACTGACAGCCAGATATCATGTCATGCAGGCGCCCACCGTTGTCACCGTAAACGGGGATGATGTAAAGAAGATCGCGAACCTCTCCAATATCAAGAAGTTTGCGGAAGAAAAAAAGCTTCTGAACATTTGATTGGAAAAAGACATTATAGTATAGTAGAAAAGGCGTTGTGAGATGCAACGCCTTTTCTTGCGATATGGAATCTTTTAGCATTTTTAGCACTTTTCTCAGTATTATTTCGAAAAGGAGTTTTTTATGATTAATTATTTGGTCGACGGCATCCGGAAGAAAGAGGCCCCTATTGTGGTGGGTCTGGATCCCATGCTGAAGTATGTACCGGAGCATCTGAAGAAGGAGGCCTTTGCCGCCTTTGGCGAAACACCGGAAGGTGCGGCAGAAGCCATCTGGCAGTTTAACAAGCAGATCGTGGATGCGGTGCAGGACCTGGTTCCGGCGGTAAAGCCCCAGATCGCCATGTATGAGCAGTTTGGCGTAGCCGGCGTGCAGGCTTTTCAGAAGACGGTGGATTACTGCCGCAGCAAGGGTCTGGTGATCATCGGCGATATCAAGCGCGGTGACATCGGTTCCACTTCCGAAGCCTATGCGGTAGGACATCTGGGACAGGTACAGATCGGGGAGAGCCGGTTCTACGGATTTCACGAGGACTTTGCTACGGTCAATCCCTATCTGGGCAGCGACGGCGTAAAGCCGTTCCTGAAGGTTTGCGCAGAGGAGAAGAAGGGCATCTTTGTTCTGGTGAAGACTTCCAATCCCAGCAGCGGCGAGTTCCAGGATCAGATGATCGGTGATAAGACCTTATATACCCTGGTGGCCGAGAAGGTCGCACAGTGGGGCGAAGAAGTGATGGGAGATACCTACAGCTACGTAGGTGCCGTTGTAGGAGCAACCTATCCGGAAATGGGCGCAGCCCTTCGAAAGGTCATGCCCAAAACCTATATCCTGGTGCCGGGCTACGGCGCACAGGGCGGCAAGGGCTCTGACTTAAAGGCCTTCTTTAATGCAGATGGACTGGGCGCCATCGTAAACTCCTCCCGTGGCATCATCGCCGCTTATCAGCAGGAGAAGTACGCACAGTACGGTGCGGAACACTTTGCAGAAGCTTCCAGAGCAGCGGTACTGGATATGAAGGAAGATCTTCGCCAGGCCTGGGAACGCTGAGGGCAGACATCTCAAAGAGAAAACAGAACAACAGACGGGCCGGAAAACGGCCGGCATATTATAACAGAGGTTGACAGATGGAACAGTATAAACAGGAATTTATTGAATTTATGGTAGAATGCGGCGTTTTAAAGTTCGGTGACTTTGTGACAAAGTCCGGACGGAAAACCCCCTTCTTTGTAAACACCGGTTTTTACCGCACCGGCGCACAGCTTCGGAAACTGGGCGGCTTCTATGCCCAGGCGATCCATGACCGTTTCGGTCTGGACTTTGATGTGCTTTTCGGGCCTGCCTACAAGGGAATTCCCCTTTCCGTAGCAACCGCCATTGCCATTTCCGAGAAATACGATACCGACGTTCGTTACAGCTCCAACCGCAAGGAAGTAAAGGACCACGGCGATAAGGGCATCCTGCTGGGAAGCCCTATGGCAGACGGAGACCGGATCGTTATGATCGAGGATGTGACCACGGCCGGTACTTCCATCGGAGAAACCATGCCCATCTTAAAGGCACAGGGGGATGTGACCGTCAAGGGTCTGGTGGTCAGCGTGGACCGTATGGAGAGAGGCCAGGGCACCAAAAGTGCTTTAAAGGAGATTTCCGAAACCTACGGTATGCAGACGGCAGCCATTGTTACCATGGCGGAAGTCATTGAATATCTTACCAGGACACCGATAAACGGAAGCATCCTGATCGATGAAGCCAAAAAAGCGGCCATCGATGCTTACTATGAGCAGTACGGAGCAGAGGACTAAATGCGCAGCAGAAGTTACATGTTCACCAACAAGCGCCACAGCGAGCTGTCCATCATGAGCTCGGTGCTGGGAGTGATCAGCGTGATCTCTCTGGTGCTTGTGGTGTTTCTTTCCTACAAAAATGAAGGAACACCCAGTGCCCGCTACGGTGCGGTCTGTGTGCTGTCCCTTGTCTTTTCTCTCAGTGGCATTATCCTGGGAGTAGCAGGCAGGATGCAAAGAGACAGCTTTTATTTCTTTGCCTATCTGGGCATTGCCCTGAATGTGGCAGCGCTGTTTATCATCAGCGCCATTTTGTATGCAGGAGCCTATTTATGACCACAGAATTTACAGAAGATATGGAATTTATCAAGGAGCGCTATGAGCTGGCCAGAGAGCGGATCCGCATGATCGCCTCCGGCTCCGAGGGAGCGCTTTCCCCGAAATACGACGCCTTTTTTACGGCAGCGGCCGGATATATGCTGCAGATCGCAGAAGCCTATGAATTTGTGGAAAAGGGCGGTATGGACAGGGCAACCATGGAGGAGCTTACAGCTTTCAATCACAGCCTGTATGCCCCCATCATGCCCAAGGCCTATGAAACCAGCTATGCCAATCCGGACTATGCCCATGCACAGTTCGGAAAGCAGTTTGACCGGATCCTCTGCGTGCTTTACAGCGAGATCCCGGCCATGATCCCCTATGCCTTTCAGCAGGATCTGGATCCCATGACCATTCGCATGGAGCTGCTGTTACAGTGCTATGGCATTTTCCGTTCCGCCTGGCAGGAAGATCAGATCCTTCCGGACCCGGAAGAGATCCGCAGCGTACTGTATTATTTTGTATTTGACTATTCCGAAGACTCCATCCGTTCCATCATAAAAAGTCAGGTGCATCCGGAAGGGAACTTTGCCGTAAACCTGCTGAAAAATGCAGATCTTACGGACCTTCGCTATCTGTTTTCCTACGGCCTTTACGTCACCGAGGATGAGATCCGCAGCGCCCGGTATTTAAATGCGCTGCCGGAAGAGATCGTCCGCAGCATGGGCTATACCCTGGCGGAGGGATACATTACCGGATTTGCTGTTTGCGGCAAGGACATCTCCATTAAGAAGACCGGTGAGGTACTGTACTGGCTGGGCTTTGAGCGGATGTTCCGTTATACGCTGGAGCGCCTCTCTCAGATCGGTATGGAAGTGACCGCCCGGAGAAGTCCGGCATCCCTGCTGGATGGCAGAGTGGTATCTCCCGGAGGCTATGCGTCCACTTCTCCCAACAAACAGTTTGACTTTGATCATTACGAAGATATGGCCCTGCTGCTGGATAAGAAACTGGCCAACCACCGAAACGAATGCCTGAAAAGTGCCTTCGAAGCCTACAGGCAGGATGCGAAATTACATGGCGGTCCGCTGGTTCTGGATATCTTCGGGGAAGAGGATTTTGAACCGCAGCAGAAGGAAGCGGCCTGCCGTTTTAACGAAAGCCAGCAGGAACTGTATGTCTCCTACCGTGCAAAGCGGGCGGAGATCACCATGACCTATATTGTCGGCAGCGAGCGGAGCTTTACCATTGTGGCGTATCCGCTGCCCGGCATCGGAAAAGACTACGATGCGATCTTTCAGGAGACCTTAAAGATCAATACCATGGATTCTGCCCATTACAGCAAGATCCAGCAGCATATCGTGGATACCCTGGACCAGGCGGACTATGTGCGGGTAAAAGGACAAAACGGAAATTTGACCGATCTGGTCATTAAGCTGCAGGAAAAGCCGGATCCGGAAAAGGATACCTGTTTTGAGAACTGTGTGGCCGATGTGAACATCCCCGTGGGCGAAGTCTTTACATCCCCGGAACTGGAAGGAACCAGGGGTACGTTGTTTGTCAGCCACGTCTTCTTAAACGGACTGGAATACTTTGACCTTAAGATCACCTTCGAGGATGGCTGCATTACCGATTATATCTGCAGCAACTTCCCGGAAGAAGCAGAAAACCGGAAATACATAGAGGACCATATCCTGTTCCATCACAAGACTCTCCCTATGGGAGAGTTTGCGATCGGCACGAATACGACGGCTTTTGCCATGATGGAGCGTTTCGGGATCGGGGCAAAGATGCCCATCCTGATCGCGGAGAAGACCGGACCCCACTTTGCGGTGGGCGACACCTGCTACGTCCATGATGAGGATAACGTTTCCTACAACCCGGATGGCAAACGGATCTTTGCCAGAGAGAATTCCTTCTCAAAGAAGCGGAAGGAGGATCCGGAGAAGGCCTACTTTAACTGCCATACGGATATCACCATTCCTTACGGAGAGCTGGGAGAGATCGTGGCGGTAAAGGCAGACGGAAGCGAGCTGCCCATTATCCGAAACGGCCGGTTCGTGGTACCGGGAACCGAAGAATTAAACATCCCTCTGGATGAAATGCAGAATTCTTAAAGGATCATAAAAATCCATGGCGGGCGGTTGAAAAGACACGGACCCCTATGGTTAAATTAAAGGTGGTGCGCTTGCACCGGAAAGGATGGATTATGGCACAGGTTGGAATTGTTATGGGTTCCGATTCGGATATGCCGGTGATGAAAAAGGCAGCCGAAGTGCTGGAGGAATTCGGGATCTCTTATGAGATGACCATTATCTCCGCCCACAGAGAACCGGATGTGTTTTTTGATTATGCAAAAAGTGCAGAGCAGAAAGGGTTTAAGGTGATCATCGCAGGAGCCGGAATGGCTGCGCATCTTCCCGGAATGTGCGCTGCGATCTTCCCCATGCCGGTGATCGGCGTGCCCATGCATACGACTTCATTAGGAGGAAAGGATTCTCTCTACTCCATTGTACAGATGCCCTCCGGGATCCCGGTGGCGACCGTTGCCATTAACGGCGGCAAGAATGCCGGTATCCTGGCAGCCAAGATCCTGGCAACCTCCGATGACGCACTGCTGCAGAAGCTGAAGGATTTTACCGTCCGAATGAAGGAAGAGGTACAGGCCAAGGATGCCCGTCTGCAGGAAACAGGCTGGCAGAATTACTGATATCGATCATACGTTACATTAGGATAAACAGAGCGGAATCCCCTTTGGGGCCCTTCCGACAGACCGCGCAGAAAGCGGAAGAAAGGGATTAAGGAATGGATTACAAGAAGGCCGGTGTAGACATCGAAGCAGGCTACAAGTCAGTGGAACTGATGAAGCAATATGTAAAAGGAACCATGCGTCCGGAAGTGCTGGGATCTCTGGGAGGTTTCTCCGGAGCATTTTCCATGGATGCCATGAAGGGGATGGAACATCCCACATTACTTTCCGGAACAGACGGTGTGGGAACCAAGTTAAAGCTTGCATTTCTCCTGGATCAGCATGATACCGTGGGCATTGACTGTGTGGCAATGTGTGTGAACGATGTTGCCTGTGCAGGCGGCGAGCCTTTGTTCTTCCTGGATTATATTGCCTGTGGCAAGAACTATCCCGAGAAGATCGCAACCATCGTAAAGGGTGTTGCGGAAGGCTGCAAGCAGGCCGGTGCGGCACTGATCGGCGGTGAGACCGCTGAGATGCCCGGCTTTTATCCTGTAGATGAATACGATCTGGCAGGTTTTGCCGTTGGCGTGGTGGATCAGAAGGATATGATCACCGGCCAGGATGCAAAGCCCGGCGATGTCCTCATCGGTATGGCCAGCAGCGGTGTACACAGCAACGGTTTTTCTCTGGTCCGCCAGGTTTTTGAGATGACCAGGGAGAGCCTCAATACCTATTACGATGAACTGGGCAAGACCCTTGGAGAAGCCCTGATCGCTCCCACCAAGATCTATGTAAAGGCATTAAAGAGCATTAAGGACGCAGGCGTTACCGTAAAAGCCTGCAGCCACATCACCGGCGGCGGTTTCTATGAGAACATTCCCAGAATGCTCCCCGAAGGTGTGAAGGCAGTGGTAAAAAAAGACAGCTACGAAGTACCCGCGATCTTTAAGCTCCTGCAGAAGAAGGGCCAGCTGGAAGAGCACCTGATGTACAACACCTACAACATGGGTATCGGTATGGTGCTTGCGGTTCGTCCCGAGGATGCAGACAAAGCCATGGAAGCCATCCGGGCAGCCGGAGAAACACCTTACATCATCGGCTCTCTGGAAGCAGGCGATAAGGGAGTGGAAGTATGCTAAAGGTGGTAGTACTGGTCTCCGGAGGCGGAACGAACCTCCAGGCGATCCTGGACAGCATCGGAGACGGCAGGATCCGGAACGCGAGGGTCGAAGCGGTCATCAGCAACAATCCCGGAGCCTATGCCCTGGAGCGGGCAAAGAAGGCCGGCATCCCTGCGCTGTGTATTTCTCCCAAAACCTTTGAAAACCGGGAAGCCTTTAACAGGGCCTTCCTTGCAAAATTAGACGAATTACAGCCCGACCTGATCGTACTGGCCGGTTTCCTTGTGGTACTGCCTAAGGAAATGACCCAGGCCTACAGCGGAAAGATCATCAACATCCATCCTTCCCTGATCCCCTCCTTCTGCGGAAAGGGATTCTATGGTCTGAAGGTACATGAGGCGGCGTTGGAAAGAGGGGTCAAGGTAACCGGTGCCACGGTGCATTTCGTGGACGAGGGGACGGATACCGGCCCGATCATTTTACAGAAGGCGGTTTCGGTGGAGCCCGGTGATACGCCGGAGATCCTCCAGAAACGCGTGATGGAGCAGGCAGAATGGGTGATCCTGCCTAAAGCGATCGATATGATCGCCAACAACGAGCTGTAGAAAGGGAAAGAAACATGAAGATTCTGGTAATCGGCAGCGGCGGAAGAGAGCACGCCATTGTGCAGAGTATCGCCAAAAGTCCCAAGGCGGATGTGATCTATTGTGCACCGGGAAATGCGGGGATCGCACAGCTGGCAGAGTGTGTGCCCATTTCCGTGATGGAATTTGATAAGATCGTGGCGTTTGCCAAAGAAAAGCAGATCGACCTGGTGGTTGTGGGACCGGATGATCCCCTGGCAGCAGGATTGGTGGATGAACTGGAAAAAGCAGGCCTTCGGGCATTCGGACCCAATAAGGCGGCTGCGATCCTGGAGGCTTCCAAGGCGTTTTCCAAGGATCTGATGAAAAAATACAACATCCCCACAGCAGCCTATGAGACCTTTGATGATCCCGCTGCTGCAGAAGCCTATCTGCAAACGGCCGATTATCCCATTGTATTAAAGGCGGACGGCCTGGCGCTTGGAAAGGGCGTTCTGATCTGTCAGAACAAAGAGGAAGCCCTGGAAGGCGTGAAGACCATTATGGAGGATAAGAAGTTCGGCTCTGCCGGAAACCGTATGGTCATTGAAGAATTCATGACCGGACGGGAAGTGTCCGTTCTCTCCTTTGTGGACGGAAAGACCATCCGAATCATGAGCTCCGCCCAGGACCACAAGCGGGCCAAGGACGGCGACCAGGGTCTTAATACCGGCGGCATGGGCAACTTTTCCCCCAGTCCTTTTTATACCGATGAAGTGGATGCATTCTGTAAGGAACACATCTATCAGGCAACGGTGGATGCCATGGCAGCGGAAGGCAGACCCTTTAAGGGCGTGATCTTCTTCGGCCTGATGCTGACCCCCAAGGGACCCCGGGTTTTGGAATACAATGCCCGGTTTGGCGATCCCGAAGCCCAGGTAGTGCTCCCCAGACTGAAGAATGATATAATTGATGTGTTTGAAGCCTGCATTGACGGACGGCTTTCCGACATTGATCTGCAGTTTGAAGATAAGGCCTGTGTATGCGTGGTCCTTGCTTCCGACGGCTATCCCCTTTCCTATGAGAAGGGGAAGGTGGTAACCGGTCTGGAGAAGTTTGAGGGTAAAGAGGATGTTTACATCTTCCACGCCGGCAGCAAGTTTGCGGAGGATGGCAAGACGGTCCTGACCAACGGCGGACGTGTCTTCGGGGTCACCGCAAAGGCAGATACCTTAAAGCAGGCCAGAACACTTGCATATGAAGCAACGAATTGGGTAGAATTCGAGAACAAATATATGCGTACCGATATTGCCGGATCCATTGTGGATCTGGACTAATACGCAGTAAGGGGTAATGACTATGAGAAACAGGAATACACTTCGTCGTCTGAAGGCCGGTGTGATCACCTTGCTCATCCTGGTGATGATGCTGCCCTCCATGAAGGCACTGGCAGCTACGGCTACCGTTACCGCCAGCAACGTTAAGATACGAGCTTCCGCAGATACCTCCAGTTCCACCGTGGGCAGTGTGACCAACGGCAGCAAGCTGGATGTCATCGGCTCCACCCAGGGCGCAGATGGCTATACCTGGTATCAGGTATGGGTAAACGGAAATCAGAAGGGCTTTGTCCGTGGAGATCTGGTCAGTGTGGAGGGTTCTGTCTCTACTGTAACGGATACCACACCTGCTGCACAGTCCACAACGACCACGACCACCGAGCAGACACAGGCGCTTCCCGAGACAAGCGTAACTTCCATGGATGCCCAGGCAGCAGTGATCTCCGCTGATTCCTGTAACATCCGTTCCGGCGCCGGCACAGGCTATTCTTCCGTTGCCAATGTAAAGAAGGGAACGGCTGTTACATTGACCGGTACCGCACAGGGTACGGATTCCAAGGTCTGGTATCAGGTTTCCTTTGTCAATAACGGTGCAACCGTCACCGGCTTTGTCCGCTCCGATCTGGTCACCGTAGGACAGGGAGAGACCACCACAGAAGAAGGTGCTTCCCCTGCTGAAGGAGAAGCACCTGCAGAAGGGGAAGGCGAAAATACCGAAGGGGAAGC
This sequence comes from Lachnospiraceae bacterium, assembly GCA_024689465.1. Classification (GTDB taxonomy): domain Bacteria; phylum Bacillota; class Clostridia; order Lachnospirales; family Lachnospiraceae; genus JAILDL01. Next base: position 35,974 of record JAILDL010000063.1, read on the forward strand.
TGCTCCCGAAGAGACCGTAGAGGAAACCCCTGCTGAGCCGGAAGGTCCTAAGTGTGATTATGAGATCGTGTATGCAGATGATGCATCCGGTAACAGTGACTGGTATCTGTACAATTATGCACAGGGTACCCGCCTGAAATTAAATGATGTGATAAATGCAGCAACTTCCAACAGTTCCCTGATCGAAGAACAGGCTTCCAAGATCTCCCGTTTGACCATTATCGTAGCGATCCTGGCCGTGCTGCTTCTGGCAGCGGTGATCGGGCTTACCTTATTATTCTTCCGTCTTCGTGAGTACTCCGATGAGGATGACGATGAGGATGACGACGACGATGAGGACGATGAGGACGATGACGAGGATGAGGATGACGACGATGACGACGATGACGATGACGATGACGATCGCGGATTCCTTCGCCGCCGGGAAAGATCCCGCAGCGTAAAGAGTCGTCCCGTGCAGCAGAGAGCGCCTCAGAGACAGCCCCAGGGCAGCGCAAAACCCGTCGCACCCCAGGGCAGAACCGTTCAGAAGACCCAGCTGGTGCGCAAGGCGGACGGAACCCTGGTACGTCGTGTGATCACCACTACCGAAGGAGCATCCGGCGCAGCAAGAGGATCGGTACAGAGCGCAGCCAGACCCACCACCAACAAGAATGCACAGAATGCCGTTCGGAGCGGTGAAAGTGCTTCCCGTGCAGCGCATGAAGATGCACAGACCCTTCGTGATGCACAGGCACAGCTTTCTTCCTCCGTAAAGGATGTGATCCCCGAAACACCGAAGAAACCTGCAGGGGAAAAGAACGGTGTGAAGTGGAAATCCAAGAATTTCCTCAGTGACGATGATGATCTGGAATTAACCTTCTTAGAGGATGATCGTGACGAATAAGATCAAATGAATCGCCAATGTAATTGGTTTGGAAAGTGTCTGGCGAGAGCCGGACACTTTTGCTTTCCGGACTTTCTTATACAAAAGGAGTAACCAATCTATGTATGATAACTATTCTGAAACCGGGCAGAATGTATTAAAGTTTGCCCAGGTGGCAGCCAGAAAACTGGGACAGAATTATATCGGCTCCGAACATCTGCTGCTGGGACTGTTAAATATCCTCAGCGGGATCTCCTATACGGTCCTGTCGGATAACAACGTGGCGGAAAACCGCATTCGGGATCTGATCAGTGACCTGCTTTCCCCTGAAGGGGACCTGGCCATGGAGGAACAGGAAGGGTATTCCCCCAAGGTGGAAGCCATCCTGGAGGAAGCCCAGGCACAGGCCCAACGTTTCCATGCATCTTATGTAGGGTCTGAGCATATCCTCCTGGCGATGATCAAGGACGGAGACAATGTGGGGCTTCGGATCCTTGGCACCATCGGCGCCAATGTGGTACGGATCTATCAGGATACCCTGATCGCCATTGGGGAGGACCCCAATCTGGTGCGCCAGGACCTTTCCCGTAAAAACCGGGCCAGGAGCGCCCAGGGAAATGATACGGCCACGTTGGACAGTTACAGCCGGGATCTGACGAAGCTTGCCAGAGAAGGAAAGCTGGATCCGGTGGTAGGCCGTGAAACGGAGATCACCCGTGTGATCCAGATCTTAAGCCGCAGGACTAAAAACAATCCCTGCCTTCTGGGAGAACCGGGCGTTGGCAAAACCGCCATTGTGGAAGGCATTGCCCAACGGATCGCAGAAGGGAACGTGCCCTTTACGGTACAGAACAAGAGAGTACTGACGCTCGATCTGTCCGGCATGGTGGCCGGCAGCAAGTACCGGGGCGAATTTGAAGAGCGGATCAAGAAAGTGATCGCAGAAGTCATTGCCGACGGAAACATCCTGCTGTTCCTGGATGAACTGCATACCATCATCGGAGCAGGCGGTGCGGAAGGTGCCATCGATGCTTCCAACATCTTAAAGCCCTCTCTTGCCCGAGGAGAGATCCAGCTGATCGGCGCCACCACCATCAGCGAATACCGCAAATATATAGAGAAGGATGCGGCACTGGAACGTCGTTTCCAGCCCGTTACCGTAGAGGAGCCTTCCGTTGAGGAAGCATTGGAGATCTTAAAAGGAGTTGCTCCCAAATACGAAGAGTATCATCAGGTGGAGATCCTGCCGGAAGCACTGGAAGCAGCGGTCCAGCTGTCCCAGCGTTATATCAACGACAGACGACTGCCGGATAAAGCCATTGACCTCATCGATGAAGCGGCATCTGCCGTGCGCCTGAAGGATACCACCACCCATAAGAAGAGCCGTGATGTGGAACTGGACGAAGAGCTGGCCCGGCTGGAGGTCCTTTTAGAGGAAGCTGTGGTGGACGGAGAGTATATCCGCGCTACCGCCGTCCGGAAAGAGATCGAAAAGCTGGAAAAGAAGATCCGGCGCAGCAAAGAACGAAAGAGCTCCGGAAAAGCAAAGCGGCTGCAGGTAACGGCAGAAGACATCGCAGGGGTCGTTTCCTCCTGGACAAAGATCCCGCTGCAGAAGCTGACGGAGAAGGAAAGCGAGAAACTGCTGAAACTGGAAAACATCCTGCATAAGCGGGTAGTAGGCCAGGAAGAAGCCATTACCGCTGTTTCCAAGGCCATGCGAAGAGGCAGAGTGGGCCTTAAGGATCCGGGCCGCCCCATCGCCTCCTTCCTGTTCCTCGGGCCTACCGGTGTAGGAAAGACGGAGCTGAGCAAGGCTCTGGCAGAAGCCATGTTCGGATCGGAAAATGCCCTGATCCGTGTGGATATGTCGGAATATATGGAGGGACACTCAGTGTCCAAGATGATCGGTTCACCGCCCGGATATGTAGGCTTTGAAGAGGGCGGCCAGCTCTCCGAAAAGGTGCGGAGAAATCCCTATTCCGTCATCCTCTTTGATGAGATCGAAAAGGCACATCCCGATGTGTTCAATGTGCTCCTCCAGGTTCTGGATGACGGACACATCACGGATTCCAAGGGACGAAAGGTATCCTTTAAGAATTCGATTCTCATCATGACCTCCAATGCCGGCGCCAAGCGGATCGTAGAGCCCAAGAACCTGGGATTTGCCGCTGCGCAGACAGCGGAGCAGACCCATGAGAAGATGAAGGCCGGTGTCATGGAGGAGGTCAATAAGATCTTTAAGCCGGAGTTTATCAACCGTATTGATGAGATCATGGTCTTCCATCAGCTGACGGATCAGGATATGAAGTCCATCATCGGGCTTCTTACCAAGGATCTGGCCGGCAGATGCAAGAAGCAGATGAACATCGATCTTACGGTGACGTCTTCGGTAAAGGAGTATCTGGTAAAGAAATACACCAACCTGAAAATGGGTGCCCGCCCCTTAAAGAGAGCGGTTCAGAATGTTCTGGAGGATTCCCTGGCAGAAGAGATCCTGAAGGGATCGGTAAAACGGGACAGTAAGGTAACGGCCACCATGAAGGGAGATACCGTGGTATTTCGCAGTGCCGCTACCGGGACAACAACTGCAACCCAAAAGACCACCGGCAGGAAAACGGCTGCAAAAACGGCAGCAAAGAAAACAAATGCAAAGACGGTAGCAAAGAAAACAGGTAAAAAGAGTAAGTAACATGGCAAAAGGAAAAACCAGCGTATTTTTCTGCAGTGAATGCGGATTTGAATCGGCAAAATGGCTGGGGCAGTGCCCGGGCTGTAAAGCCTGGAACAGCTTCGTGGAGGAACCGGTGGCAAAGACGGTGAAGGGCGTAAGCCCAGTCACGGCTTCCGGCGGTATCCGGATCAAAAAGCCCAGCCTGATCCAGGACATCTCCCTGCAGGATGAACCCCGTATCACCACGGGCATCCGGGAAATGGACCGGGTACTGGGAGGCGGCATTGTTGCCAGCTCTCTGGTCCTGGTGGGCGGAGACCCCGGCATCGGAAAATCCACCCTGCTGCTGCAGGTGTGCCGGAATCTGGCGGCGGACGGACATAAGGTTTTATACATCTCCGGAGAGGAATCGCCCAAGCAGATCCGCATGCGTGCGGAGCGGATCGGGGAATTCTCCGGACAGATGCTGTTGTTGTCGGAAACCTGCATCGAGAACATCGAGGAAACGGTAAAGGAAGAAAAGCCGGAGATCCTGGTCATTGACTCGATCCAGACCATGTATTCCGAAGAAGTATCCGCTGCACCCGGCAGCGTTTCTCAGGTACGGGAGGGAACCGGCCGGCTCCTTCGTCTGGCCAAGGGCTTTGGCTGCATGATCTTTGTAGTGGGCCATGTGACCAAGGAAGGCCAGGTGGCAGGTCCCCGTGTGCTGGAGCATATGGTGGATACGGTACTGTACTTTGAAGGAGACCGTCATGCCAGCTACCGGATCCTGCGCAGCGTAAAGAACCGGTTTGGCTCTACCGATGAGATCGGCGTGTTCGAAATGGAACAGACCGGTCTTACGGAGGTGCCCAATCCGTCGGAATATATGTTAAGCGGAAGACCTCTGGGGGCAAGCGGCTCCATCGTGGGCTGTTCGGTGGAAGGCACCAGACCCATTCTGTTGGAGATCCAGGCCCTGGTGTGCCGCAGCAACTTTGGCCTTCCCCGCAGACAGGCCACCGGAACGGATTTTAACCGGGTAAACCAGTTGATGGCCGTTCTGGAAAAACGTCTGGGATTGCAGATGGGGGACCAGGATGCCTACGTGAATCTGGCAGGCGGTATGAAGATCGTAGAGCCGGCTATGGACCTTGGCATCGCCATGGCGCTGGTTTCGTCCTTCAAGAATGTACCGGTGCAGGATGATATGGCGGTTTTCGGAGAAGTGGGCCTAAACGGAGAGATCCGTGCAGTGAACATGGCGCCCCAGCGGGTGCAGGAAGCCATCAAGCTGGGCTTTCGTACCATCGTCATGCCGGAAAGCAACAAACGCTCTCTCAAAGGTGTTAAAATAGAAGGTGACATACAGATCATCGGGGCAAGCTCTGTACGGGATGCCATCGATGTGATCTGATCGTTTCCATGGAGAAATGTCTTTTTTGTGGATTTTTGCGTTAAGGATGAACAGACAGGAGGGGCATGATGAAAAAGAAGCTTCAGGACCGGACAGAAGAAGAACTGATCGAAGAAGGCAAGAAGGCAAAGGCCGGAGGAGTATCCACGGCGCTTGTCTGTGCAGTGGATGTGGTCTACATCGGTGTAGGCGCTGTGCTGGAATTTGTAAAGAGCTTTAACACCACCTATATGGCCTATCTGCTGTGCGGGATCCTGCTGATCTTTGGCATCGCCTTTATCGTAAAGTACTTTGTACGGGAAAACTATCACGACGCCAACAACTACGGCTTTTCCATCGGAACCTTCATGGTGATCCTGGGAGCGCTGGGATTCTCCCGCCTTTCCTACGTGGCGGAGAACATCATCCCCTTCCTGGGGATCTGCGCATTGGTGACCAGCATCACCGTGCTGCAAAATACCATTCAGTTAAAGACCCTGCGCAGCCGCATCTGGTGGCTGGTGGGCATCTTTGCACTGGTGACCATCGCCGGTTCTGCGGTGATGATCGTAGACGTATTTGGTCTGGCGAAGAAGATCCCGGATTATTCCTACTGGGCACTGATGGGCGTGGGAGCGATCTCCCTTCTGGCCAGTCTGATCGTCTTTATCCAGACCAAGTTTTACGGAAAGCGTCTGATCAGGGACGCGAAGAAGGCCCAGGAAGAAGCAGAGACGCCGGTCTTTATCCCCGGGGAGGAGAAGGCACAGGAAGAAAAGATGCAGAACAAGGCTGCAGGCGCCCGGGCGGAAATGGTAGAGGATGGACCAGATGCGTCTCCTGCATCTGCATGGGATCCGAAAAAGACCGGCTCTGCAGACCGGACGGGTACAGCAGATCCGGAAGAGGCGGAATCCCTCGATACACCGAAAACCGGCTATGAGGAAGCCAGAAAATATTTTAAGGATCCGGAAGATTGATCAGCGCCGCAAGGCCCGATAGGCAGAGGGCGACACCCGGTGCATCTTTTTAAAAGCCTTCAGAAAGTTGGCAGCGGTAGGATAACCGCAGCGCTCTGCAATGTCTCCGACGGGGTAGTTGGTGGTGATCAGCAGAGAACGGGCATGTTCCATACGTACCGAGGACAGGTAGGAACCAATGGTCTGACCGGTCACCTTCTTAAAATACCGGCAAAGGTATTCCCTGGACAGTCCAAATTCCGCAGATAACCGCTTAAGAGAGATGGGATCGTGGTAATGGGTGTTCAGATAGGTGAGGATGTCATCCACATCGGAATTGCCGGTCAGCGGATTAAAAGTTCCCGCTTTGCCGTATTCGTATTCCCGCATGAGCGATAAGAGCAGGATCTGCAGGGCATATTCCATAAGCTCCCCGGACAGAGAGGTATAGTGATTGTACTCATGGGTAATGGTCCAGAACTGATTCCGGTAATAGGTGGGATCCTTTGGACGAAACAGATGATAAAAAGGCTTATTCGGTTGGGATAGCCCGGAATATACGCTTAAAAGCCCCTTGTCAGCAAGGGGCTTTATTTTTTGCAGAACCTTGTGCATATAATCCTGTCGGATCAGAAGATTTCCGATAAACAGGAGCCTGTCCTCATAGGACACAAAGTCATGGACCGCTCCCGGGGAAAGGAGCACAATGGTCCCTGCGGATACACGGATCTTTTCTCCCCGGCAGATGTGCAGACCTTCCCCTTCGTAGACGTAGGCCAACTCGTAAAAATCATGGCGATGCAGGTCGCAGGTGGTGGATTGCCAGCAAAAGAAGGCGTGCAGATCCATGTCCGGTTTTATAAAATCTTCGCTTTTCAGCAGATGGTCCATTCCATACTCCAAGTCAATATATGCGTGATATCGGTCAATCTAAGAATACCACATTTCCCTATAGCTTGTTATCCTTATTCAGGAGAGAACGGATCCATTGGGAGGTCAATATATGCTCTATGATTTTGAAAAAGACAATTGGAACGAAGAACTGTTTGCAGATCCGCCGGCCAGCCTGAGGGGAACACCCTTCTGGGCATGGAACTGCTATATGACAAAGGAAAAGGCCAGAGAGCAGATCCTGCTGATGAAGGAAATGGGCTTTGGCGGCTTTCACATCCATGTACGGGTGGGCTTTGAAAACCGGTACATGGGCAGAGAATATCTGGAGCTGGTGGAGGACTGCAAAGAGTTTGCAAAGGAAAACGGGATGCTGTGCTATCTCTACGATGAGGACCGGTATGCTTCCGGGATCGCAGGGGGAGAGGTAACAAAGGATGTCCGTTTTCGCTCCCGTCATCTTTTGTTTACCCGTACGTACAGAAAAGAATATGATGTCTCCCATGGGGCTTTCCTGGCGGCACAAAAGAGGGGCGAAAAAGGGAGAGGCTGCCTTCTTGCCACCTACCGGATCGCAGTGAAAAACGGCCATATGCACTGGTTAAAGGAAGGACAGAGGGACGAAAATGCCATTCTCTGGTATGCCTATGAAGAGGTGGCAAGCGAACGGCCCTGGTGTAACGACCAGACCTATGTGGATGCCATGAATCCCGAGGCCATCCGCCGCTTTCTGGAGACTACCCATGAAAAATATTACGAAAAACTGGGAGATGATTTCGGCAGTGTGATCCCCTCCATCTTTACCGACGAACCCAATATCGGAGGGATCCGTCTGGACGGGGAAACGGGAAACTTTGCCTATCCCTTTACCGATGGGCTTCCGGAAACGTACAGAGAGACCTACGGGGAGGATCTTTTGGAGGTGCTGCCCTATCTGATCTGGGATCATCCCGATGACCCTGCCTTCAGTCACCGGATCCGGAGAAACTATTTTGATCTTTGCAGAAAGCTGTTTTACAAAGCCTATCATCAGCAGATCGGGGACTGGTGCAGAGCGCACCATATTGCTTTTACCGGACATCTCCTGGCAGAGGACGGTCTCTTTTCCCAGACTTCCTCGGCAGGGGAAGCCATGTACCAGTACAAAGCTTATGACATTCCCGGCGTGGACAACCTTTGTGACCTGCGGGAATACACCACCTTAAAGCAGGCGCAGAGTATCGCCAGACAGCTGGGAAGGGAAGGGGTCATGAGCGAAGAGTACGGTGTGACCCAGTGGGATTTTTCCTTCCAGGATTATAAGCTTTCCGGGGACTGGCAGGCAGCCCTGGGGGTGACCTTACGAGTGCCCCATCTGACCTGGGCGTCCATGAACGGCGAAGCAAAGCGGGATTATCCGGCTTCCATCGGCTGGCAATCCCCTTGGTACCGGCAATTTAAGGCTCTGGAGGATTATTTTGCCCGTATCGGCTACTGTATGAGCCTGGGAAAACCCAGGGTACGGGTGGCCATTCTCCATCCCCTGGAGGAAGCCTGGAACGTCATAGGAGCAGGGGATGAGAACACGGCTCTGCGAAAGCGCCTGGAGGAAGCGTTTCATAAGCGAACGGAATGGCTGGTCAAAAGCGGTGTGGATTTTGACTTTATCAGCCAGTCTCTCTGGGAGGAAATGCCGGAATGGCAAAAAGACGGCTATCTGCAGGTGGGGGAGATGACCTACGAGCTCCTGCTGGTACCCCGGCCCTTGCAGCTGCGGGAAACCATCCGGCAAAGACTGGAAGAGCTGAAGAAAAACGGACGTACTCAGGTCGCAGAGGCAGAGCACTTCGACGAGAGCCTGCTGGATGTGCTTTCCCCTTACCGGGATGTACAGATCTGTGATGAAACGGGACGACCGTCGTGGGATTATCTGTATCAGCTCCGCAGTCTGGGAGAGTCTGAACTTTTGTTTTTGGCACCGGCAGAGAAAGCAGAGAAGACCAGAGGGCCTTTTACCTGGGGCCGGAAGGGACTGTTGGAGAGACGCTCTGTGGTGGTGACGATCCGGGGGCATTACCTTGCGGAAGAACTGGATCCCTTCACCGGAGAGAGGAAAGAAGCATCCTATGAGCAGGTGGGGGATACAACCAAAGTCTTCCTGCAGGCTTCCTGGGCAGACAGCTTCCTGCTGCTGCTCTCCGGGACAGAAAGGAAGGGAGCACGGGCAGGCAGGGCAGAGGGGGCAGCCTGTACGGCCGTGGGGGAGAACGGCCTGCCTCTGGAAGAGCCTTTGGCCTATCGTAATACGGAGCCCAACGTGCTTTTGCTGGATCGCATGTCCTATTGTCTGGACGGAGGTCAAGAAAGCGCTGTTACAGAGCTCCTGCAGGCGGATAACCAGATCCGCGCTGCGCTGGGCTATCCCCTGCGCATGGAAGAAGTGGTGCAGCCCTACATTCGGACGGACGTTAGCCGGGATCATCGGCTGGTCCTGAAAGCCGTGATCGATTCGGAAACGGAGGTGGCAAACTGTCTGCTGGCAATGGAAGAGCGGGCCTATTGTACCGTTTTCCTCAACGGAACACCGGTGGATAGAATGCCTGTAGGCTACTACGTGGATCCCTGCCTGGAAACCCTGCATCTTCCGCCCATCCGAAAAGGACGAAATCTCCTGGAGATCCATATGCAGTACGGTCTTAAGAGCAATCTGGAATGGATGTATCTGCTGGGAGAATTCGGTGTACAGATGGGGGGCAGCAGGACCAAACTTACCGGAAAGCCGGATCGTCTGACCTGGGGAGATTATACCAGACAGGGGTTCCCCTTCTATACCGGCAACATGGAATATCGGGTGGAGATCCCGGAAGAAGGACGGTTACAGATCGGACGCTTTTCCGGATTCGGAGTGACCCTTCGGCAGGAAGAAAAGGAGAAACTGGTGGCCATCCTGCCCTATGAAACAGAGACAAAAAAAGGAGCTGCCACCATCACGCTACTGGGAAATCGCTATAACGGATTCGGACAGCTCCATATGATCGGAGATGATCTGAATTGGGTGGGACCGGATTCCTGGCGGACCACCGGCTCGTCCCGAACGGACAGCTATCAGGTAAAGCCCATGGGAATCCTGGCGGCGCCGGTTATTTACCGTACCAGCCGATGCCCTCATCATTCCAGCCCTTACTAAGGAGCTGGGAGCGTTCTTCTTTGCTCATGGTGTAGTGGTGACTTCCCGCAGGCTTTGCCTTCGGATCGTAGAGACGGTATAAAGGCGTAGAACCGCCGGAATACCAGCCGATCCCCTGATCTTCCCAGCCCTGGGATACCAGCTGATCCCGCTCCTGGGTACTGGTGGTGTAGTGATGATAGTCCGCACTCCTGTGATACAGGCGATAGACCGGACGATCGGAGGAAGCAGGTGTATACCAGGCGATGCCTTCGTCGTTCCAGCCCTGCGCAGTAAAGGAATCCCGCTCGGAGGTGCTGATGGTATAGAGATGCTCGCCGGTGGTTGGCCGAAACAGCCGGTAGACCGGGACTGTATCTCCGGTGATGGTACTCCCACCGGAAGGGGTGGGAGTAGGATCGGTCTGTTCCTGCTCCTTCAGCTTTTCTTCAAAATACGGATCGGCATTAAAATCCCCCTGGAGGACAAAGTGGCCGCTTGCAGCCTGGGAGAAATTGGGACGGTAATCCGAAGGGACGCCCTGGCAGATCCTGCGGAAGTTATTTCCCGGGATCTTTTTTTCCACACCCTGGACGGTATAATACAGATCGATGCCGCTGAAGGTGGAGCTTTGTTCAAAGATGATGACACCGGCGCCGGTGATGGAGCCTCCGGGCTCCACGGTCAGAGCGCCGCTTATTTCCAGACCCTGGGGATCCGGCGTAAAGGTCTTAAAGGTAACGGTGACACCGCTCTTTATGGTTACGTTGTTATAACGGTTGATGAACCTGGATAATGTGGTGTTGGAAGAAAAGACCACGTCTCCCGCAGCCTGAACCGGAAGAGCCGGGATCAGAGTAAGCAGAAGGATGAAGGAAATCAGTACGGTTAAACACTTTCTTTTCATAGTATACGCCCCTTTTCGTTTGATTCTTTGTGAAATAAGAATGTAATCCTATAATAACAGAAAAATGATACAAATCAAGATGACATTTCTGACAACTGCAGAGTTTCAAAAGGGCAAAAAACCATTGCATTTAGGAAAAAAGCTTGTTATAATTTCACTTGTGCCGTGACAATACGGCAAATAGGGGCATAGTTCAAAGGTAGAACGGAGGTCTCCAAAACCTTTGATGTGGGTTCGATTCCTACTGCCCCTGTACAGAAGACCGCTCAGCCCTTTCGGCCGGGCGGTTTTTTCATGGTTTTCCCCTTTTTTTCAAGGATTTTCTGCACTATCATCAGAGCGCATATGCTATAATGAACTAGTTGGTTTCACTGAGGACAAGTGCCGTGGAAAGTGCTAAGATCAAGGCAGCTTTTAACCTGTCCATGCAGGTTTCGCTGGCCATCACATTCGGTTTCATATTGACCTATTTATACCTGAGTATCAGCTTTACCCGGTTACCGGACGGTATTTTGGATGTTTCCGGGAGCTGGCTGACCCGGACGGAGGGGGAGACCTTTGTCCGGCCCAATACGAGGGATCGGTTTCTGCGCAAAGGAGAGGAAGTGGAGATTCGTTTCTTTGCGCCGACTTTGTATGGGTCCATGAACGAATCCCTGTGTTTCGTTTCTCAGGGCACGGCCTTCGTGATGTATGACTGGCTGGGACGGGAGGTTTATTCCTATGGAATGGACCTTTTGGAGGAGCACAGGATGATCCCCCGCAAGGTTCACTTCATCCGTATTCCCGAACGCGCCAAGCAGCACAGCCTCTGTCTGCAATTTGTTGCGGCCCAGAACGGTGCAAGGGTACGCTTCCGCTCTGCCTATTACGGCGATGTGGAGAAACTGGAAACCATCTATTTTAAACGCAAATCTTTTGCGCTGCTGTGCGGTCTGTTCCTGATGGGCTTCGGATTTTTGCTGATCATGCTCCGCTTTTTCTTCAAGGGCTGGTTCTCCAAGCTGTACGGGACCTTTTTTCAGGGTATGCTTCTGTTCGATATCGGCCTGTATACCCTTTGCTACAATGATCTGTTCAGCCTCTTTGTACGCAACGAACGGATCTCCACCTTTGTGGAATATCTTTCTTGCATGTTCTTACCGATCCTGATCCATCAATGCATTATGCGTAACCAGGACCGGCGTCGAAAAAGGCTGCCTTACTTTATCTGCCAATTGATGCTGGGAATGGTGGGGATCGTCATTTTACTGCATTTCTTAAAAGTGGTTCACATTAATGAATTAGGGCCTGTGATCCAGGCGGTGCTGCTTATCTGGGCATTTTATGCCCTTGGATGGCTTACGCTGACCATTCGCAGGGATCTGGAACGTATGGGAGCGGAGCTTTATGCCAATATTTCCAGACGTTGCATTTATTTTGGCCTGTATTCCATGATCCTCCTGTCTTTGTGCGACTTTTTCCTTTCTGCCACCGGACAGAGCTACGGGATCTTCATCAATCAGGATACCCGCGGACTGTTCATCATGCTGGGAGGCTGCATTCTCATCGGCGATATGCTGCTGAGTTATTTCTTTCATACGGTGGGCAGCATGCAGGAGGAAGAGGTACGGGAGCGTCTGGAAGGACTGGCCTATACGGATGAACTGACCGGCTTGTCCAACCGTGCCCATTGCGACCGGTTTATGGCCGAAAACAGTGTGAAACACTTAAAATGTGTGATCGTAAGCTTTGACCTGGATGGTCTTAAGAAGATCAATGATATTGAGGGACATCAGGCAGGAGATGCCTATCTGACGGGATTTGCCGCACTTCTGACAGAGAACTTCGGAAGAGAAACGCTTCTGGGGCGTATGGGTGGAGATGAGTTTATCATGATCACCACGGATCTGGATGTATTAAAGCTGGATAACCGGTTGTACAAGATGTTTCTGATGGCTAAGGATGATCAGATACGGTTTTCCTACGGATATGCGGTATCCGATGAGGTTCCCGGAGGAAACCTGCAGACTGTCTATATGCTGGCGGATCAGCGGATGTATCGGATGAAGGATCAGCACTATGAAGAATCCGGGGAGGAGAAGAGTTGAAAGAGAACCGTCGAAACAGTAATTCTTCCCGCTCCATCAGCATCATGATCCTGACCATTACCATTCTGGCCAATATTCTGGTGACCTTTCTGGCAACCTTTTATGAGCATGATTATGACGAGCACATTCATTGGAATCTGTATGTGAACGATGTCCCTGTGGGAAGCGGGGCCGGGAATAACCCCTATGTGAATGTGGGAGAGCCCCTGAACGAGGGGGATGTTCTGCGTATGGAAACGGTCCTGCCCGATCTGGGCGAGATCTCTTTTCCTGCGTTTCAAATGCGGGCACAGTACTGTGCGGTGCAGGTTTTGGTGGATGATCTGATCTACAAGGAGTACGATATGGACAAGTATCGGAAGGGAAGTTACATCGGAGCCAACAACTATCTGGTTTCTCTTCCCGAAGACTACGCCGGCAGGCGCATACAGCTGCGCGTGCATTGCCAGGCGGATAATGTGAGCGTCCCGCTGTACAATCTGATCTTCGACAGTGAACCGAATCTGCGCTATATCTTCCTGCACATGGTGTTTCTGCCCATATCCTCCGGTGCGGTCCTGCTGCTGTTAGGCGGGATATTGCTGATCATTTCCCTGTCCTTCAGTATCAATAACCGGATGTTTTTGTCCCATTCCCTTTCGGCACTGATGACCACCGGGATGGGAGCCATGCTGCATTCCCACTTCGGCATTACGGCGATCTACTGGGATGGCATGAATGTATCGCTCCTCTATTATGTGTCTTCCATGCTGGTCCTTTTGGTGGCCGGGATCTGGTCCGGACGGATCCTGGATAAGCTCTACCGTTTTTTGCACCGGTGTATTATTTGGACCTATGGGATCTATGTGCTTTTGCGCATCCTGCTCCATGCGGCCGGCCTTCTCTGGATCCATGAATATTTCGGGCTGGAACTGGTAGCAGGGTTGTTTTTGCTGTTGCCGATCTTTCTGGACAGAAGGAAAGCGGCGAGGGAGGGGACCGAATGGTTTGATGATTCCTGGAAGCTGCAGATCTTCGGTATGAAGGCCTCCTTCCTCTTTGATATAGTGGCCTACAGCTGTACCATGCTGGGCTCCATGTTCTTTAAGGACTTTCACAATCTGCTGATCATGGTGGAGATCATAGCCCTTACAGGCGGTATGATGATCTTTCCGGTTTGCCAGCTGGTGAATTTCCTGCGGTTTTCGACGGAGTCCTTCCGGCGAAACGAAGAATTCGATGATCTGACCCGTGTCGCCTTTGAAGATGTACTGACCCGCCTGCCCAACCGGGCAAGCCTGAACCGTCAGGTGATGAGCTATGAAAATGCAAAGATGGACTATACCATCGTCAGTATCGATGTAAACGGCTTAAAGCATACCAATGATACCTACGGACATGCGGAAGGCGATAAGCTGTTAAAGGGTTTTGCCCAGGCATTAAAAAACGTGATCGGTCGCAACGGCTTTTGCTGCCGGACCGGAGGGGACGAATTCCTGATCCTGATCCCGGAATCACTGGCCCAGGCAGAAAACGATCTTCTGCGGCTTAGCGGGATGCTGGAAGAGATGAACGAGCGGGAAAAACATCCCTGGAAATATGAGGCGGCGTACGGCTGTGCTCTCCGGGGAGAGGCAGATAGCTTCCATGAAGCGTATCTGCTGGCCGATCAACGTATGTACGAGAAGAAACGGAAACAGAAGGCGAAGCACTCTGCCGGGGAAAAAAACGGCAGAAGCCGCAAACCGTCACATGAAAGAGGATAAGACAAATGGGAGAAACGATCCGATTACCGAGACTGTTAGGAAACGGCAGCATATTACAGCATGGAAAACCCATTCATATCTGGGGCTGGGTCGATCGCGCAGAAGGCGATGTGGCGGACCTGACTGTGGAGCTGATCGAAGAGGATGCGGCGCAGACCTTTCGCCGCAAGACCCTGGCCGATCAGCGGTTTGATGTCTATTTTTCGCCCCTGGAACCGGGAAGAAAGCTGACCCTCCGGGTTTCGGATGAAAAAGGCGAAGTGGCAGAGCGTCATGACCTGCGCACCGGAGAGGTGATCCTGTGCAGCGGGCAGTCCAACATGGAGCTTCCCATGGAACGGGTAAAATACCGGTATCCTGAGGAGATCGCATCGGCACAGGATGAAGACCTGCGCTGCTTTAAGGTAACGGAGCATACCAATTTCCACCATCCGGAGGAGGAACACCTCAGCGGCGAATGGAAGAGCGTGTGCGCGGAGACCATCCGGAGCTTTTCCGCAACCGCCTACTTTTTCGGGAAGGAACTGCGTTCTCTTGCCAAGGTGCCGGTGGGCCTGATCGACTGTTCCCTGGGCGGAAGCCTGATCAGCTCCTGGATGAGCCGGGAGATGCTGGAGGATTATCCGGAACTGCTGGAACTGGCGGACCGGTATGCAGACGATGCTTTCCTGGAACAGAGGAAAAAGCAGAATGACGAAAACGCAGCGGCCTGGTATGGTGCGGCAGATGCTGCAAACATCGGGATCAAAGAGCACTGGGAGAACCCTGCAAACTTTTCTCCGGAGCGCTGCACCGAGACTCTGGAGATTCCCTGCTTCCTGGAAGATACGCCTCTGAAGGGCTTTATCGGAAGCTTCTGGATCACAAAGACCTTTACGGTTCCGGAACATCTGGCCGGCAAACCCATGCGGCTGTGGCTCGGAACCATTGTAGATAACGATATTTTCTATGTAAACGGTGTAAAAGTGGGAGAAACTCCCTATCAGTATCCGCCCCGGAAATATGAGATCCCCGCGGGTGTGTTAAAGGCAGGAGAAAATACCATTACCGGACGGATCCGGGTGGAAAACGGAGAGGGACGCTTTACGCCCAACAAAAAGTATGCCCTGTTTTCCATGGATACGGATACTTCCGCCATCGATGCGGATCAGAGCATCCCGGGAGAGGATGAGATCGATCTGTCCGGAACCTGGCATTACAAGGTAGCCTGTACCTGTGAGCAGATCCCGCCCACAGACTTCGTCAACTGGAAGCCTACCGGCCTGTTTAACGGCATGACGGCACCCTGCCATAATTTCCCCATCGGGGGCATCATCTGGTACCAGGGAGAATCCAACTGTGCAGAGCCCCAAAACTATACCCTTCTCACCAGAGCCATGGTGGAAGGCTACCGCAGACTGTGGCAGGATCCGGAGATCCCCTTCTGGTATGTTCAGCTGCCGAACTTTGTGGTGGATTGCAAGGAAGAGATCCAGTGGCCTGCCCTCCGGGAAGCCCAGAGACGCTGCGACAGCATTCCCCTTACCGGCATGGTGGTTGCCATTGACTTAGGCGAAGACTACGACCTGCATCCCACCGGCAAGAAACGCATCGGGAAACGTCTGGCCCACCTGCATGCGGCATTTGCCTATCATTTTAACGAAAATCCGGAAAGTCCCTTTGTGGCGGAGGTATTCTCCACCCGGGACGGCCTGCTCCTTCATACCAATCCGGTGCGAAGCCTACATGCGGACCATGGCAGCGTGAAGCTCCATCCCGCAGAGGGCCTGGAGATCCTGGACTTTTCCGCGGAGGATTCCATGGGAAATGTGATCCCCCTTCAGGCCAGTCTGGAGGGCAGGGATATCCTGCTTTCGGATGTACCGGAGGATGTGACGGCCATCCGCTACTGCTATTCCAATACCAACAAAGGTGCCCTGATCTACGGGGACAACGGACTGCCCTTAAGCCCTTTCAGAATGGAGATCTGACATGCGACTATTGTTTAACGGAGAATGGAAATTTCTGGAGACCAAAACCGGAACGGTCTATCAGGAGGCGATGGAGCGTCTGGACGACTTTGTGCCTGTTCAGGTGCCTCACGACTGGCTGATCTTTGATGCAAAGGATCTGTACCGGGACGGCTGCGGCTGGTACTTTAAGAAGGCAGCTCTTCCCGCCGAATATACCCCGCAAAAGGGAAAGAAGCTGTTTTTATGCTTTGACGGCGTCTATATGGACTGCGCTCTGTATGTAAACGATCAGAAGGCAGGAGAGTGGAAATACGGGTATTCTCCCTTTACCATGGATATCACGGCTTATGTAAAGGAAGGGGACAACCGCTTTGTCCTTTCCGTAACCCATCAAAATCCCAACAGCCGCTGGTATTCCGGTGCCGGTATTTTCCGGAACGTGCAGCTGTTTATCGCGGAAGAGACCTATATTCCCCAAAACGGCATTTATGTACATTCCCACAGGGAAAATGACCATTATTTCCTGCAGGTGGAAACGGAGATCGCCACCACCCGTCAGGATGTATCCCCTTATGCTGCGATCCCGGAGATCGGCAACTATCAGTTGGAGTATGTACTGCTGGATGAAACCGGCCAGCAGGTGGATCTGACCAAATTATCGGAAAACTATCGGGAAGTAGCGGATGAGATCCTGGATGTCACCGGAAACGGCGACATCCGTACCGTGAAGGTAACTTCCTACCGGCTGGAAAAGGTAAATGAATGGGATGCGGATAACCCCTATCTCTACCGGCTGGTCACACGTCTTCTGGAAAACGGAAGAGTGATCCAGGAAGAAAGCTGCCGTATCGGTTTTAAGGACATAGAGATGATCCCGGACAAGGGGCTGTATATAAACGGAAAGCACTGCAAATTTCAGGGCGTTTGCGAACACCACGATCTGGGAGCTTTGGGAGCGGCCTTTCATAAGGAGGCCATGGCCCGGAAGATCCGGATCTTAAAGTCCATGGGAGTCAACGCCATCCGTCTGACCCACAACATGGCAGCAGAAGGTGTTCTGGAGCTGGCGGATGAAATGGGGATCTATCTGATCTCCGAAGGCTTTGATATGTGGGAGAGGCCCAAGACCACCTATGATTACGCCCGGTTCTTCCCCAAGTGGCATGAGAAGGATGTGGCAAGCTGGATCCGCAGAGACCGCAATCATGCCAGCGTGGTCTTATGGAGCATCGGAAATGAGATCTACGATACGCATGCGGATGCGAGAGGCCGGGAAGTAACCGCCGATCTGCAAAAGCAGGTATTGCTCCATGACCCGTTGCAAAATGCAAGAGTCACCATCGGCTCCAACTACATGCAATGGGAAGGAGCTCAGAACTGCGCGGATATCCTGAAACTGGCGGGATACAATTACGGCGAGCGTCTCTATCCGGAGCACCACGCGGCCCATCCGGACTGGGTGATCTACGGCAGTGAAACCAGCTCCATCGTGCAGAGCCGTGGGGTATACCATTTCCCCTTAGCTTCCAACATCCTGTCCGATGACGATGAACAGTGCTCTGCCCTGGGAAACAGCACCACCAGCTGGAGTGCCGTAAGCTATGAAGCCTGCGTCACCATCGACCGGGATACCCCCTACTCCCTGGGACAGTTTTTATGGAGCGGATTTGACTACATTGGGGAACCCACTCCCTACCATACCAAGAACTCTTATTTCGGCCAGATCGATACAGCCGGTTTCCCCAAGGATTCCTACTATGTGTGGAAAGCTGCCTGGACGGATGTAAACTCTGACCCTATGGTACACATCTTCCCTTACTGGGATTTTAACAGGGGTCAGCGCATCGACCTGCGGGTGGTGAGCAATGCACCCAATGTGGAATTGTTCCTGAACGGAAAGAGTCTGGGCAAACAAAAATTGACCAATAAAGTCAATGGAGGAAGCCATATCATCGCCGATTACCAGGCCCTTTATGAGCCCGGTACGCTTCTTGCCATCGCAACGGATGAAAACGGAAAGGAAGTGGCCCGGGAAGAAAAGCATTCCTTCGGAGATGCAGTCGAACTGGAAGTAAAGCCTTCCAAGGGTAAGTTTGATCATCCCGGTGATCTGATCTTTCTGGAGATCTCCGCTTTGGATGGAGATTCCAATCCCGTGGAGAATGCCTCCAACCGGGTTCATGTCTTTGTGGACGGCCCGGCACGCCTGGTGGGTCTGGATAACGGGGACAGTACAGACTTAGACAGCTATAAGGGAACCAGTAAGCGCCTGTTTCACGGAAAGCTGCTGGCCATTTTGGAAGCCGGTAATGACAGCGGGATCGTGGTGGTGACCGTGACCAGCCGCAACATGGAGCCCAAGGTCTTTAACTTCCTCTCCGCCGTGGAGGAAAACGCTCCCCGGATCGTGTACGACCGTGCCATGGAGCAGACGGAATACATCGATGAATGCAGAGACTATGAGATCGTAAACGGCAAGGCCTATGAGATCCCGGTACGAAAACTGGAGATCACGGCTGCGGACGGGCAGCAGTTTACAGCAGAACAGAAGGTTCTTCATGCTACGGTGAAGGTCCTTCCGGAAGGAGCAGACGATCAGGAGGTAACCTTTACCGCCGTCAATGACAAAGGCGTGGAGACCAGTCTGGTAAGCCTGGAAACAAAGGGACATGAAGTGACCATGACGGCTCTGGGAGACGGAGATTTCTTCCTGCGAGCTACCTCTAAGAGCGGCACGGAAAAGGTTCGCGTGATCTCGCAGCTGGAGTATTCTGTAACCGGTGTGGGACAGGCATCCTTTGACCCCTATCATTTTGTATCCGGCGCCCTTTATACCGGCGGTACCGGTTCCATTACCAGCGGAAATGAGAAGGGTATCGCCACCGGCAGGATGGAGCGGACCGTGGTCTGCTTTGACGGTCTGGACTTTGGCCCCGCAGGTTCCGATGAAGTGACCATTCCCATTTTCAACATGGGAGAGAGCAAGGAAGTGAACCTGTATCTGGGGAATCCCGATGAAGGCGGCATATTGCTTGCTAAGACCACCTATGAGAAGGAAATGATCTGGGGCGTTTACCAGGATCATATCGTACATTTTGACAGACGGATCTGCGGGAAGCAGACGCTGGCCATTGAAGTGTTCGGAAAGATGCACATTAAGGGATTTGTCTTTAAGAAAGAGGAAAAGGCTTTCCTAAGCCTTCCCGCTACAAGTGCCGATGCCATCTACGGAGATACCTTTATCCGAAAGGAAGAGGGGATCTACGGCATCGGAAACAATGTGGCCATGGATTTTGAAGAGATGGACTTTGGAGAAGAAGGCACCACATCCGTGACCATCAAAGGACGGGCGCGCGGCGGCAAAAATACCGTGCATCTGCGGTTTTTGGATGCGGAAAGCGGAAAGGAGATCCGCCAGATCGCTGAGTTTGAACCTTCCGAGGAGGTGGAGGAGAAGACCTTCACCCTGGAAAAAGTAACCGGAAAGCAGAAAGTGACGTTTATCTTCCTGCCCGGTTGTGATTTTGACTTTGTTTCCTTCCGGTTTGAGACGTAAAAAGCCTACAACCGGTGGTTCTTGTTCATCTTCTTGTATTCGGTGGGCGTGCAGTTTCTGGCCTGTTTAAAGATCCGGTTAAAGGTGGACAGAGAATTAAAGCCTGCCTGCATGGCCACATCCGTAACGGACAGATCCGGATTGATGAGAAGACGCTCCGCTAAGTCGATACGGCACTGGGTCAGATATTCGTAGCAGCTAAGACCCGTAAACTGTTTAAACAGACGGGAAAAATGGAACCGGGAAAAACCGGCCAGGCTGGCCAGTTCATCCATGGAGACATCTTCCGCACAGTGTTTGGTCATGTATTCGCAAATGGTCATGAACCGCTGGATGTATTCGTGCCGCTTGGCATTGGTGGCATCCGGGAATTTGTTTTCGGTATTTAAGTGGGCCCGTCCGATGGCAACCAGAAACCGGATGAGGTCCGAGTAGATGCTGGCAGCACAGAAGCTGTCATGCTGTACGTATTCATTAAACAAATGCTCCACCAGAGAGCTTAAATATTCCGCCAGTTCGGGATTTTCCTCCTTGCGTACCAGCGCAGGAGCATTCACGGCTGCGAACAGGGAGTCGACTCCGGGGATATTGCCGATCAGGGAATAATCCGCCAGCAGGATGTAGCGGCTCCCTTCTTTTGGCGCTTTTAACTGATGCAGGGTTCCCGGTGGGATGAAAAGAATGTCCCCGGGGAAGAAATGGATCACCTGATTGTCAATGATTGCGGTATAATCGTTTTCAATGGGAAGAATGATCTCCAGGGCAGTATGCCAGTGCAGAGGGTAATCTTCCACCTCCCGGTTGCGATACAGGCGGATCCCTTTGATCAGATCATAGCGTATGGTTTCTCTCGTGCCTTCCAGTTCGGGAATCATAGATAAACTCCTTAAAGATCAGTTGTCTGTGCTGACGATTCTGCTGTTTACCCCTCTTTACCATAATAGCAAAAAATGAACAAAAATACGCAAGGAATAAAATGTTTCTCCGGGAATTGTTCCATATAATGCAACTATGTAGAGAATATGATAGGTATTGTTTCACAAATATGAGGGTAAAGGGGTAAAGATATGGAATTTTCGGAAAACACCGCACTATTAACGGAGTACCGCCGGAGAGCTGCTGAGCTGGTAGGTAAGATGACGCTGGATGAAAAGGTTTCCCAGCTGGTCAATCATTCACCTGCCATCGAGCGGCTGGGGATCCCGGCATATGACTGGTGGAATGAAGCCCTTCACGGCATCGGACGTGCCGGCGTGGCAACGGTTTTCCCCCAGGCCATCGGTCTGGCTGCGACCTTTGATGAAGATCTGATGGAGAAGATCGCAGACACCATTTCCACGGAAGGACGTGCAAAGTACAATATGCAGTCTCGATTTGAAGATCGGGACATCTATAAGGGGCTGACCTTCTGGTCTCCCAATATCAACATCTTCCGTGATCCCCGTTGGGGAAGAGGACAGGAGACCCTGGGAGAAGATCCCTATCTGACCTCCCGTCTGGGCGTACGGTTTGTTATGGGCCTGCAGGGGCATGATGCCCGCTATATGAAGCTGGCTGCCTGCGCAAAGCATTTTGCGGTGCATTCCGGACCGGAAGGTATCCGTCACAGCTTTGATGCCAAGGCAGATCCCCAGGATATGCGGGAGACCTATCTGCCTGCCTTTAAGGCACTGGTACAGGAAGCAAAGGTGGAGGCGGTCATGGGCGCCTATAACCGTACCAACGGGGAGCCTTGCTGCGGTTCCAAGACTTTGCTGAAGGATATCCTGCGAGACGAATGGGGCTTTGAAGGCCATGTGGTTTCCGACTGCTGGGCCATCAAGGATTTCCATACCGGCCACATGGTAACCGCCAATGAGATCGAATCCATTTCCCTGGCCATGAACAACGGCTGCGACATTAACTGCGGCGACCTGTTTGTTCTGATGAAGAAGGCGATTGAAGAAGGCAGAGTGTCCGAAGAGCGTCTGGACGAAGCACTGACCAACCTGTACACCACCCGTATGAAGCTGGGTGTATTTGACGGGAAGGGTGAGAACCCTTACGATGCACTGGACTACACCGTGGTCGACACCGTAGAGAATCAGCATTTTAACCGGGAAGTTGCTGAGAAGTGCATGGTCCTGTTAAAGAATAACGGACTCCTTCCGCTGGATAAGAGCAAGATCCGTTCCATCGGTATCGTGGGACCCAACACCAACAGCCGAAAGGCCCTGGTTGGTAACTACGAAGGAACGGCTTCCCGCTATTTCACCATTTCCGAAGGCATTCAGGAATATGTGGGCGAAGACATCCGGGTATTTACCTCCGAAGGCTGCCACATGTTCAAGCAAGGCATCAGCGGCTTAAGCCAGGGACATGACCGGCTCTCTGAAGTAAAGGGCGTATGCGAAGTCAGTGACGTGGTAGTGGTATGCCTTGGTCTGGATGCGGATCTGGAGGGAGAAGAAGGCGATGCCGGCAACGAGTTCGGCAGCGGCGACAAGCCCAATTTAAAGCTGCCCGGCGAGCAGGAAGAAGTACTGAAGATTGCAGTGGCAAGCGGAAAGCCTGTGATCCTGGCTCTGTTATCCGGTAGCGCACTGGCAGTGCCTTATGCAGACGAGCATGCGGACGCCATCATGCAGTGCTGGTATCCCGGTGCCCAGGGGGGACGTGCTTTTGCAAGACTCCTTTTTGGCGATGTCAATCCGGAAGGCAAGCTTCCCATCACCTTCTACCGTACCAGTGAGGAACTGCCGGAATTTACCGATTACTCCATGAAGGGCAGAACCTATCGTTATATGCAAAATGAAGCCCTGTATCCTTTCGGATACGGCTTATCCTATACGGATTACCGGATCACGGATGTGAAGGCTTCTTCCGATACACTTGGGGAAGAAGGCATCAAGGTTTGTGCAAAGGTAAAGAATAACGGCAAGATGGACGGTGTGGACACCATCCAGGTTTATGTAAAGATCGATGAAGAAGGTACTCCCAACCCGCAGCTGAAGGGCATTGCAAAGGTAGCCCTGAAAGCAGGGGAAGAGAAGGAGGTTTTGGTATCTCTTAAGAAGGAAGCCTTCGGACTCTTTGACGAACAGGGCAAGTTCCAGTATGCTACTGGTAAGGCCATCGTTTATGTTGGCGACCAGCAGCCGGATACACGCTCCGAAAAGCTTACCGGCAAGAAGGTAGCAGCCCTGACGATCAATCTGTAAGCTTTTGAAGGAATGTAAGATAAAGTTTTTGCGGGCGGCTGGCATCCTACAGTCGCCTGCTTTTTTGCCTGGACAGGGAATTGCCGGTAAGGAAAGGTTTTGCCGGTCCGGATGGATACGGAGGATACATGGATAAGGATTATACAAAGCTTTGGCTGGATTACAGCAAACGAAAGGATATGGGAAACGGCGCACTGTTTAAGACCATCAGTGTCTTTGATTTCAGCAATCCCGAAGGTTTCCCTGTTATACAAAATGCGCTGGAGGAGTTGACCAAGGGGGCAGCCGGTATGCTGGGCGTGATCCCGCTGGTGCTTTCCGGGGATCGTTCCGCGGAGAGTGCAGGGGTACAGTTTCCCAAGGGAACCTTAAGCATCCGTCGGATGGAGGATCTGGGGCCGGAAACCTATCACGTGATCGAGCATGAAGGAAAACTCCATCTCCATGCGGGAGACGAAAACGGCGTGTTGTACGGCGCCTTTGAGATCCTGCGCCGGATCGCCATGGAGCAGCCTCTTACGGGAATGGATGTCACGAAGACACCGGATTGCCCTTTTCGTATGTTAAACCATTGGGATAACCTGGATGGTAGCATCGAGCGTGGCTATTCCGGTAAATCCTTCTTTTTTGAGAACGATGAGATCCTGGTAAACGACCGCACGGAGCAGTATGCCCGCCTGATCGCTTCCGTGGGGATCAATGCAGTGGTGATCAACAATGTAAATGTGAAAAATGCCGCGTCGCTTCTCATCACCGACACTTATTTTGCCAAAGTGGCAGAGCTTTCCGGTGTTTTTTCCCGGTACGGGATCAAGCTGTATCTGAGTCTGAACTTTGCTTCCCCTATGGAGATCGGCGGACTGAATACCGTAGATCCCTTAGAACCCCAGGTGATCTTCTGGTGGGAGAGCAAGATGGCGGAGATCTTCGCAAAGATCCCCAATCTGGGCGGCTTTCTCGTAAAGGCAGATTCCGAAGGAAGACCCGGACCCTTTACCTATGACAGGACCCAGGCAGACGGGGCCAATATGCTGGCGGATATTGTGAAAAAATACGGTGCCCGCATCATCTGGAGAGCCTTTGTGTATAACTGTCAGCAGGACTGGAGGGATACGAAGACAGACCGTGCCTGTGCAGGGTATAACAGCTTTAAGCCGGTGGACGGAACCTTCCGGGATAATGTGATCCTGCAGGTAAAGAACGGCCCTATGGACTTCCAGATCCGGGAAGGGGTTTCCTCCCTGTTAGGAGGCATGGAAAAAACCAACGAGATGCTGGAGGTACAGATTGCCCAGGAATATACCGGGCAGCAGATCGACCTTTGCTATCTCATGCCCATGTTCCGGGAAATCCTGGATTTTAAGACCTATTGCGGAAAAGAAAAGGACACCGTGGCGGACATCATTTCCGGACGGTGCTTTGGAAATAAAAATACGGGCATCGCAGCCGTAACCAATACAGGCAATGACCGGAACTGGACGGGGAATGATCTGGCAGCAGCAAACCTTTACGGGTTCGGACGCCTGGCCTGTGATCTTTCCTTAAGCCCGGAGCAGATCGCCCGGGAGTGGATCGCCTTAACCTATGGAAACGATCCGGTGGTCATGGAGACGATCCTGAAGATGCTGCTGGAATCCAGAGAGATCTACGAATCCTATACATCCCCGCTGGGAGTTGGCTGGATGGTGACCCCGTCCGTACATTACGGTCCCTTCGTGGACGGCTACGAATATTCCAGATGGGGATGCTATCACAGAGCGGACCATGCGGGCATCGGCATTGATCGGACGAAGGAGGGAAGCGACTATGTTTCCCAGTATCACGAGCCCAACACCTCGTTATACAATGATATCCGTACCTGCCCGGAGGAGCTGCTGTTGTTCTTCCATCATGTGCCCTATACCTACCGCTTAAAGAGCGGGAAGACCCTGATCCAGCACATCTATGACAGCCATTTTGAAGGCTATGAGCGGGCGCTGGGCTTGCAGGAGAGCTGGAAGAGCTTAAAGGACCGCCTTCCTTTGGAAGTTTACCACCGGGTAGAAGAGCGCCTGATCCGTCAGGTGGCCAATGCCAGAGAGTGGCGGGATCAGGTAAATACCTATTTCTACCGCAAGAGCGGCATTCCCGACGAGAAGGGACGGGAGATCTACTAAGCAGGATCGAAGGCCTGTGGGAAGGTCTTCTTTGAACAATAAAAAACGGTACCTCGCATCCTGTGATCCCACAGGACGCGATGGTACCGTTTTATTTTGGTAATTAGTTGGATGCTTCTTCGGGAACATCGGGAGGTAAGACGATGCCGGCTTCCTTAAGAGGAGCGGAAAAATCGCCCAGGGAAGGAATCAGCAGATCACCCTGCACAGCGTTACCGGACAGGATGGTGTTGTCTCCTGTCTTGGCGGTAATGGCAGCGTTCTGGAAGTAACCGATCTCTTTGGAAAGGGTATCCTTGTCCGGGATCTCGCCCTTTAATATCACATTTCCGGTATTGGAATTGCCGGAAAGCTCATAGGTTCCTTCCACATCGGTATCGAACCATCCTACGATGCCGGCAGCAAAGATGGGAGCGTGATTGGCAGCATAGTCTTCCCTGTAGTAGAAGGAGATCTCACCGCTGTTTTCACATCCTTTTACTACAACGGAGGAACCGGCATTGTTCATCAGTGAGGTGATCCCCACGATGCCTCCGTTGGCAATACTGTTTTCCCCGTCGATGGCACCGGTATTGACACAGTTTTCAATGGTAATGGTATTTACGCCTTCCTCAGGTTTGGAGCAGGTCAGGAAGGAGCAGATCCCGCCAAGAGAGGCCGCTATCTTATTGGAGGAAACCGCTGCGCGGTTTTCACACCCTCTGATGGTCAGCACACCGCTCTGGGTAAGGACAGCGGTATGAACCAATCCGCCTACACTACCGGACATGGCACCGGCATTTAAGGAATTCTCCAGGATCACTTCCTGGCCTTCGGAAACATTGATGTAGCCGGTGATACCGCCTAAATTGTTGTTTTCATTGGTGCTGGTCAGATCACCGTAATTCTCCAGTGCGGAGAGGGTGGTTGTGGTTGTCCGCTCCGCCATGGACTGGACCATAACGGTTCCGACTACACCGCCTGCATACTGATCGGTGCAGCTGACCGCCCCTTCATTGATAAGACCGGAAACGGTAAGGGTTATTCCGTTGTCTGTGAGTTCTCCGATCACGCCGCCGCAGGAAACAATGGAGGAAGCATCCTCTGTACGGGTTACGGTGCCGAGATTCTGCAGATCGGAGATCAGACAGGTCAGGGAAGAAATGTTTTCACCGTACTTATTCATAGCGTCCTCTCCGATGACCAGGGTGGATGCGGCAGGACTTAGGCTGCCAATGACACCGCCGATGTTTGCAGAACCGTTTCCGGTTACTGCGCCGCGGTTTTCACAACCGGACACCTGGTATCCTGCAAAGGATCCGATCACGCCGCCTGCCGTGCCGGTACTTCCCGTGCGGATCTCCACAGGACCGTAATTGCTGCAATACTGTACGGTTGAGCCGCTGGCTGCCTGACCGACGATACCGCCTACGATACCACTTTCGGTTACGATCTTTGCGTAGCTGGAACAAGTGCGAACCTGCGCATTACCAAGAGTAGAGATCTCTCCGACGATGCCTCCGATGGGAGTGGTGCCATATCCGGAAACATAAAAGGCAGAATCCTCCAGGAGGACATTCTCAATCAGCGCATCATCACCGATCGCTCCGAACAGGCCGACTCTGTAGGAACTGTTGCCGGTGACGGCGCCTGGATTACCGCAATAATACAAACCGCGGATCACGTGCTGACGGCCGTCAAAATGACCCCCAAATTCACTGTAATCTTGCCCGTTTCCGATCACGGTCCAGTTGTACTGGGGAGCACTGCTTTCCCAGGAATCAATGGCATCCGTGGGATTGATCTCAATATCATTCAGCAAAATGTAGGAAGCGGAAACATAGTCCTTATCCCGGTTGTTGACCAGATCGGCCAGATATTTTAACTGCTCTTTGGTAGCAATCTGATAAGGATCCTCCTCCGTGCCGCTGCCACCTGCAAAGCTGTCTGCCGCAGGAATCTCTTTTGCTGTGGTTGTTCCGAATAAGAAGGAAGCCCCCTCGCCGGTTTCCTCTGAAGTATTTGCGGGTTCGGAAGCTGCTTTGCCACCACCGTTCCCGCAGGCGGTCAGGACCAGGACAGACATTGCCAAGGTCATGATGCCCATCAGAAATTTCTTTTTCATACCGCATCTCCTTATTTTTCTTTCGGTGAACGTTACACCGGATTCATTTTATCACGGCAGATCCGGATTGAACATTCAACCTGACGTTTAAATTCAGAATATTTCAAACAATTGGTGAAAAATGTAAAGCTTCTGTTTGGATAAGCCGTTCAATATAGGATAATGACTATGTTATAATGATTTCTGAAAATACAACAACAGGAAGGCAAAAAAATGCTCAAACTGATAGAAGCAAACCTGGAGGATCTGGAGAAGGAATGGGAATTCGTCCGGGATATTCCGGAGGATGAAAACGGATTTACCAACCCCTGGCACGGTGTATCCAGAGAAGTCTTTGAACAGGAGGCTCTGCCGGGCATGCTGAAGGATGCCCGGGGAGAGGACCTGCCGGATTGGAAAGTGCCGGAAACCTTTTATTTCCTCTGGGATGACGATCAGATCGTGGGAGAATTCCGGATCCGCCATTATCTCAACGAAGCACTGAAAAACGGGGCCGGCCATATCGGCTATTATATTGGAAAGCCCTATCGGGGAAAAGGCTATGCCACCGAGGGCTTAAAACGGACTTTGGAAATAGCCAGAAAGATCGTCCCGGAAGAAGAGATCTATTTAAGCGTACACAAGGATAATCCGGCATCGTTGCGCGTGCAGGAGAAAAACGGCGGCTATATTGTGGGGGAAGACGAGAAGGAGTTTTTTGTCCGCATTGAAAAATATGTGGATCAGAAATTCCGCTTTATCTTTGTACGGCACGGAGAGCCGGATTACCGCCACGATACCCTGACGGAAATGGGAAAACTTCAGGCAGCGGCAGCAGCCGAGCGATTAAAGGACGAAGGGATCGAAGAGATCTATGCTTCCACCATGGGCAGAGCTTATGAAACAGCAGCTTATACCGCGGAGAAGATCCGTAAGCCCATCACGAAGCTGGAGTTTATGCGGGAGATCGGCTGGGGCGGAGAGAATCTCCGGGACGGCGGCCATCCCTGGACCCTGGGCGCCCACATGATCGACCATGAGAACTACGATTTCTTTAACGGGGACTGGAAAAAGCATCCGGATTTTGCGGGGAATAAAGCGCTGGAGTGCTATGAGAAGATCGGAAAAGAGATCGACCGGCTTCTGGAGAAAGAGGGCTTTATCCATGAAGGAAACCGCTTCCTTTGTAAGGCGACGCGGTCCAAGACCATTGCCCTGTTCAGTCATGGCGGGTCGGGAGCCTGCGCTCTGTCCCACATTCTGGGAATGCCGTTTCCCTATGTATGCACGGTGATGCCTTATGAATTTACATCCGTTACGATCTTAGAGTTCCCTGTTAAGCCTGGCTTTTATGTTCATCCCAGGCTGGAACTTTTTAATGATACGGCCCACATGAAGGGGATTTCCAGTGGGTTA
>JAILDL010000075.1 GCA_024689465.1 Lachnospiraceae bacterium
CCGTTGGCGCAGGGCTTTTCTTCCTCATGGTTAAAGGAAATGGCGCCGTCGTATTTCACGTCTCCCAGCAAAGTAGACTGTGTTACCTTCTCATTGGTTCCTGCTTTTACGAAGCCGAACTTTACTTCATAATCGCCGGAGCGAACACCGTCTGTATAAGGAACTTCCTGGCCTTCACTATCCACCAGGTAAAGCATGATCTCTACGTTGGGTTTGTAATAGACTTCCACGGTCTGTGCGGCATTCACATTGGCCGTGTAATGACCGGGAGCAAAATCTCCCCGGAACGTTGCGATATAGCCGTTTAATTTATCATCTACAATGAATTCGGTATAGCCCTTGGATGAAGGCGTCTCACTGTAGCGGACATTCACAGGTTTCTTGTCCGGCGAAATGTGGCTTCCGTTTCCATCGGTAATACCATCGATGGATACTCCGTCTCCCTGTGCGAAGACCACGATCTCCGACATGGGGATATCAAAGGAAAAGTCTCCGGAGCTTACGTCCACCTGCAATTTGTTGGAATTAAAGATGCGGGTACAGATCTGTGTGATCTTCTCCAGGATCTGGGCATTATTCTGGGCTTTCTCGGAATAAATATGCTTCTCGTCACTGGCGGTAATGTCGGCGGCATCCGCTCCCATGCCCATGAACATCACGTTGATGTCTTCATCCTTCACGGACAGGTATTCATCCACCTGCTGATTGGTAAAGGCTCCGTCCTCAAATGCACCGTCTGTCAGGATCACCAGCCATTTCTCATCGGCCGAAGCATTCGCCAGATCATTATAGGCTTTACGCACGGCGTTAAAAGGGGTGTTCCCGGCCGCCGTGATCATATTGTGGACCTTGGCCACATTGGCCTCGGATCCATCGCTTCCGCTTAAGGAAAGACGGGGAGGCGCCGATGTCTGCCCATGGTCATAATCACTCATGACGTAGACATTCATGGTGTCTCTCTCTCCCAGCATGGCTGCAAATACTTCCATGGAATATTTCGCCTGACACCAGGTATCCACATTGTTCTGATGCGTTCGGATCATACTTCCCGAATCATCGTACACAACGTTGATCACTCTGGTTGGCAGATTCTCTTCTGCGGATACCTTCATTGGTGAAAAGAGTACGATAGAATAGAATAAAAGAATAAAAAAAGACAGAATACGCCTGTTCACGATCCCCATTTTTCCCTTCACAAGAATTGTTGTTTAACGAAACACTATTCCAAAAACAGCGTCCAAAAATAATTATAAGCATACGATATTGCAAACGCTAGGTCTTTAAACCTGCAATCTAATATAAAAATACACAAAATTAAAGGGAAATCTTGCGACAATTCGCCGATTTCCCTTGACATTTCCGACTTTATGTATGAATTTAGACGTGATTTCCTTTCTTCTTACAAAAACGCTGATAGACTTCCCGCATGTCATCTTCCATGCGCTTTAACGCTTGTTCCCGCATCTCATTGGGAATCACATAGAAGGCTTCCGCCATACTTCCTGCGATGCCGGCCAGCTTGTCACTGGTTCCGCCTAAGGAGATGGCTCCACGGATCACATCTTCAAATCCCTGTCCTTCCAGAAACGCCGTAATGGCTTCCGGTACGGTCTCCTGACAACTATCCTTGGGAAAATACGTTTCCCGGATCTGATCCATGGTTCTGGACAGATCATAGCCAAATTGCTGCGCCACATACTGACGGATCACGCTTTTCTTATGCCCCGTCCTTGCAAGGAAAATTACCGCTGCCACTGCTACCGCTCCCTTGACCCCCTGAGGATCATTGTGGGTTATTTCCGTTGCGGCTTTGGCCACTTGTATGGTTCTCTCCAGTGTATCATACAACCAACCTGCAGGCGCGATACGAATAGCCGCATCATTTCCGTCACCGCCGTAAGGCATGGGCGGCTCTTCCAGAAGCCAGGTGAGGAACTGTCCTTCATACCCGGCATACATATAGCGTTGTCCCCACTCCCGCATGGAGCGGATCACTTCCATACGGATCGTAGGAATACCGGCATCTTTGGGCATCCACGACAATGCATCCGCCATTGCCAGCGTCAGCACAGTTCCGTCTGAATAATTCGAATTTGCGGTAAACAGCGGCCCAAAGTCTTTTCGCTTAATGGACACATCAAATTTAAAAGGACTTCCAACCATATCACCAATAATCGCTCCCAACATAGCCAGTCTCTCCTTTCCGCCGTATTTGAATTGTTACACTACCCCTCACAGTACTTGTATGGACCCGAACCTTTGATTCCCTTTCCGGTTCTTGCTAGAAATTGTTTCCGTTCCAGCCCCAGTCGGTGCCTCCCTGATAGCGCACATACAACCGATCCGGCTTTACCCCCAGAACCTCCGCATAGACACGGCTCAGTTCCTTCGTCATATTTGCATAGGCTTCCTTGGACGCATCGCCAAAGATCTTCACTTCCACAAAAGCCGTGGGCTCATTTCCCTGCCCCTTAAAGTACATGGGAATATCTCCCTCTATGGCTACCATCAGCCAGCTCTCGCTCTTTCCCGGGATCGCCTCGATGGCCTTCCCCAGGCGCTCCTTTAACTCTACCTCTTTGTCTTTGGGTACGTTCACATTTGTCTTCGTTGAAATGAACGGCATAGTTTTGTCCTCTCTGTTACTTCTATTTCTTTGATTCTTTGTATGACATTCTGTCGAATATTGCTTCGATGAGATCGAATCTTATGTTTTGTCAGAATTGGATCTTCTTCACTACTTCGGTAGGTGCATCCACCAGCTCTGCGAAGGTATCCGCATCTTCCGGCTTTCCTACGATGCCGCCGAAATGCACGGGGATGGCAACCTTGGGTTTCATGCTATTGATCAGCTCTGCAGCCTTCTTAACATCCATGGTATACGTACCGCCAATGGGAACCAGTGCAATATCGCAAGTTACAGCCTTCGCTTCGTCTGTCGCATCCGTATCCCCTGCAATATAGACTCTCTGCCCGTTTACGGTAAGGATATAACCTACCCATCCGCTGGACCTGGGATGGAAAGGTTTTAATTTGTTATACGCAGGGACCGTCTCAATGGGAAGTCCCTCAATTTCGGTCTTTTCATTGGGTGTAACGGTAACGATCTGCTTTACTTTTGTTTCATAAGGCTGTGCCTTATCTGCCATGGCGGCAGGTACCACCATAATGGTATCGGCGCAGATTACTTTCTCCAGATCTTCCGGTGAAAAATGATCCATATGATCATGGGTGATCAATACAAAGGCTGCATCCTTCGGTTCGATCTTCATCTGAAAAGGGTCGATGTAGATGCGCCCAACTTCCGCAGTAATGCGGATATTGTTCTGGTTAAATACTTCAATAAAATCGGTCATGTGACATAGCCTCCCTCTAGTAACATCATTATATAACAATTATTTCGCAATTACTAGGACTTTAGTCACGCATTTTCTGATTTTATTCTATTATTTTCTGACACTAGCAGGGCTAAAAAATGGCGGTTCCACAACAGAACCGCCAAAATCCATGGATCATCTTAGTTTTCCGTCCATCAGAAGGGTGGCCCCCGCCAGATAAAGAAGGATCGAGCACATCCCCCCTACATACCCTTCCGGGTAATTCTTCTTTGCACAGCGCCTGACATATTTGGCATTTAATAACATCACATGAAGCATTTTATAACAATCCTTCGTGCGGGCTTCTATGGTAGCACTATCCAGGCCAAGCTCGGAATAGATGTCGGGTATATTCCCGTAATCGTGGGAGATCTTCAAGCCATTGCATCTATGATCGTATTCCGAAGCGACAAAACGCGGAAAGACAAGGGAACTATGGAACTCTTCTCCAATCCCCTCCTTCCGAAGGATCTTCTCAGCCTCTTTACAGGTTTTAATAAAAAATTCTGCAAGCGCCTTAGCTCCTTTGGCGTTATAGGGATCATCTGCCCCCAACTCCTCCAGAAGTTTTATCGCCCTGGCTTTTTCACGATGGTAAGCTTCCTGACCTTCCTTAGAAAACGTCATATTTGGCAGATCCGCGATCACGGATTCGAACAGTTCTGCCTGCACACGTCGTTCCGCCGAAGTATCCATTCCGTTCAGTTCTTTTATCTTCAGCTTTTGTTCATTTCGTTCAAACTCTCTGGTAAACGAACATACTTCTCTGTCCATACATACTCCTCCGGTTCATACAATCTTTCTTCGCTCTATGATACGGATCAGGGATCGGGTCCTGATGACCCAATCCCAATAATCTTAGTGTTTCCGTTTGCTACCGGGGATAAAAACCCCGGCTCCTATCAGGCGCTGAGGGCATAATCCTCCAGCAGGGAGCGCACCGAAGGAATACGCTGCAGCTTCTTAAGTGCAGCTGCTTCGATCTGGCGCACCCGCTCGCGGGATACATTATATTCCGGAAGGCGGGCGATCTCGCTAAGGTTCATGGGTTCACGCCCATTGAGACCAAAGCGGAGGCACA
>JAILDL010000094.1 GCA_024689465.1 Lachnospiraceae bacterium
CACCTAAGGGTCTGTGAATGGCTTCCAGGATCTCTCCTTCCGTCACCGTTTCGCATCTGCAGATCACGTTGGCATAGGCCGGGTTTTCCCTAATCAAAGCAGCTCGCTCTTCGTTCGTTGCCAGTGCCATGGACGGGATACCCTTCCGGGTCGCAATAAAATCACTCTTCTTTTCTGCAGGAGACAGTTCCTGGATCAGGTCCGCTACCATGATACCGATCGCCGGAGCGCTGGTAAGACCCGGGGACTCGATGCCCGCTGCATCAATAAAGCCGGGAGCATCCTTTACTTCTCCGATGATGAAGTCCCCTGTATCTCCATGGGCACGAAGTCCTGCGAAGGAAGTGATGATCTGTCTGGGAAGGCTCTTTACACTCTTTCCAGCTTTCTCTAATACATCCGCCAGCCCTTCCTGTGTAGTCTGATCCTGTTCCTTATCCTCCTGATCGGTAGCCGTAGGGCCTACCAGGAGATTGCCGTGAACCGTAGGGGTTACTAACACGCCCTTTCCGTACTTTCCGGGAAGCTGGAAGACCGTACTCTTCACAAAGTCTCCCACCTTCTTATCCATCAGGCAGTACTCGCCCTTACGGGGCGTGATGTGGATCTTTTCTTCCGATACCATGTTGTGGAAAACGTCTGCATAAAGGCCGGCAGCGTTAACCACCATGGCTGTCTCGTAGTCCCCTTTGTCGGTGTGCACCAGATATCCCTTTTCTGTTTTCTCAAGGCCGGTCACCGCTGTATTTAACTGAAACTCCACACCGTTTTCACAGGCATTTTCCGCTAAGGCAATCGTAAGATTAAAGGGACAAACAATACCGCCGGTAGGGGCATATAAGGCACCGACGATCTCCTCGGTAATATTGGGTTCCATAGCCAGGACCTCTTCTTTGGAGAGGATCTTAATATCCGGCACGCCGTTGGCCACACCTCTTTGATATAACTCCTCCAGTTTCGGACGGTCCTCTTCGGAAAAGCACAGCACCAGAGAGCCATTCTTCTTAAAGGGAAAGTCCAGATCTCTGGATAACTGCTCCATCATAAGATTGCCCTGTAGATTCAGTTTTGCCATCAGGCTACCCGGCTTTGCATCGTAACCCGCATGGACGATGCCGCTGTTAGCCTTGGACGTTCCCTCCGCCACATCTGAATTCTTCTCCAGCACCAGCACATCCCGGTTATAGCGGGACAACTCTCTGGCGATGGCGCTGCCGGTCACACCGGCACCAATAATGATCACATCTCTCATATACCTTCTCCTTCCGACGAATAAAAAAGAGCCAAACAAATAAATACCGACGCCTTGTCGATACTAAATGCTTGACTCCAAATCTCATGCACAAATATTAAGTTACTTTAAAACTACCACGGTTATGGTAAGAATGCAAGAGCCCTACAGAACCTTATATACCCAGAGTTGATACCAGCTACCCTCTGTTTGGATTGGTTCCGTATTCAACAGTTGCAGGGGCTGTTCTTCCCAGTTAAGCAGATACGCGGCTGATAGGATGTACTCGCAACCCATTGCCTTTAGCTGTTCATAGTTTAATTCATAATCCTGAACATAGGGTCCCCACTTCTTTTCAAAAGTGAAATAATTCCCGGTCTCTGCCAGCACAACTACACATCGGTTTCCCCACCTGTCAAACCACAGGCGCAGATATTCACTCTTATCCAGCTGAGGTTCTATGACCTTTCGAAAAGCATGCTTATACTCCACATCATAGTTGTTGGAATACGCATCCAGACAATAAAAACCATTATATGCGGCTGCAGCAGGATAAATTCCTAAGCTGACAACCCTGTATTCTTCCTTCGGTCTTTGGATCAGGGCATCCACCTGTTCAAACAGATCTCCTGCATAAAAGTTTTCCCAGGACAGGGCATAATAGTCTCCACCTTTAAGAATTTTCATGGCATTAGGCTTCACATCACTTTTATACAATGCAGAGCCGATCATAACAACTCCGATCAGTGACCAAATGCCCGTTATCAGAAAACGTTTATTTTTGTTTTCCTCACAGATAAGGAAAAGAATCTTTAATCCAAACGCCAGAGTCAAAGCCCATATGAACGGCATTAGCCAGGTGAACCGTCCCATATTGAACGCCCGCAGTAAGCCCTGGCTATGATTACGCATGGATACCATGCTTTCCGACTGATAAAAAGCTTTCCACCCGGCTATCAGAATGTTGATCAACAAACAGCCAAGAAGGCAGGCTCGCTCTTTTTGCGTTTTCTTTCTTCCCCAGATCATACCTGAAATAAACGCTACAGCCAGTATCAACAAAACCCACTTTGCTCCTACCTGCGTATATGCCTCGCCTTCAAGGAGTATCTGAGCGAAGGTATTCCCAAAAGGCTCCGGATTTACCAGGATTTCAGATTTATGCGAAATATAGGATTCATTGGAAAAACCGGGAATAAATTGCTTAAATAGAGAGAAGTTAAAGCCCACATAAGTCAGACCCAGTACCAGCATTTCCAGAAAGATTCGTTTAACCCGATATCGTTCCCGCCGAATGACTGCCACTGCGAGCAGGATCAACAGAGCAAATATCACCGCAAACCCTATAAGCACCGGCGAAGACAACGCTCCATATAGAAAGATGTTCAACAGGTTTCCTGAAAGGTCCCGTTTAGTAAGTTCCTCCTCTATCAGCATGCGACAGGTCGCATACCCCAATAAAGCCAGTCCCGGTATGCTTAGTCCATACACCGGATAAAACGGCAGACACATCCACCAAAGACCAACAAGAAAAGCGATCCGGCGGTCTCGCGTCAACTCGGACAGCAGCAGATACATGGAACAAAACGAAATTCCCTTTATCAGAAATTGCATGATTAAAAAGGCTACAAGAGGAGAGAAAAAACGAAATAGTAAAATAAAACCGGGTGCAGGAGATATCATGCCTCCTTGCGGGATTCCATTCATCAATTCCGGATATGTCTGCATTTCGGAAAACAGATACTTTGCATTTAATATGTATGTCAGCAGTTCTCCATCTAACTGATCATGATACGTGATAACCGCTCCTGTTCCGTTGATCCAGAATGGCAGGTTGATCAAAACGCAAATGAACATACCAATAAAAAACTGCAGTTTATCTGCTTTTTTTGTCTTTTGCATCCAGTCCTGTAGCTCCTATTGCATTTTCACAAAATAACAGCTTCTTCCAGTTTTTTTGAACAGAACCGTTCTCCGGATACTTTTATCTATTCTTATAATATCGATAAAAGCTGCCATCGATCACCTGGTCTGCCTGATACTCCCGTTCTACCCACTCGGTTATGTAAGGACTGCCCCCAACCGGTGTAAGCTCTCCATACCAGGAGCTGAGAACCACCACATCCGGATATTTCTCCGGATGCTGCCGGTAATAGATCTCCAGTCCATCATTGTAAGTAGGGGTACTGATGGTGGTGTAGGAAGCCACATCCACGTCTTCAAACAGGTAGGGAATGGTACAGAAATCCACTATAAGTACGCTGTCTCCAGGCTGAATGTACTGCTGCCATTCCGCCCAATCCTGCTGCTGCATATAGCCCTTCATATAGGTGGTAACCAGACCTGCTTCCGGCCCTTCTGTGATCACTTTACCCAGATCCCGGATGGTCCAGATCTCTCCATCATCGTTATCCAGGGAAAAGCCTCGAATGAAAGTGAGCGTAAAGCATCCCAGCAGCATCACCATACGCCAGTTGGATCGTTTCCGATCTGTCTTGTCTATCGTTCCAGCCTTTTTATCCTCTATTGGCTCTCCATCGTCATCAGATCTTTCCATCCCGTCTAGTCGTGCTAACGCAAATACACCTGCCAGAAGAATGGCCGGATAGGCCAGGCGAATGGATACAAAAAGGGGAAGATTTGTTAACAGTGCAGTGGCGATAAATACCAGTACGCCGCTCAGTCCTGCCCAGATCTGCCAACGCAGGAGCATCTGATCCCTCTGACCATTACTACTATCATCACTCTCCTTCTGCTTCCCGACGGCAAAAGCCTTCCACAAAAGATAACCTAATAGGAGGAACAGAATCGTATAATCATAGCATTTATGGTACCGGATCGGTCTGCATACCCAGAGGATGATCTGGAACAGCATACCGCTGTAGAGATAACAACAGATAAAGGTAATCTTTTTTCGGGATAATAGGTAGATCAAAAACGCTACCACGCCTTCTATTCCCAGGATCAGCAGGATAGTCAGCACATTGTGACCATACAGCAGGATCCGCTCGCAAGCCGAGTCATCATGGGCACCGGAAGTATACAGCATATTTCGAATACAGGTAACCCATTCCGAAACCGTCAGATAGCTGGCTAGGTATGCGATATATCCTCCCGCCTGGATCAGGATCGTCACAAAAGCCACTGCCAGATGCTTATACTCTTTCCATGCAAACAGCATAACGGCAAAGAGAATCGCCACCAGTACCATAGAAGGATAGGCCAGCACCATGCAGGAAATGCCTGTCCCAATGAGAATGCCGGAAACCCAGGTCTCTCCTTTCATCCAACGAGATGCAGGCAGTTTGCCCCATTTCCGTAATTCCACCCGCAAGATCATCAGAAATACCAGCGTAAAGGACCATACCGCCATCTGGGTAAATTCCGGAACCAGTACCAGAAACTTAGAAGAAAAGGAAAAGTATAAAAGCGCCAGCAAAAATGCATCTTCTTTTTCGGCCAAAAAAGGTCTGACGGTCCGATAGAAAAATACAGTTATCCCCAGTT
>JAILDL010000121.1 GCA_024689465.1 Lachnospiraceae bacterium
GCAACTCTGATTGCCCGGATCGTAGAGCTTGCCTGGGGTATCGCCATTTCTTATAAAAAGGGCTATATGCATCCGGACTTCTCCCGGTTTTTTGTAAAGAATCCGCAACTTTCCAAAGACTTTCGGAAATGCTACCTGCCGCTGATCGGAGGAGGCCTGTTCTGGGGCTGCGGTTTTACAGCTTATACGGCCATCATGGGACATCTGGGCAGCGACGCTGCTGCGGCCAATTCCATGGCGGCTGTGGTCCGGGACCTGATTTGCTGCGTCTGCAACGGTATTGCTTCTGCAGGCGGCATCATGGTTGGAAATGAGCTGGGAGCAGGAATGCTGGAGAAGGGTAAGATCTACGGGATCCGTCTGGCGAAATTATCCTTCGTCATCGGCTTTGGAAGTACGCTGGTGGTGCTGGCTCTGACACCTGCAGTGGTGCATTATATGCAACTGTCGGAACAGGCGATGCATTATCTGATCTATATGATGGTGATCATGGCGATCTACATGATCGGCAGATGTGTGAATACGGTGATCATCAATGGTGTATTCGCAGCAGGCGGAGATACGTTGTTTGACATGTATTCTCTGGCTGTGACCATGTGGGGCATTGCCCTTCCGCTGGCCTTTGCGGGGGCGTTTTTCTTAAATTGGCCTGTGGCTGCGATCTATGCCTGCACCTGCCTGGATGAAGTGGGAAAAATTCCCTGGGTACTCCTCCACTTCCGCAAATATAAGTGGGTGAAGGATCTAACCAGGGAATCCAATGATTAATCGATGACGTTCTTTACGCCTAAGATATTGTTATAATATGCATCGCCGATGATCACGCCCTTGCGGGAGTTTGCGGAATGCAGGATCTGGCCGTTGCCGATGTAGAAGGCGACATGGGTGCAGGAGGACTTGCCGTAGCAGATGATATCTCCGGGCTGCATCTCGGCAGTGGAAATGCTGCGGCCTGCACTGGAAAGCTGCCCCGAAGGGGTACGGCTGATGTTGTAACCGAACTCTTTCAGGACATAGCAGGTGAAGCCGGAGCAATCTGTTCCCGAAGCCAGGCTCTGTCCACCGTGCACATATTTATTTCCAAGGAACTGCATGGCGTAATCGATGATGGCCTGACGCAGTTCCGCATTGGTGGTGTAGGTGGTGTCCGGTTGCTGTACCACGATGGTCACATCTTCTTTGGTGGAAGCTTCTTCTGCATCCTGCCGGGCCTGCAGTTCTCTGGCTCTTGCCAGTTCTTCCGCTTCTTCTTCCAGAGACTTGGCTGTAATATATTCTTCCGAAAGTGTCACGTATTCTGCAGACACATAGCCGGTCTTCTCGCCGGTATATTGAACCTTGATCCACTCTCCAAGATCTTCCAGAGCAACAACCTTTTCATTGTTATCCAGATAGCCCACCCGGTCCGATTCGATGGCTGCTTCGGAGCGGACATTTAAGCGGGTTGCGGAAACCGTGGCATACTTCGTGATGTACTGATCGATCACGGAGAGGGCATCTTCTTTTGCCAGGAAAAACTCTGCCTTGATATAGCCTTCCACGTTGCCGCTTTTTACCTTATACCATTCTTCGCCGTCTTCTTCCCCGGTGACGGTTTCCAGAATTTCCGCCACAGAACCGTTGTACATCTTTCCCAGGATATCGTAGGAAGTGGAGGCACCGGAGCGGACATTTACATAATCCGTTACCTGCGCGATGGCAAAGCGCTCGTACTCATTTTCCTCTTCTTCGGGAACGTCACAGGAGGTTTCTTCGGTGACGGCATTTTCATCAATGGTAAGGAGCGTGCTGCCGGAGGAGGCGGTAAGGAGTTTTGCCAGGTCCTCTGCAGTAAAGCCGCTCACTGTGTTGCCTGTACTGGAAGCACCCATTGCACCGGAAGCTCCCGTAGCGTCGGAATTGCCAGCAGAACCGGAAAGATCGTTGCCGGGCTGTGTAGCCGACAGATTTTCGGCTGCAGTTCCGAGATTTTGCTGTAATGAAGTTGTATCGCATGTCGCACCGGTTACGCCTACGATTGCGGTAAAAGCAAGAAGCGCTGCGGCGCGGATCAGATTCTTTTGTGTATTCATAGATAAAAAACCTTTCGCATCCTATTTTACCACAGGTAGGCAAACCATATTTCCGGAGGGTAAACAGGGCCAACCTGGAGTATAATGTACGAGGGAGATATTCCGCAGATCCGGGAAATCCTGCGGGTGTCATCGAGAGGGGATACAAAGTCAGAAACGGGGGTAGTCGCGATATTGCAAAACAACAGGGTATTTCCCACGAGAAGGGAAAACGTTCATATCAGCAAAGGGATAAGCCTTTTGGGGTGGATCCTGCTACTGATCCTGCTTTGCCCGCTGAAAGCCCAGGCAGAACCTTCCGGCAAGATCCACATCCTGGCGCTGGGCGATAATCTGTATCACATGGGGCTGATCGAGTCCGGTGTGCAGACAGACGGCAGCCGGGACTATTCCTTCGAATTTGAGACCATCCGGCCTTTCCTGGAGGAGGCCGATATCAAGATCATCAACCAGGAAACCGTATTTGGCGGTGATGAGCTGGGCTTTTCCGGCTATCCCCGTTTTAACTGTCCCGAGGCGGTGGGTGATGCCATCGCTGATGCAGGATTTAATGTGGTCCTGCATGCCACCAATCATTCCAACGA
>JAILDL010000127.1 GCA_024689465.1 Lachnospiraceae bacterium
CTCCTGAGTACCTACCGCCTCCACATTTCCGTCATTGATCACAATGATCTGATCGGAAGAAGCGATGGTGGAAAGACGGTGTGCAATGACGATGAGCGTTTTTCCGGCAATGAGTTTTGCCACGGAACGCTGTACCAGGGCTTCATTTTCTGGATCGGTGTAAGCAGTGGCTTCGTCCAGGATGATCACCGGAGCGTTCTTCAACATGGCTCTGGCAATGGAAATCCTCTGACGTTCGCCGCCGGATAAGTGCCCTCCGGCTCCGCCGGCCACCGTCTGGTACCCATTTTCCAGATGCATGATGAAGTCGTGGCATCCACACGCTTTGGCTGCATTCATTACATCTTCATCGGAAGCGGAAGGATTTCCCATGCGGATATTTTCAAGGATGGTCTCATCAAAGAGGTAATTATCCTGAGAAACATAAGCGATCTTCTGGTTGTAGGCTTCCAGAGGAATATCCTTGATGTTTACACCACCGTAGGTAACTGCGCCGCTGTCCACATCCCAGAAAGAAGCGATCAGCTTGGCAATGGTGGATTTACCGGAACCGGAAGGGCCTACCAGGGCATTGACGGTACCTTCTTTGATGGAAATGTTAATACCGTGGAGCACTTCCTGCTCTTTATAGCCGAAATGTACGTCCTGCAGTTCGATGGAATGATCGGCAGGCTCTTTTGTAAGGGCCTCCGGGCGTACCAGATCTCTTTGTTCCAGAATAGAGGTAACTTCGCCGATGATGGAGCTCATCTTGGAGAAATCGTCCACGTAGCCGGAAATGATCAGGAACGGTGAAACCAGTCCCAGACACAGGATGATGATCATCACAATATCGTGGGCGGGAGCCTTGCCGGTCATATAGAAGTAACCGGAGAAGGGCAGCAGCGTAAGAAACTGGGCAGGCATCAGTACCATGGCCAGGTTCTGATAGATATTGCAGCGCCGCATCCATTCGATAAAACAATCGGCGCCTTCTTTTGCTGCGGTCACAAATTTATCATAAGAAGTCTTGGATTTTCCGAAGGCTTTAATGACTTCGATACCGTTGATATATTCCACTGCGGTGTCGTTTAAGGCCTTCGTCTTTACAATGGTATTGTTGAAGCTCTCTTCGGAACCTACCATCATAAGACTGAAGAATATGGCGCCTACGGGAACGGAGATCAGAGCGATCAGCGTCAGCCGCCAGTCGATGGAAAGCATCATGATCAGGATCCCCACAGGAACGATGGCGTTGGAAATGACTTCCGGAATGATGTGCGCCAGAGTGGTCTCAATGGAATCCACGCGCTCTACGATGATGTTCTTATAGGAACCGGAGGAGTTAGCCAGGACGTCTCCCAGGGGCATACGGGCCAGCTTGGCGGTAAGGCGTCTGCGGATCTCTGCCAGTACGCTGAACGTTGCTTTATGAGATAAGGCAGTTGAGAAGGTATGGAAGGCCTTGGAAATGGTCCAGCACAAAGCGATCATGCCGCACTGGGTAAGATAATATCCAAAGTCTTTGTTGCCATCGATGAGCGATGTGACGATTTTAGCAACGTAGGTGTAGGAAAGAAAACCTGCAAGAACGCTGACGATGGCCAGGATCACACTGAGGATGTAGCTGCTTTTGTTCATACCGGCGAACTCTAACACCCATCCAAGTGTGGACTTACTTTTTTTCTTGTTTTCCATTTTCGGATCCCTTTCTTTGAATGTTTATTCTATGGACAACAGTTTTTTCCATCCGTAGACGTAGAACTGATCCATATGTTTTGCATAGGACAGAGCCTCTTCCTGGGTAAAATCGTATTGGACCACCTGGAAGAGTGCCGTAAGGTTGCTGTTGACGAACAGACGGAATTCTTTTTCCGGGATCATCCGGTAGGGAATCCCCAGTTCCTTCAAACGAGCCATGTAGTGCATGGTGGATTGTTCCTCTAAGGTGGCCAGATCCTGAATAAAGTTTTCGTAACGGGTTCCCTGAGAGTGACACACCAGTAGCTTAAAGGCATCCAGGTGTTCGTAGATGTAGCGGATGGCCATTTCGTTTTCACCGGTGTTGTTCCAGACATCTTCGTAGGATGCCAGTGGCTTGGTCTGGTTATCTTCTTCCATGGAAGCAAAGAAGTTATTCACCAGGTCGTTATAGACCGGCTCCACCAAAGCCGCAAACATATCCTCTTTACTGGGGAAATGCTTATACAAACCGGAGGCACTCATGTTGCAGGCAGCAGCGATCCGGCGCATGGACGCATCCTTGAAGCCGTATTTTAAAAATTCCGCAAATGCTGTAGCAACGATCTTTTCGTGACTGGCCGTTTTATCCCTTGGCATGGCTTTCTCCTTTCCTGCTGTTTTGCGATCGTTAGAGATCGATCACTTGGTTAGCGTTTGCTAACAGAAATAAGAATACACTGTTCGCTAACGATTAGCAATACCTAACTTGAAAAAGTTTACATTATTTTTAGAGAGTAACAATCAGAAAGCTGATATAATGGAAGCACAGAACATGCATAACCATGGAAGAATGTTACCAAGAGGCTTTATATGAAGATCGTAAATCTGATAGAAAACACAGAAGGTACGTCCGGTTGCGCCTATGCTCACGGACTGTCTTTTTATGTGGAGACGAAGAAGCATAAATTGCTTCTGGATCTGGGGCCTTCGGAAGAGACCCTTCGGAATGCCCGGCATCTGGGCATTGACCTGACCCGGGTTGATACGGTGATCTTAAGTCACGGCCATTATGATCATTCCGGCGGGATCCTTCCTTTTACGCAGATCAATCCGCACGCGACCATTTATAT
This sequence comes from Lachnospiraceae bacterium, assembly GCA_024689465.1. Classification (GTDB taxonomy): domain Bacteria; phylum Bacillota; class Clostridia; order Lachnospirales; family Lachnospiraceae; genus JAILDL01. The sequence continues at coordinate 2,793 of JAILDL010000127.1, forward strand.
GCAGAGG
>JAILDL010000147.1 GCA_024689465.1 Lachnospiraceae bacterium
TCATGGGGCCAAACAGCCTGATGGAGTACAGCGGAAACGGGATGATCCTGTATGTGACCATGGCACTGATCGTCCTGGGAGGCCTGGGATTTGTGGTGTGGTTTGATCTGATCGACGGGATAAAAAAGAGCCTGCGGCAAAAAATCGGCTTTTCGGGAATGGTTGCCCGTTTTTCCGAACACACGAAGCTGGTTCTCTCCATTACCGCGGCCCTGATCCTCCTTGGAACCCTGGGGATCTTTATCCTGGAATACGATAACCCGGCTACCATTGGAAATATGCCCCTTGGGGAGAAACTGTTAAACAGCCTGTTTCAGTCCATTACCTTCCGAACCGCAGGCTTTGCTGCGATCCCGCAGGACGCCCTCAGAGAAGTCAGCTGCGTGCTGGGCAATGTGCTGATGTTTATCGGCGGATCACCGGTGGGTACGGCTGGCGGGATCAAGACGGTGACGGCGGTCCTGTTTTTAATGAACGGCCTTTCCTATATCCGGGGGCAGAAGGAAACGGTGATCTTTCACCGCAGCGTATCCGGAGAAATGATGCGAAAGGCAGCGGCAGTTGTCATGGTCAGTCTGATCACGGCGATCCTGCTTCTGATCTTGCTGATGAGTACCGGGGATATTTCCTTAAACGACGGGATGTATGAAGTCATAAGCGCCATCAGTACCGTGGGCCTTTCCAGAAATCTGACTGCTTCTTTGAACGTGGCGGGACGGATCGTGATCATCATCGCCATGTTTTTGGGCAGGATCGGGCCAATCTCCATGGCATTTTTCTTTACCAGTGAAAAGAAACGGAAAAACACCATACGGCATGCGGAAGGTCTGTTCTACGTAGGCTGATGGGCAGGAGGATAACATGAAAAAATCAGTAGCGGTTTTGGGACTGGGAAAATACGGCAGAAGCCTGGCAGAGAGTCTTTACGAGATGGGAGCGGATGTGCTGGCGGTGGATCAGAACGATGAGATCATCTCCGAGATCGCACCCCACTGCACGTCAGCCATCTGTGCCAATCTGGCCAATGAGGATGAAGTTGCTTCCCTGGGCCTTAAAAATATGGACATTGTGGTAACGGCCATGGGAAATAACCTGGGAGCCAGCATCCTGACGGTATCCGTGGCGAAGGAGCAGGGAGTACCCATCGTGGTATCCAAAGCATCCACCAGCCGTATGGGCTCCATTTTAAAGAAAGTGGGAGCAGACAAGATCATCGATCCCGAAGGGGAAGGCGGCCTTCGTTCCGCCAGTATCCTTATGTCTTCCTCCTTTAAGGATTTCTTCGAGCTGGATTCCAACATGTATATGATCGAAATGAATCCCAAGGCAGACTGGATCGGAAAAAGCCTGAAGGAACTGGACCTTCGCCGTACCATGAATCTCAACGTGGTCGCCATCAAGGAGAAAGGAAAACTCTGGAATCATGTGGGTCCCGATGCACCCTTTGCTGCCAACAGCATCCTGCTCATCGTGGTGGAGAAAAAGGATATGAGCAAGATCCAAAATGGATGATAGAGCCCGGAATACAGGAGACCTGTATCCCGGGCTTTTTTTCAGGGCAAAAATGGATCAGTTCAAGGTGTATGTAGCAACATACTCGGTATGTTCCGGAAGGTCCGGGATGGCCGGATCGTTTATGGTAAAGGTGGTGGGGATGCTGGCGCTTTTTAAGGTCTCTTCAAAGTTGAACAGGGCGATGCCCACATCCACCTTCTGCAGATCGTAGGTTCCGTTGTCGTAGCCACGGTCTTTTTTCTCATAGAAATGAATGTTCTTTCCGGAGACGATCACCCGCCAGGGTTGTTTATTTACTGCGGAAGGCGCCATACGGACGGCTTCCAGTGCTTCTTCCAGGCCAAGAGATAAAGCCGCTTCTCTGGTAAGGGGAGCATTCCATTTTTCCAGAAAGAACAGTTGCTCAAAATCATAACGGGTATCGGCCTTTACGCCTTTGCGCATCATGATCTCCTTCAGGCTCATCTTGGCTTCGTAGCCTAAAGGACTGACGCAGGGCATCACTTCCCCATCGGTAACACCGGCAGCCTTTTCAAACTTTTCCCGGGGCATGGTGCCACCGATCCAAACGGTGCCAAGACCCAGATGATGGGCCTGCATCAGCAGCTTCTGGAAACTGTAACCATAAGCTACATCCGCATTTTTCTGAACCGATACCTTGGCGGTCACATAGGTCTCTGCGCCGGAGAGGACAGGACTGGATAAGCCATGCTCCTTTGCGGTAAAGAAATCGAAGGTGACGGGGATATGGTAAGGGTTAACAGCTTTCGCTGCACAGTCTTTTAACTGCTGCAGCAGATCTTCCGCTACCGGTCTGCCATCGAAGGTACGAACGGAGCGTCTGCTTTTTACTTCATCTAAAAAAGTTCCCATAGTGTACTCCTTTTTTGAAAAATCATTTGACAACATCATATTGCATAAAATCGAAATAAGCAAGTTGCAGTCTTCAGAAAGTGTAAAAAAGACCCTGAAAAACTTAAGGATTGCCTTCTTCTTTCTTCCAAAAATCTGCTTTATCCCCTTAAGATTCCTCCTTTATAAAAAGACTATGGGCATTGCCGGGAAAGATCGGATCCCGGCAGGCTCTGAAAAAAGAATGAAAGAACGGGGAAAGACAGATGAAGATCGCAGTACTTGCTGACATTCACAGTAACCACATCGCTTTGGAGAAATGTCTGGAACAGGCAAAGCTTATGGGGGCGGAAGTATTTCTCTTTCTGGGAGATTACGTCGGGGAAATGCCCTGCCCGGAGAAAACTCTGGAGATCCTGGAGGCGGTTAAGAAAGAATACCCTTGCACCTTTATCCGGGGAAACAAGGAAGATTATTGGATCGACCACAAAAAAGGCAAGCATTTTGACTGGATCTGGGAAAGCGGTAAATCTTCTTCCGGTATGCTCCGGTATGCCTATGACCGCTTAACTCCGGCTCAGATCGATGCCTTCGAAGCCATGCCCATCGCAAAGACCATGGAATATCCGGATATGCCTTCCTTTACCATATGCCATGGTTCTCCCTTTCAGGTAAATGAGAGCCTGCGGCCGGATCTGCCACACAACGATGAACTGACAAAGCGCCTGGAAAACAGGATGACCATCTGTGCCCATTTTCATCAGCAGGTGGAATATATGAAAAACGGAAAATGGGTGATCAATCCCGGCAGCGTGGGTATGCCTCTGTACAGTGACGGAAAGGCTCAGTTTATGATGCTTTTTGATCGGGGCGGTATCTGGGAAAAGGAATTTATATCCCGCAGCTACGATGTGGAAAAAGCCATAGCGGAGATGGATGAGGAACGACTGGGAATCCAGGCACCTGCCTGGTACCGGGTGACAAAGGCGGTTTTAAACGGATTTGCCGTATCCCAGGCCCGCGTTCTGGACCTGGCCTTCCGCTTATGTGAGCAGGCAGAAGGGAAGGCCAACTGGAAGGACATTCCGGAAAAATACTGGGACATGGCCTTAAATGAATACGGGATCTGAGTTCTGTTTTCGAAAAGGGTAGGCACATTCTTCCAGAAAAGGTATGATACATATGGATAGACAGACGGCAGTATTTCGTCAAATTGGGAGAATAGGAAGAGAATCGTATGACCATCAAGGATTTACAGATCGGACAGACCGCACGGATCGATGCCGTAGGCGGAGAAGGGGCGCTTAGACAGCACTTTCTGGACATGGGGGTGATCCCCGGAGCGGAAGTGACCCTGGTGAAACTGGCGCCTATGGGAGATCCCATGGAGCTTCGGATCCATGGCTATGAACTGACCCTTCGTCTTGCGGATGCAGAAAAGATCCAGGCAACGCCTGTCAGCAAAGAGGCGATCGTTCAAGAAGCAACTGCCAGAGAGGCAACGCAGAAAAAGCAGGATATCGCCCATCCCGGACTGGGTGAAGAAGGTAAATACCATGCAAAGGGCAGCGGACATCCACTTCCTAAGGGAGAGACATTAACCTTCGCCCTGGTGGGCAATCAGAACAGCGGAAAGACGACGCTGTTCAATCAGCTTACCGGCTCCAACCAGCATGTGGGCAATTTTCCCGGTGTGACCGTTGATCGTAAGGATGGCGTGATCCGTGGCAAAGAAGGAACCCTCATCACCGACCTGCCGGGCATTTATTCCATGTCCCCCTATTCCAGTGAGGAGCTGGTCAGTCGGGACTTTGTATTAAACGAGAAGCCCAAAGCGATCATCAACATCGTAGATGCCACCAACATTGAACGGAACCTGTATCTGACCATGCAGCTGCTGGAAATGAACATCCCCATGGTGGTCGCCCTGAATATGATGGACGAACTGCGGGGAAACGGCGGCTCTGTGGACATCAACCGTATGGAGAAGATGCTGGGCGTTCCCGTTGTACCCATTTCCGCAGCCAAGAACGAAGGCATTGACGAGCTGGTGCAGCACGCCATGCACATCGCCTATTACCAGGAATGTCCGGAAGTGGATGACTTTTGCGATGAGCATGATAACGGGGGCGCCGTACACCGCTGCATCCATGCGGTGATCCACCTGCTCGAGGATCATGCCCTGCGGGCGGGGATCCCCGTACGTTTTGCTGCAAGCAAGGCCATTGAACAGGATCAGAAGATCCTGGAAAAGCTGCAGCTGGATGAAAACGAGATCGAGACCCTGGAGCATATCACCAGACAGATGGAGAAGGAGAGAGGCTTGGATCGCAGCGCTGCCATGGCGGACATGCGCTTTTCCTATATCCGGAAGGTCTGTGAGGAATGCGTGGTAAAGCCCCATGAGAGCAGGGAGCATATCCGCAGCCGGAAACTGGATGATTATCTGACCGGAAAATATACGGCCATTCCCATTTTTATCGGTGTCATGGCCCTGGTCTTTTTCCTGACCTTTAACGTGATCGGTGCCTGGCTGCAGGGACTGTTGGAAGCCGGCATCGAGCAGCTGACGATCCTGATGGACAATGTACTGACGGCAGGCCATGTCAACGCCACCATCCATGCTCTGATCATCGACGGGATCTTTGAAGGCGTAGGCGGTGTTCTCAGCTTTTTACCCATCATCGTGACCATGTTTTTCTTTTTGTCCATTCTGGAAGACAGCGGCTATATCGCCCGGGTGGCCTTCTTTATGGATAAACTGCTGCGAAAGATCGGTCTGTCGGGACGCAGCATCGTGCCGCTGCTCATCGGCTTTGGCTGTACGGTTCCGGCGGTCATGTCCACCAGGACACTGCCCAGTGACCGGGATCGTAAAATGACGATCCTGCTGACCCCCTTTATGAGTTGTACGGCGAAGCTCCCCATCTATACCTTCTTTGTGGCAGCCTTTTTCCCGGAGAACGGATGGATCGTGATCACTATTTTGTATTTCCTGGGTATTTTTTTAGGTGTCCTTGCTGCGCTGTTCTTTAAGAAGGTGCGGTTTAAGGGAGAAGCGGTTCCCTTTGTCATGGAGCTTCCCAATTACCGCCTGCCCAGTCTTCGAAACGTGATCCAGCTGCTGTGGGAAAAGGCCAAGGACTTCCTGCAGAGAGCCTTTACCGTGATCTTTATGGCGACGGTGATCGTGTGGGTACTCCAGAGCTTTGACCTGCATCTGAATCTGGTGAGCGACCAGAAGGACAGCATCCTGGCTATGCTTTCGGGTCTTTTGGTACCGCTTTTTAAACCTGTGGGACTGGGAGACTGGCGGATCTGTACATCGCTGATCTCCGGCTTCCTGGCGAAGGAGAGCGTGGTTTCCGTACTGGAGGTGCTCTTTGGCGCAACCGGTGTAAGGGGTGCCATGACCACCTTAACGGCCTGCTGTCTGCTGGTATTTTCCCTTTTGTATACCCCTTGTGTGGCAGCCATCGCCTCCATCAAACGGGAAATGGGCGGCAAATGGGCCATCTGCGTTGTGTTATGGCAGTGCTTTGTTGCCTGGGTCTGTGCACTGATCGTGCACACGGTAGGATTGTTGATCGGGTTGGTGTGATGAAGAATAAAGATAAAGAATACGATATCCTCTGTATGGGCATGGCCCTGGTGGATTCCATCATAAAAGGCTTTGATCCCAAGCCGGTTTCGGCATCCGGTTACCGGGCTTCTTCCGGCACGCTGAATATCGGCGGAGAAGCGGTGAATGCCGCCATGGCAGCGGCAAAGCTGGGGATGAAGACAGGGATCTGCTGTGCGCTGGGAGAGGATCCGGCAGGAGATATGATCCTGCAGGCACTGGAGAAATGCGGGGTGGAGACAAAGACAGTCCTTCGGCCTAAGGGCCATGCAACACCGGTCACCACCATGTTTGTAAAAGAGGACGGTAGTCGGAAATCTGTGACCAATGAGGCCCATCGGTTTAATTTCCATCCGGAAGAGCAGCCGGATCTGTTTACCGGCAGCAGGGCGCTTCTCTTAGGGTCCTTGTTTCGGGCACCTTTTGATGATCCGGCGATCATCCTGCAGGTGGTGAAAACCGCGAAAGATGCCGGTCAGATCATCTTTGGGGATACGAAGCTGCCGAATTTTCATTTTCTGAAGCTGGAAGATATTCGGGAGGCATTACCTCTTGTGGACTATATTACACCTAATGAGGATGAAGCCAGATACTATTCCGGAAAAGAGACGCTGGAAGAAATGGCAGAGGTATTCTTAGAGCTGGGTGTATCCAATGTGGTCATCAAGCTGGGAGCAAAGGGCGCCTATTTCCGAAATGCGAAGGAAGCCTTTTACGTACCTCCTTTTGCCATTCAGGCAGTGGATGCTACCGGAGCGGGCGATAATCTGCTGGCAGGATTTGCATCGGAAATCCTGCGGGGAGCGTCTAACCGGGATGCTCTTCGGTTTGGATGCGCCTGCGGCGCCATCTGCACCACCGCTGTGGGGGCAGGGACCGCTCTGACAGACCGGGAGCAGGTGCTGGGATTTCTATAACCACTTTTTCTTTTTAAAGAAGATCAGGCTGGCGACCACGATCAGCACACAGATGCCGATCACGATGGGATAGGAAGCCTTCCATTCCAGTTCCGGCATGTATTTGAAGTTCATGCCGTACCAGCCTACGATCAAAGTCAGGGGCATGAAGATGGTGGTGATCACGGTCAGCAGGGCCATGATGTGGTTCTGCTTGATATCCAGCTGGGTATGCTGCAGATCTCGCACCTGCATGGTAAAGTCGTGAAGGGAATGGGCCGTATCCCGAAGACGATCCATGCGGTTTAAGAACAGACGGAAATACCGGAGATTTTCCTCCTGAAAGAATTCGTTTTCATTTTCTTCCAGCTCCTGGCCAAAGTCGGTGAGCTGTTCGTAATGGGCCCGCAGTTCACGGATGTCGTTGCGGATATCGGTGATCCGGGAGAGGTCTACGCTTTCTGCGTCCTCCAGGATCTTGTCCTCGATCTCGTTCAGTTCCAGTTCGTATTTTTCAAATAACTGCAGATCCCGATAGATGATCTGTTCCAGAAAATCATAGATAAAGCGTTCCAAGCTGGGCATACGCCACTTCTTGGCTTTGTAGATCCGCTTGATCATCTTCTGGGCTCTGCCGGAATTATCGATAAAAATAATGCCCTTTTCATCCAGAACAAAGGAGAACATATAGTAGTTTTCCGTGACATTGTTCCGGTCGGGGATGTAGAAACTGCCAGTCAGGGAATCAAAGTTCACCACCGCCTTGGTGGTATAGATCTCATCCTGCTGGGGGTCGATATCGATGCCCAGATCAAAGAAATCCTTTTTCTCCGCCCATTCCTGAGGAGTCAGCACCGCCACGTACTGGGCATTGGCGTTTTTCAGTTCCGTGATATCCACTTCCTGCAGCTGTTCTTTGATCAGGTAAAACATGTTGGGCACCTCCCCGCTTTGTTTCATTCCTTTTCTATCCTATATCCCCTTGCTGCCATCCTTCAAGGCTTTTCCAAAAAGAATCTTAAGAATCCACCCTTTGCCTGCAGAATTGCTACCATGTATAATTTTGGTTGGTATGATATGCATAGACGGGCAATTCCCGCCTGCTCCGGAAGGAAGCATATCGTCCGTATAAAAAGGATGAAACAAAGGATAATGTGATGCAGAAGATCCTGATCGTAGAAGATGATGAAGTGATCGCCGGGGAAGTGGCGAAGCATCTGGAAAAGTGGCAGATGCAGGCAGTGACGGCAACGGATTTTGCCGCCGTTACGGATACGTTTTTAAAGGAGCAGCCGGATCTGGTGCTGATGGACTTAAAGCTCCCGGCCTACAACGGCTTTTACTGGTGCAGCGAGATCCGCAAGGTATCCCGCGTGCCCATCGTGTTCATTTCCTCCGCCGATGACAATATGAACATCGTCATGGCCATGAACATGGGGGCGGACGATTTTATCGCCAAGCCCTTTGATCTGCAGGTGCTGGTGGCAAAACTCCAGGCGATCCTAAGGCGCAGCTACGGAGAAGCGCTGGGGAAGCGTTCTCTATCCATCGGAAATGTGGAGCTGAGTCTGGACGATACGTCGGTAAAGGTAAACGGAGAAAAGCTGGAACTGACGAAAAACGAGTACCTGATCCTGAAGGTACTGATGGAGCATCCCGGGCAGGTAGTCTCCAGAGAGCAGCTCATGGAGCGGCTGTGGGGCGATGAGGAATTCGTGGATGACAACACCCTGACCGTGAATGTGACACGCATCCGCAGAAAACTGGAACAAGCAGGGGCGGCAGAGTTTATCACCACCCGGAGAGGACTGGGATACGTCGTTGGAAAAGCATAACTTTTGGAAGATAAACCGGATCTATCTGATCGCAAATGCGCTGCTGATCCTGGTGTTGCTGTTTTTGGGTTCGATCTATGATATTTCCCGGGAATTTGTATTTTATGAGGTTTCCTTTGCTCTGCTGCTGACCCTGGTGGTTCTGGCGGTCTGCTTTTTCCGTTATCAGCGGGAGAAGGAGGAAGCCAGGTATCTGGCAGAGATCGAGCGGCAGGAACGGGAAAAATGGGAAAAGCTCCGGGAAAATCAGGACTTTTTCGCCCTGTGGACCCACCAGATCAAAACCCCCATTGCGGCATTAAACCTTCTGCTGCAGGATCCGGAAACCGATGGGGCTCTTTGCAGACAGGAATTGTTTAAGATCGAGAACTACGTGGATATGGCCCTTAACTATCTGCGTTTTGAGAACATGTCCGGGGATCTGGTGCTGGAGCGCTGCCCGCTGGAACCCATGGTAAAGAAGCTGGTAAAAAAGTATGCCACCATCTTTATCCATAAGCATCTGTCCGTGGAACTGGAAGGATTGGAGGGAAGTATCCTCACCGACGAGAAGTGGTTTTCCTTTGCACTGGAACAGGTCCTGTCCAACGCCCTTAAGTACACGTCGGAGGGCGGCGTGCGGATCTATACGGAGAGAACGGACAAGGAGATCTGTCTGGTGGTATCCGATACCGGTATCGGGATCCGGCCGGAGGACCTGCCCCGGATCTTTGAGCGGGGCTTTACCGGGTACAACGGCAGAGTGGATCAGAAGGCCAGCGGCCTGGGCCTGTACCTGTGTAAGGGGATCTGCAGGAAGTTGGGCTGCAGGGTGGAAGCCTGCTCTGACGGCAAAAAGGGCACCGACATCCGGATGCATATTCCGGCAGAACAACATACGTACCTTACAAAACTGTAAGGTTAAAGCAGGGAAATGTAAGCCGATGAAAAGGTTTTGCATTTCCTTTTTTGTTAAAGTGATAGCATCAAAGACGAGGAGGAATCAAATACATGTCTGTTTTGGAAGTAAGCCACGTAAAGAAAATATACAAAGCCCGTCTGGGGGCTGAGACCACTGCACTGCAGGATGTGCATTTTACCGTAGAAAAGGGAGAATTTGTTGCCATCATGGGCGAATCCGGAAGCGGTAAGACAACGCTGCTTAATATCCTGGCCAGTCTGGACGTACCCACGGCAGGAAAGGTTTTGGTAAACGGAGAAGACTTTTCTCAGTTAAAGGATGACGAACGAGCAATCATGCGAAGAGAAAACCTGGGCTTTATTTTCCAGGATTTTAACCTTCTGGATAACTTTTCCATTGAAGATAACATCAAGCTTCCTCTGGTCCTGGCAGGAGAAAAGCCGGATGTTATGGATGCAAAGGTAAAACCCCTGGCAGAAAAGCTTGGGATCGGGGAGCTGCTTACCAAGTATCCCTTTGAGATCTCCGGCGGTCAGAAGCAGCGGGCAGCCATTGCCAGAGCCCTGATCACGGATCCCCAGATCCTTTTGGCCGATGAGCCCACCGGTGCCCTGGATTCCAAGGCAGCCACCAACCTGATGCGCCTGATGCGCCAGATCCATGAAGGCGGGCAGACCATTCTCATGGTGACCCACAGTAATGTGGCAGCCAGCTATGCAGACCGCGTCATGTTCATCCGGGACGGGGAAGTATTCCATCAGCTTTATCGCGGGGATCTGACCAGAAGCCAGATGCTGGACAAGATCTGTGATACCGTAACGGTTCTCATGAGGGGAGGGGAAGACAGTGAATCATAAGCTTTTAACCAGGCTGGCACTGGACGGAATGAAAAATAACCGCAAGACGGTTCTTCCCTTTATCCTTGTCAGCGTATTAAACGCCGTGATCTATTACATCTTCGTATCCCTTGCCTACAGTCATTTCCTGGTACGGGAGGACGGAGAAGTGTTTTACGGAGCAGGGCAGTTAACCCTGATCCTCACCATTGCCAGCTGGGTCGTCACCATCATCGCAGCCCTCTTTGTCCTCTACGGCAATCAGTTCGTCATGAAGAACCGCCGGAAGGAGATGGGCCTCTACGGTGTCCTGGGCCTAAGTAAGAAGAACCTGACCCGAATCATGTTTACGGAGTTTCTGGTACAGCTCTTTTCCATCCTTTCCCTGGGGATCCTGATCGGTACCTTTTTAAACAAGCTGATGCTTTTGTTGTTATACAAGGTGGTCAAGCAGCCTCCCGTAGAGGGAATGATGTTTTCTCCGGAAGCAACCATCCGAACCGCGATCCTGTTTACTGCGGTCCTCTTTGTCTGCCTGGTGCAGAACCTGCTGTCGGTGCAGTTTGGAAATCCCATTGACCTGCTGCACAGTGACCATATGGGGGAAAAAGAGCCTAAGGTAAAGATCCTGCTGCTCTTTGTGGGAACGGTGTGCCTGGCCGCAGGCTACATCATGGCTCTGCAATCCAAAGGCACCTTTGATGCGATCTCCAAACTGTTTAGCAGTATCCTGTTTGTCATCATCGGCACCTACGCACTGTTTACCGCAGGGACCATTTTTATCCTGAAGGTGTTAAAAAAGCGCAGAGGCTTTTATTATAAGACCCGCCACTTTATCAGTGTTTCCAACCTGATGTTCCGCATGAAGCATAACGCAGCCGGTCTGGCAAGCATCTGCATCCTGTCCACCGGCGTGATCCTGCTGCTGGTCTGCGCATCCTCTCTGATGATGCTGGGTGAGCAGAACATCAACACCATGTTCCCCACGGATGTGATGATCCATGGCGCAGCTGAAGGGGAGGCCCAGGAGAGCGTATACGAAAGCGCTCTTACAGATGCCATCACTACTTCCGGGATCGAAGCGGAAAATGTGGTCTGCAGGGAGTATACCTATTCCATGGCCTGCCTCAGGGAGGGACGGCTGGAACAGGTAGAGGGCTTTAACTTTGGTGATCTGTCTCAGCTGAAAATGGTCTACTTTATGACCCTGGAAGACTATAACCGTTACAAGGGGGAGCAGGAAACTCTGAAAGAAGGGGAGATCCTGGTGTATTACAACGGTCATTCCTATAAGGCGGGAGATACCCTTCGTGTTTTTGGCCACAACTATACGGTAAAACGGGGGATAAAGGAGAAGGGGCTCCATCAGATCTTTGATCCTACCATGATCCTCTTTGACCGGTTTATCCTGATCCTGCCCACCTGGGAAGATATCGCTGCAGCGATGGGAGAAGAGGGCAGGGAGGTGTTCTTTGGAGAGGAAGGCGCATCCATGCGTCTTTTCTACCTGGGCTTTGATTATGAAAAGGAGCCGTCTGCACAGCAGATACAGAGCTTTGCGGGAGCTTTTTCCTCGGTTCTGCCCCAGTTTGCCATCGAGTATAAGGCAGAGAGCCGTACCTTTTTCTATTCCCTGTACGGCGGCGTCTTCTTTGTAGGTCTGTTCCTGGCAGTCATGTTCCTCATCGTTACGGTGGTGATCATTTATTACAAGCAGATCTCCGAAGGCTTTGAAGACCGGGCACGGTTTGAGATCCTCTCCAATGTGGGCCTGACGGATCGGGAAGCAAAGAAGACCATCGGAAGCCAGGTGATGCTCCTGTTTTTCCTGCCGGTATGCACGGCGGTGGTCCATATGGCTTTTGCCAGTAACATCCTGCGCCAGTTCCTCAATCTCCTGGTGTATGTGGATAATCGGACCTTCATTCTTTCCATTGCCCTGGTGTGCATCCTGTTCTTCGGCGTATATGCCATCGTGTATAAGCTGACCAGCCGGGAATATTACCGGATCGTATACGGAAAATAAAGCAACGCTTAATAAACGGAGCGGATGTTGGAAGAATCTTCCAATGTCCGCTCTTGCGCGTTACAGGGATGGGATTGTACAATAGAGCCGTCGAAATAAGCTATTTTGGAGGTTTCACGTGATCTATTTTCGTTCGGATTATTCCCAGGGAGCACATCCTAAGGTATTAGAAGCACTTGCGGAAACAAACTTTGAACACACAGACGGCTATGGCATGGATGAACATTGTACCCATGCAGCCGCTATGGTAAAGGCACTCATCGGAAGGCCGGATTGTGACGTACACATGATGATCGGCGGAACGCCCTGTAACGTGACCATCATTGCCTCTACGTTGCGGCCCTATGAATCGGTGATCGCAGCACGGACCGGTCATATCTATGTCCATGAGACCGGCGCGGTGGAAGGCACGGGACACCGGATCGTGACGGTAGAGGGTGTAAACGGCAAGCTGACCCCGGAAGGGATCGAAAAAGCCTGCATGGAGCACGACGATGAGCATACGGCAGAGCCGAAGATGGTCTACATTTCCCAGCCCACGGAGATCGGTACGATCTACAGCCGGCAGGAGATGATCGCCATTTCGGAAAAATGTAAGGAAAAGGGGCTCTACCTTTACGTGGACGGCGCCCGTTTGGGCTGTGCCCTGACCAGCCGGGAAGCAGATCTGTCCATTCAGGAACTGGCAAGGCTGTGCGATGCCTTCTACATCGGCGGCACCAAGAACGGAGCCCTTTTCGGAGAAGCCCTGGTGATCTTAAATCCCGGGATGAAAGACCATTTCCGTTATATGATCAAGCACCAGTGCGGTATGCTGGCCAAGGGACGCCTCATCGGCGTACAGTTTGAAGCCCTGCTGGCAGACGGAGAGTACGGTCTGTATTTCCAGATCGCAGCCCATTCCAACGCCATGGCTGAGAAGCTCACGAACGGGTTAAAGGACCTGGGGGTAGAATTTTTCTGCGATTCGCCCACCAACCAGATCTTCCCCATCTTCCCGCCCTATGTGCTGCAGAAGCTGGAAGAGGAATTCTTCTTTTACCAGTGGGCGCCGGAAGAAGCAAGAGGTATCCCGGTGCGTCTGGTGACCGGCTGGGGTACTAAGGAAGAAGAAGTGGACAGGTTTCTGGCAGCTGTTAAGGAAGCAATCTAAAACCGGACCGGCAAGCTGCAAAACGAAAACCGCCGGATAAGGCGGATCAGGACCGGATAGACCGGAACAGAAAGGGACAGTACCGTGCGGATCGATATCAGACAGACGGAAACGGAAGAAGAATACCTGACCCTGCGCTACCGGGAGAAAACGCCCCTGGTAGAGAAGATCCTGCAGACTCTGGCAGGAGAAGATAAGATAGAGGAACCTGCGGGCAGAAAAGTGGCTGAAAGCAGGGGATTTTCCGAAAAAGAGGATATTCCGCCCGCAGCCTACGGCCGGATCCTGGGCCGTACGGAAGAGGGAAGCGCATATATTTCCCTTTCCGACATCCTCTACCTGGAATCCGTGGACGACCGGGTCTTTGCCTATACCACCCGGCAGGTGGTGCGCCTGGACGGGACCTTAACGTCCTTTCTGGCGGCAATCTGCGACGAAAGCTTCTTTCGCTGCAGCAAGGCCATGATCCTCAATGTCAATAAGGTAGCGGCTTTAAAGAGCCTGTCCTCCAATCGGATCGAAGCCACCATGGAGGGCGGGGAGAAGATCCTCATTTCCCGTCGTTATGCCTCGGATTTCCGAAAACTGTTAAAAAGGGGGAGCCTGGGATGAAAGAAGAAAAGAAACTGACCTTATGGGAGCGGTATCTCACCAGTGAGATCGGCATCGAGTTTAAAAGCTGTCTGTATTTCTTTGCCATTTTGTTTTTCTACTGTGTGGTGCGGATGGTGAACGGCAGCACGGATGCGTCCATCCTCCATATGACGGAGATGATCTTTACCTGCTACGGCATCGGGTATTTCCAGGTCTATGTCCTTTGGAACTTTGATGAAGCAGAAAAACTGGGGATAAAGGAGATTGCCGGCATGGTGATCTGCACGGCTCTTTACTGCGGCATTTCCTACTGGGGCAAGTGGTTTGACCGGGAGCTTTTACCCACCCTGTTGTTTGCCCTGTACCTCATGATCACCTACATCTGCGTGTTCTATATCTATTATTCCAAGCGCCGGATCGATGATAAGAAGCTGAACGAGGATTTAAAGCTTTTTCAAAGCGAACACAGGCCAAGAGAAAAGTGAAGCTTACGGCGAAATAAGTGCACCTTACGGGAACAGTCATTGTTCCCGTTTTTTTTATCTGTTATAAGTAAACCAAGGAGGGTGATACCTATGACAAATGTGATCGAGATTTCCCATCTGACCAAATATTACGGGAAACACAGGGGCGTGGAGGACGTATCCCTTACGGTAAGGGAAGGCGATATCTTCGGTTTTATCGGTCCCAACGGAGCCGGCAAATCCACCACCATCCGCTCCATGCTTGGGTTTTTAAAGTTTCAGCAGGGCAGCATCCGGCTTCTTGGAATGGACAGCGTAAAGGACCGGGAGGAGATCCTGCAAAACGTGGGCTATATGCCATCGGAAGCCTGGTTTTACCCTACCATGAAGGTAAAGGATGTGATCCGCTACGCCGCCGACGTGCGGGGAAAAGACTGCAGAGCGGAAGCGGAAAAGCTCTGCGAGAAGCTAAAGGTGGATACGGAAAAGAAGATCCGGGAGCTGTCTTTGGGAAACCGCAAGAAGGTGAGCATCGTCTGTGCCATGCAGCATAAGCCCAGGCTCTTTATCTTTGATGAACCAACCGGCGGTCTGGATCCCCTGATGCAAAAGCACTTCTTTGAACTGATCGAAGCCTATGTGAAGGAAGGGGCAACCTGCCTGCTATCCACCCACGTTCTCAGTGAAGTGAACAAGTACTGTCGTCATGCGGCCATCATGCGGGAGGGGCAGCTGACCATGCTGGAAAGTGCGGACATTGATGATGAAACGTTCCTGCACTTTTATGAGGAGTGAGCGTATGAAACATATTTATTTCCGCGAAATGCGGCTAAATGCGAAAAATCTGATCATCTGGAGCCTGAGTGTGGGCATTCTTGGAATGATCTGTATCCTGCTGTACAGCAGTATGCAGGGGGATATGGAGGAAATGGCGGATGCCTTTTCCAATATGGGCATGTTTTCCGATGCCTTTGGCATGAGTACCTTAAGCATCGCCACCATCGGCGGCTTTTTTGCCACCGAAGTGGGAACGGTCCACGGCCTGGGCAGTGCCATGTTTGCCTCCATCTTAGCCATCACCATGCTCTCCAAGGAAGAGGAAGGACACAGCGGCGAATTTCTTTTGACGCTGCCGGTATCCAGAGGGAAAGTGGTGATCGCAAAGGGGCTGTGCATCCTGTCGGATCTGGTGCTTTTTACGGTGGTGTGTGCTCTTTTCTATATTCTGGGCTTTGTGCTGCTGGGAGAAGACCTTCCTGCAAAGGAATTTGTTACCTTTATGGGCATGCAGCTGTTAATGAACGCAGAGCTTGCGGGGATCTGCTACGGCATCTCTGCTCTTTCCTGGAAAAACCGCATGGGCCTGGGCCTGGGACTGGTGCTGTTTTTCTACATCTATGATCTCATGGGACGGATCGTACCGGATGCCAAACCCTACCTGTATCTTGGCCCCTATTCTTATGCCAATGCTTCGCAGATCTTTGCAGGAGAAGCAATGGAGGGAAAAGGGATAGCGGTTGCCTGCCTTCTCCTTTTTTGCGGCTTTGCCTTCGCCTTCTGGGAGTACCGCAGGCGGGACCTGGCTGCCTGATCGGATTTGGATCGTGTAAAATATTTCTAAAAAATGGCCCTTCGGTGTTCCTTTCTGCTCCTAAATGATTTATTCTGATTAGGTCATGGGAGTGTGCGAACACTCGGAGGGTTTATATGTTATTTTCAATACTGTTACTGCTCATGTTGGCACTTTTGGAGCTGAACAAGAACCGGCTGATCGGCTGGATCCTGGTCCTTGCTCTGAGTGCTGTCTTTTTCTATGTCTACCGAAGATTCCTGAAAACAAGGCCAAAGTGGATGAAATGCCTGTCCTACGTAGGTTGGATTGGCGCATTTGCGTTACTCTTTTTCCTGACCTGGCCGCCGGTGAAAGCGGTACCTGCCGTAAGCTATGGTAATCCCGACAAAACCGGGATCGTCCATGTGGCAAACGGCGATGTACAGGGCGTTGTTACAAAGGACGGTGAGGTGGAGATCTATGCGGGAATTCCCTATGCAAAGCCGCCGGTAGGGGAGCTGCGCTGGAAAGAACCCCAGGATCCGGATAACTGGGAAGGGGTCCTTGCAGCCGATCATTTTGCGCCCATGAGCATGCAACCGGTGAACAGCCCCATCTATGATTCGCTGGCACAGATCATCGGCTATCATGATTACCGGATCTCTCTTTCGGACAACTATGTGGCACCGGTCAGCGAAGACTCTCTGTATGTCAACGTGTGGAAGCCTGCGGGGGAGGTGAAGGATCTGCCTGTAGTGGTCTACGTCCACGGGGGATCTCTTAAGACCGGCCAGCCCTGGTACGCGGATTACAGCGGAGAAGGCCTTGCCCGCAAAGATGTGGTTGTGGTCAATATGGGCTATCGTCTGGGCGTGTTCGGCTTTCTGGCTACCCAGGAGCTGGCGGCAGAATCCGCAAACAACACCACCGGAAACTACGGCCTGTTGGACCAGATCAAGGCCCTTACCTGGGTACAGGAAAATATCGTATCCTTTGGGGGAGATCCCGGAAACGTAACCCTGGCGGGAGAATCTGCGGGAAGTGCCTGTGTCAGCGCACTGTGCGTTTCTCCTCTTGCAAAGGGTCTGTTTCGCAGGGCGGTTCTGGAGAGCTCTACCGTAGCGCCTGTAAGCCCCACCCATTCCTTTCGCCTGTTTGATGAAGCACTGCTGAGCGGGAAAACCCTGATGCACCGTTATCAATGCAATACCACCGATGCTCTGCGGGCACTGGATGCGAAAACGCTGGTGGATGAAGCGGAAACCCAGCACCACATCACCGTAGACGGGTACGTGCTGGAAAAGACGCCCTATGAATCCTATTTGGCGGGTGAATACAACGAAGAAGCCCTGCTGCACGGTTATAACCGCCACGAAGCTGATGCCTTTCTGATCTTTGATCATGCCACTTTGTCCGATTTCCCCACCAGAGTACAGGAGTACTTTGGCAGCTATTCGAAGGAAGTCATGGAACTGTATCCTGCACAGAACGATAAGGAAGCAAGGGCTTACTGGAGCGAAATCTGGGGAGCGGTCTTCTTTGATTATCCCCATTACTGCTTAAACCGTCTGGAAGTGTTAAACCAGGTGCCGGTTTATCAATATTATTTTACCAAGGACAACGGGCGTCTGGGGCCCTGGCACAGCGGAGAAGAGGTGTACCTCTATGGCAATATTCCCGACGGTTCCGGACTTTACAGTGCCTATGACCGGGAACTGAGCAATGCCATGCTGCAGTATTATGTAAACTTTGCCTATAACGGAGACCCCAACGGAGGAACACTTCCGGTATGGAAAGAGAACAGGTCATCATCGGAAGTTATGGAGTTTGGGGACAATTTCGGTATGATCCCGGAACGGGAACATGCCCTCTTTGCCATCCTGGATGCCATGCAGGGGTATAAGTAAAATTTATAACGGGCCATAAGCTACATGTATTTTACGGACAATTTATTTTTTGACATAATCTCCTCATAGTCATTTTTGAAAAGAAAGGTCGCGTAAGCGAGAAGAGGAGAAATTATGAAAAAGAATGTATTAAACAAATTCCTGCGTTCTGCAGGAGCCATCGTACTGGCAGCAGGTGTGCTGGCAGGATGCGGCAGCACCGCAAACCAGACCGCACAGGTTGAGGAATCGGAAGTAGCAAAGAGTGCCGGCGAAGAAGCACCTGCTGCTGAGACCGTACAGGAAACCGAAGCTGCTGAAGCAGCAGTAGAAGAAAAGGGAACCATCACCGTAGCAGCCAGCCAGACCCCTCATTCCGAGATCCTGGCACAGGCAGCCGAGATCTTAAAGGAACAGGGCTGGGATCTTCAGGTTACGGTGTTTGATGATTATGTACAGCCCAACAATGTTGTAGAATCCGAAGAGTTTGATGCCAACTATTTCCAGCACATCCCCTATCTGAACTCCTTTAACGAGGAGCAGGGAACCCATCTGGTAAATGCCGGCGGTATCCACTACGAGCCCTTCGGCATCTATGCAGGCACCAAGTCTTCTCTGGATGAGCTGGCAGACGGCGACGAGATCGCTGTTCCCAACGATACCACCAATGAAGCAAGAGCCCTTCTTCTGTTACAGGACAACGGTATCCTGACCTTAAGAGAGGGTGCAGGCCTTACCGCTACGGTAAACGATATTGAATCCTACAATACCCAGGTTAAGATCATCGAGCTGGCAGCAGAGAGTGTAAAGGATGCCATCCCCGATGCGGCATTTGTAGTATTAAACGGTAACTACGCTCTGGAAGCCGGCTTATCTGTAGGAAAGGATGCGCTGGCTTACGAAGCAAACGATTCCGAAGCAGCACAGACCTATGTAAATGTTATCGCTGTAAAGGAAGGACATGAAAACGACGAGAAGATAAAGGCCCTCATTGAGGTTCTGAAGTCTGACGCCATCAAGCAGTTCATTGTCGATACCTACGACGGAGCAGTCGTACCTTTTAACTGATCAGCCGAAAGGTGCTTAAAAAATGAGTGATGCGATCATAGAAATCCGAAACCTTTGTAAGAGCTACCGTTCCGATAAAGGAGAGGTGAGTGCTCTGAAAGAGGTGAGCCTTTCGATTGCACAACACGATATTTACGGGATCATCGGCCTCTCGGGGGCGGGCAAGTCTACCCTCGTGAGGTGCATGAACCTCCTGGAGAAACCTTCTTCCGGGCAGGTGATCGTAAACGGAAACGATCTGATGACATTAAGCGACAGAGACCTGAACCTGCAGCGTCGCAGGATTGGAATGATCTTTCAGCATTTCAACCTGCTGATGCAGCGAAACGTTCTGGACAATGTCGCTTTTCCCCTTGAAATAGCGGGATTGCGCAAGAAGGAAGCGAGAAAAAAAGCTTACGAATATTTACAGACGGTGGGACTGGAGGAAAAAGCAAAGGCTTACCCGTCCCAATTATCCGGCGGACAAAAGCAGCGTGTGGCCATCGCACGAGTGCTGGCTTCTTCGCCGGAAATTTTGCTTTGTGACGAAGCCACATCCGCCCTGGATCCCCAGACCACCAAGTCGATCCTGCGCCTGTTAAAGGATATCAACGAGCGCTACGGGATCACCATCGTGGTCATTACCCATGAGATGGCGGTGGTACAGGAGATCTGCTCCCACGTAGCCGTACTGGATCACGGAAAACTGGTGGAAAGCGCAGCGACGGAGGAACTGTTCCGTGCCCCGAAGACAGCGGAAGCAAAGCGTCTTGTTTTCAGCGGCAGCGAGCATATTTTGGATATGACCTCCGACCGGGTGGTGCGGATCCAATTCCACGGGGGAAGTGCGTACGAGCCCATCCTTGGAAACATCGTGCTGGAAACCAAGACCCCCATCAACATCCTCTACGCCGATACCCAGACCGTAAACGGGGCGGCAGAGGGAGAGATGCTGATCCAGTTGCCGGAGGATGAAGAAAAGGCAAGGCGCATTGTGGCCTATTTTGAAGAAAAAGGATTAAATCCGAGGGAGGTGAAGGATCATGTTAAGTCAGCAGGAAATCCTGATGATCATTGAGGGTCTGCGGGATACATTGATCATTGTAGGTTTTTCCACCTTCTTTGGATATCTGCTGGGACTTCCCCTGGGGATCGTTCTGGCAGTTACGGATAAGGAAGGGATCCGGCCTTCGCCGGCGGTCTATAAGGTATTAGATCTGGTCACCAATGTCCTGAGAAGCTTTCCCTTTATCATTCTGTTAGTCGTTCTGATCCCGGTGACCCGGGCCATTGTGGGAAAAAGCTACGGAACCGCAGCCACCATCGTACCCCTTGTGGTAGCGGCAGCTCCGTTTATCGGCCGTCTGGTGGAAAGCTCGTTAAAGGAAGTGGACAAGGGCGTGATCGAAGCAGCCCAAAGTCTGGGAGCGTCCAAAGCCACCATCATCTTTAAGGTACTGCTTCCCGAAGCCAGAACCTCGCTCCTGGTAGGAGTGACCATTGCCTTCGGCACGATCCTGGGGTATTCCGCCATGGCAGGTGCTGTAGGAGGCGGAGGACTGGGCAGTATCGCCATCCGCTACGGCTACAACCGTTTCCAGCCACAGATCCTGTGGCCTTCGGTCATCCTATTGATCTTATTGGTTCAGTTGTTCCAGGTGCTGGGGATGCACCTGTCCAAAAAGCTGGATCGCAGATAACACAAAAGCGCTGCAGTTCTTCTGCAGCGCTTTTGTGTTTGCATCACAAAGCGAGGAAGCTGGAGTATTTGATGCTTTTGTCACCGAAAAATCCTCGGGGAAGCTACCTGTAAGCCATCAACCCCTCCGGTCACCTTACAATTAGAAATTTCCCCTAAATTTGTGAAAAATAAAAAAATTATGATAAAATAAGAAATGTATAGGCTTATATTTCGTTCCGCAGCCATGAATGGAGGGGATTCTAGTGGACGATCGGACCAGCGGATTTAAACGAAACAGTATGCATCGGGTGGAAGCGGCAGTCATTGCCATTCTGGTGAATGTTGCCCTTTCTTTTCTCATGCGCCGGCTGGGACTGCCCATTTTCCTGGACTCTGCCGGAACCATTGCGGTCAGCATCATGGGAGGGTTCTTCCCGGGGATCATGACGGCAGTCATTACCAATATCCTGTGTATCTCCTTTGATACAAACAGTCTTTATTTTACGGTTGTTCAGGCATTTCTTGCCATTTTTATATCCTGGTTTTTCAAAAACAGGTCCTTTAAACGGATCTCGAATATCCTCGCTGCCATCGGCGGAGCGGCCCTTCTCAGCGGGGTTTTGAGCACGTTCATTCAGTGGGGGCTTTTCTTTCGGCCGGAGCTTCCGGCGATGGAGGAACTGGTGGATGCCCTCCTGGATCGCACCGGTTATCCCATGTTGCCTGTGTTTCTCTTTGTGAATATAGTAGGAAATCTGCTGGATAAGGGATTGTGCATGATCCTGGCAGTGATGGTGGTCTCCCTGATTCCGGAGAAAATGCGGGATTCCATTCGTAACAGCGGGTGGAGACAGAAACCCCTGACCGATGAGCAGGTACGATCCATTCATAAGTGGGGCGAGCATCTGCCTCATCCCATCCGAAATCGGATCACGATTATGATCGCCGGCATTTCTCTGGCACTGGTAGTGATCACTGCAGGCATTGGCACAACTCTGTTTTTCCATCTGGCCAAGGAGGACCGGACGGACAATGCCCGAAATGCGGCGGCTTTCGCGGCAGATGTTGTGGACCCTGCCATGCTGGACGTATATATGGCAGAGCTGGATACGGTATCCGGGTATGCTGCCACACAGGACCTTCTGGATCATATCCGGCGCAGTGCGCCTTATGTAGACAATCTGTATGTGGTGAAGGCGCGGGACGACGGCTTCCATGTGATCTTTGCGTCCCAGAACCGGCTGCCCGCGGCCTA
>JAILDL010000188.1 GCA_024689465.1 Lachnospiraceae bacterium
TAAGGGTCTGTCCGATACAGCTCTTCGTACTGCCGATTCAGGATATCTGACTCGTCGAATGGTTGACGTATCACAGGAGCTTATAATACGTGAGCTCGACTGTAGCGAAGGAAAGGCAGTTATCCCCGGAATTACCGTTAAGGAATTCAAGGATGGTAAGGAGATGATCGAGCCTCTGGAGGATCGTATCACCGGAAGATATACATGTGAGGATATTAAGGACAAGGATGGTAATCTGATAGTCAAGAGAAATCACATCATTACACCGAGCCGTGCGAAGAGAATTCTCAGCGAGGGCGTAAACAGTAAGGGTGATGCCATAACATCCGTTAAGATTCGTACAATCCTTACATGCCGCTCACACATCGGAATCTGTGCTAAGTGCTACGGCGCAAACATGGCAACAGGTGAGCCTGTTCAGGTCGGCGAGACTGTCGGAATCATCGCAGCTCAGTCAATCGGTGAGCCCGGTACACAGCTTACAATGAGAACCTTCCATACTGGTGGTGTGGCCGGTGGTGATATCACACAGGGTCTTCCCCGTGTAGAGGAACTTTTCGAGGCAAGAAAGCCGAAGGGTCTTGCGATCATCGCAGAATTCGGCGGAACTGCCACCATTAAGGATACAAAGAAGAAACGTGAAGTCGTTGTTACCAATGACGAGACCGGTGAGTCCAAGACCTACCTGATCCCTTACGGATCCCGTATCAAGGTATTAGACGGTACCGTGATCGAAGCCGGTGACGAACTGACCGAAGGTTCCGTAAATCCTCACGATCTGTTAAAGATCAAGGGTGTACACTCCGTACAGAACTACCTGCTCCGCGAAGTACAGCGAGTATATCGTCTGCAGGGTGTAGATATCGCCGACAAGCATATCGAAGTGATCGTTCGTCAGATGCTGAAGAAGGTTCGTGTAGAAGAGGCTGGAGACAGCGATTTCCTGCCCGGATCCATGGTAAGCACTCTGGACTTTGAGGATACCAACGAGATCCTGGAGAAGGAAGGCAAGACGCCTGCTACCTGCACACAGGTACTGCTGGGTATCACCAAGGCAGCTTTGGCGACCAACTCCTTCCTGTCTGCTGCATCCTTCCAGGAGACCACTAAGGTCCTGACAGAAGCAGCGATCAAGGGTAAGATCGATCCTCTGATCGGCCTTAAGGAGAACGTTATCTTAGGTAAGCTGATCCCTGCCGGTACCGGTATGAAGCGTTACAGCCATACCTCTTTAAATACCGACGGAAATCTCGCAGCGATCGCTGATGTAGATGAGGAAGTATTAAACCTCTCCGATGATGAAGAAGAGCCCGTTGCAGTGGCTGCTGAAGCAGAAGAGACGGAAGATGAAGAATAAGAAATAATTAAACGCCCGGTTCATTGAAAAATGGACCGGGCGTTTGTATGATTAGGGATGGTGTAAAAATCTTATAAGGGAGGTTTCGAAGATGATTCGAAAAAGTATGACAACAAAAAGAAACCTGGCACTTACCTGCATAGTGGCACTGACCGTTTCCCTGACAGGATGCGGATCGAATGCGCAGGTGGCACAGACCCCGGCGGCACAGGAATCCGAAGCGCAACCGGAAACCCAGCAGGAAACCGTAAGCGCTGCAGCAGAAACGGTAGCCGAGACAGAGACAGAGCAGGAAGCAGAAGTACCGGCTGAGTGGAGAGAGACCACTGAGGAAGAGGCAAAGGGCCTTATTCCCAATCTGTTTATGGTGCCGGCAGGTGCAGAGCTTCAGTGCTGGAAGGTGCTGGACAACGGCACGCAGGTGGATGGAGTCAAAGAACCCATTGTGAAGATGGAGTTTATGGAGGCGCCCCTGTACTTTATCGCTACGGCACAGGTAACCGGTGACGAAGCGCTGAATACTTCCAGTGTGGAACTGGACTGGATCGCAGAAGAAGATGCTACCCTTTCTTCCTGGGGAGACGGCAATGTTCCCGGCAAGATCTACCGCGGAGAAGTGGAGGGATCCCCTCTGGATCTGATCACATGGCATGATCCCAAAGTAGGCGTTTCCTATGCGGTACAAACCGTCTTAATGGATGCGGACGGCTTTGATATCCAGGCGATCGCAGAGCAGATGAGTGACCCCGCCAACAAGGTGAGCACAGCCAATGCAGAGGGCGATACCAAAACAGATACCACCGGTACAACCACCGCATCGGATCAGGATACTGCTTCCGGTGAGGACAAGAAGCCGGCTGCAACCGATACAACATCCCGTATGTTTAACGAAGGCGATGCAAAGACGCTGATCTCTGAACTGGTGGGCGAAATGGGCCTTACCAAGGTGGATGCGGATGATGCGGAAAAAGGCATGTTCATTGGCGGAGACTTTATTGCCA
Organism: Lachnospiraceae bacterium; assembly: GCA_024689465.1. Classification (GTDB taxonomy): domain Bacteria; phylum Bacillota; class Clostridia; order Lachnospirales; family Lachnospiraceae; genus JAILDL01. Next base: position 2,359 of record JAILDL010000188.1, read on the forward strand.
AGTATGGCTATAAGTCTGACGGAAACGGTTCCTACCAGAATTACTATACCTTCTATGATCTGGGAGATGCCATGGGAGCAACCGTAACCATCATGGGATGGACTACCACCGCTTACTATGATTACGGCGTCTATACCTTTGACGAAGTAAAGACGGATCTGAAGAGTCAGGCACAGTAAAACAGGCTTTATTTTTCAGGCATCTACGGCAGTAGGTAGGATCCTGTAGCTTCTGCCTATGCAAGCGGGATCGACCATATAGAACTATGGATTATCAGAGCGTAGCAGTCATATTGGCTGCTACGCTTTTTTAGATTTCTGAACTTACTATTGTTTTAGATATATTTGGACTAAGGAATAGAGATGTTGTGTCCTTCTGTTTTTCGATATAATTATGGATGGAACATATAATGACGCCATATCAACTAGCTTCTAATTATCTGCATAAACGAATAACGAAGAATAGAGTAAAAAGTAAACCATTTGAAAAAAGGGGAATGCATAAATGAAATTACGGGATTTTGATATCGACAGAGATTTTGATGTGGTAAAGACATGGATCACGGACGAGAAGACCCACGCTATGTGGAGTGCTTTCCGGTTTCAGTATCCTTTGGATAAAGAAGATTTTGGAAAGGTACTGGGAGATTTTACTGCCAGGTACGGGGATCGCCCTACGGTTGCGGAACTTACGGACGGCACGGTGGTTGGCTTTTTCTCCTACTCGGGATGCCGTGAGCTTAATGAGGGTCGGTTGGCTTTCATTGTGGTTTCCCCGGATCATCGTGGCAAGGGGATTGCCGGGCAGATGCTTCATTTAGCCATTGATCGGGCTTTTGAAGATCCGGATGTCGCCCTGGTCGCGTTAAATGTCTTTTCCTCCAATCCCAGAGCCCGGAAGTGTTATGAGAAAGTGGGATTTCGGCAGCGCAGGGTAGAGGAGAAGGCTTTTCCTTATCATGAGGAAGCCTGGGACCGTGTGAACATGATCGTCACAAGAGAAAATGTGTCCGGTCAGGGCCTTTCGTAAGGATCGGCACGGTCTTGTCATGATCCGCAGGGATGAAACGAAGAAGATAATAAGATAGACGGATCGAACGGAAAAACCTCATATCGGAGGTAGATAGATGACACAAATTAGTACAACAGGGAAAGTAACCCTCAAATGGCTGGGACAGATGGG
>JAILDL010000189.1 GCA_024689465.1 Lachnospiraceae bacterium
GTACAGGTCATTTTCCTTCATCTCCCCGTCCGTATCCAGGATGTAACGAACGGAAAGCAATGCGGACGTCAAAGGAGTCGCTCCTTCGTAGCAGTAAAATACCTTACTGCTCCCCAGTCCCATCTGCTTATACAGCCGTTCGATGGCTTCTCCCGCAGAGGAGGAAAACAAAGATGCCGTCTTATAATCTCCCAACATACCGTCGTTTTTGGTCTTGCGGGTATATTTTTCCATACGGTAAAAGTCCGGATCGGCTTCTTCCACCTGGGCCGTCAGATCCCGGATGTCCTCTAACTGGGACACATACTTTTCCCTGCTGGTCGTCGGGAAGCTGACCAGGGCCGTATTCACCGCCACCTCCGTGATCACCACACAGAAGGTCACAATGAGAAACAGGATCCGGTTCTTTCCCACCCGTTCTTCCTTGTGCATATACCAGAAGCCGATGCTCAGATACATCCCAAGAAACAGGAAGGAATAAATATAGGACGAGCGGCTGACACCGTTTCCGTCGGTGCCGAATGGAATGGTAAGTAGAAGGATCCCCGCACCGATAACGGCTGCGATCACCAGATTTTTCATCTTCGCATCTTCCAGATGGAGATAGGCTTCATAGGACATGGTCACCAAAAGGAAGGCATAAAGGAAGGTCTGCCTGCAGGGCAGGGAATCCGGATAGTTTAAGCCGTGCCAGATAAAGTTTAATACATTGTTGCTGAAGGAGATCCAGAAAAAGACCATCAGGATGCCCTTTGCCACCCGCTCTTTTACGGGGATCTGTCTGCACAGCAGATAAAAGGGTACCAGGATCATCACAAATATACCGGCATAGAGATTGGGCCAGTGATTAAGGCCCAGCTCGGAGGTGGTATCGATGGTATGTCTGGCGATCACATCCAGCACATGGAAATAAAACTTCACCGCAGTGGGGAAGTTTAAATTGTCATACTTGGTGGCACGCAGAGCGATGGCCGCAGGGACCAGCATAATGCCCCCCAGGCCGGCGGCCAGGATGGAACTGTAGGCAAAGGTCAGAAAGCTTTTGAAAACCGCCTTCCGCTTCCGCCCCAGATTCAAAATGAGAAAATAAAACACCAGATAGATGCACAGGAAAATGCTCAGATAGTAGTTGGAAAAGATGGAAAGGCCCAGTAACAGGATATAGGGCACATTTTTCCCCTGATAGACCAACTTTTCCAAAGCCAGGATCACCAGCGGGGTAAGGGCCACCACGTCCAGCCACATCACATCCCAGTAGTAGGCGATCATAAAACCGGACAGGGAATAGAAAAGAGAAAACAGGGAAATGCTCAGATTGTTCCTGCCATAGCGCTCCCTGAGATAATAGGCAAAGCTAAGCCCGATGAGGCCGATCTTTAATACGATCATCAGCGTCATGGCTTCAATGAGATATTTACCGGGGAATAAAAAGACAAAAAAATTTAAGGGACTGGCCAGGTAATAAGTGAGCATGGAGAAATAATTGCTGCCAAGGCCCAGGGTCCAGTCAAAGGACAGGTTTTCACCGTTTAGGATCTTTCGGCAAAAGGAGCGAAAAAAAGGCACATACTGATTATAGAGATCGCTGCGCAGGATGCAGCGGTCCCCAAAGGGATATACCTTATTGGAGATCAGGATGAGGCTCACAATGAGCACCGGCAGGCAAAAAGCCAGCAGCAGTGTCTTATTGGAAGAGCCTGTAGTATTGGAGCTTTTGATAGGTTTCAAGGATGTCCTTCCTCTCTTCCGATTCCAGTACGTTGCCAAACTTATCTTTGATGCAGGCAGCGGTCACTACCGGAACCTCCTCTTCTATATTCTGCAGAATGATCTGATAATCCGCAAGGGGAATTCCTGCACATTTTAATACATGGGCAGCCAGATAATTGGCGGATGTTTCCACCTGCTGCGCTTCTTCTATGTCAAAATTCGCCCAGATCAGGTACGGCACCTGATACCGCAGGATCTGGTCTTCTTCGCTGAGGGAGGTGCTGCTCTTTCCGTTGTGCTTCCACACAGGAGAAACCACCGATGCGGCAGGCTGATGGTCCCCGAAAAAGACGATGATGGTGTCCTCTTCGTAGGAACTGAAATATTCGATCAGATCTTCCAGGGCCTGATCGGTATAGTTACACAACGTCAGATAGGTAGATAAGGAGACGTTCTTTACTCCGTCCATATGCACCGACAGAGGCAGATTATCGTATTCCTCCGAATAGGAGCTGTGATTTTGCATGGTCACGTTAAAGACAAACAAAGGATCCTCTCCCTTGCTTTCAAACTGGCGGATCACGTTTTCGAAATCACTGGCATCGTCCACATATTTCCGCAGGATACGGGTATCCGTAAAGTCGTCTTTAAACAGCATCTTCGAAAAGCCCATACGGGGATAGACTTCGTTGCGTTCCCACCCTGTGGGGTAATAGGGATGCATGGCCACCGTGTCATAGCCCAGACTCTCCAGATACCGGGGCAGCGCAGAGATCTCCCCGTTGATATACTGCTGATAGGGGATGGATCCCGTGGGCAAAAAGGCCATGGTATTGCCGGTCAGAAACTCAAATTCCGTATTGGCGGTATTTCCTCCCACTACCGATACATTGAGGGTGCCGCTGACCGTATCCTCCGCTCCCTCCAGCATGCTGTGCACAAAGGGAATGGGATCTGTGTTGGTGGGCATATCGCCCAGAACGGTCAGATCGGAAAAGGCTTCATCCATGATCACGAC
>JAILDL010000061.1 GCA_024689465.1 Lachnospiraceae bacterium
TGCCGCATCCAGAAATACAAAAGCATAAGGACCAGTCAGCTCCTTTAGTATCTCCAGCGCATCGCCGGCAAGCAGCGTAATCTGATCCTCTTTTCCAAATCGTTTGAAGTTTTCTGTTGCTTCTTTGATCCGTACGTCCACCTTCTCGATGGTGGTGATCTGTGCATCCGGTGCGCAACTGTTCATCCACAGAGCCGAGAAACCAACTGCAGTTCCGATCTCCAGAATCTGCTCCGGTTTATGCAGGGATAGTAACACCTTCAGGAGCCGTGCTGTCTGCATCCGGATCACCGGATTTCCTGCTTCCAGCGCCTCTTTACGGAGCTGTTCCAGCTGCTCCGGCATCTTCTCGGCAAAGGAATCAAAGAAAACATCCATCCGTTCTTTCATGTCAGTAGTCGATTTCTTCCTCTTGAGTTTCCTCTTCCGTATCACCCGCCATGATGGCCATCATCTCTGTGGGCGTCATCGCCGTACTCAGCTGATAGGTTCCGGGTAAAAGGCCGTCCTTATACTGAGACAGGAGATTCTGTACATAAAACAGTTTCCAGTCATCAATGAGGCCGTACTGCTCCAGGGCCTTACCGATCTCCTTTACAGACTTTCCTTCGGAAATGGAAACCGAATACACGATTCCCGGAGGGCCTGTCATAGGCTCCTCTGTAAATACCCGATAGCCAAAGTTATAGGCATCGCTGGCATAATGAAAAATGTACGTCAGTATAAAGACCAAAATACATAACTTTAACAACGTCCACACTGTTGAACTGATGATCTGCCTTGCGTTCATGTCGTTCCTCGATTTATCTCTCTTCGCTCTACTCAAAATCCACCCCGGCAGTGATCTCGGTGTTTACCCGCTGCAAAAGCCGGCACAACGCCAGCTCTGCTGCCAGAAAATCCTCTACAATGGGATTATCCCGAAATGCTGCATACCGCTGTTCAAAGTCATAGGCTTTGTCAAACAACTCCTCCGGAGAGGACATTACCTGCATACGGTAATTTTCCTTGCGAAACTCATCGATCTGGCGCTTTAAGTCCGGCATCTGCCGCAGCTTATCCCGCTGGATCGCATAGTTCTTATATTCTTTCGTTTCCCGGATCAGGTCCGTCAGTTCGTCCAGAACTTCCCCGATCTTCGCATCTACTTCCTTTTCATCCATGGCTTGTATCAAACCTCCATGATAATGGGCAGGATCATGGGACGACGCTTGGTCTTCTTCCAGAAATACTCACTCAGGGAATCCCGTACAGCTGCTTTGATCCGGTTCCAATCGGTCTGTCCCTTGCCAAGGCAGTTATCGATCATACTCAGGGCTACGCCTCTGGCTTCTTCCATCATCTCATCGGACTCCTTCACATAGACAAATCCTCTGGAAACAATGTCCGGACCGGAAACCAGCTGATTGCTGTACTCATCCAGTGCCATTACCACTATCAGTATACCATCTTCTGCAAGATGCTGACGGTCACGCATGACCACATTTCCAACGTCGCCGACGCCCAGACCGTCTACCAGGATATCCCCAACCGGAGCCTTACCGGTCACTTTCGCATAATCATTGTTCAGCTCTAAGATATCACCGGAACTGATCATCAGAATATTCTCCTTGGAGATCCCCATCTGTTCCGCAATGCGGGCCTGCGCCTTTCGATGCTTGTATTCACCGTGAACAGGGATCGCATACTTGGGCTTTACCAGCGAGTAGATCAGCTTGATCTCTTCCTGGCAGGCATGTCCGGATACATGTACATCCTGGAATACCACGTCTGCGCCCTTCTGAAGAAGCTCATTAATGACCTTAGTCACAGCCTTCTCATTTCCCGGGATGGGATGAGAGGAGAAGATCACGGCATCGTTAGGCCCAATGGAGATCTTCTTATGCATGTTTCCTGCCATACGGCTGAGAGCCGCCATACTTTCACCCTGGCTGCCGGTGGTAATGATGACCGTACGGTCATCGGGATAGTTCTTTAACAGATCGATATCGATCAGCGTTTCTTCCGGGATATTCAGATAGCCCAGACTGCTG
>JAILDL010000076.1 GCA_024689465.1 Lachnospiraceae bacterium
TAATCCCTATCTGCAGATCGAGCAGGCTTCTTTGCACGAAGACCTGATGAAGGCTTTGGGGCATCTCTCCGAAAAAGAGGTAGAGATCCTGTGCCTCCGCTTTGGTCTCAATGGGCGTGAACCCATGAACCTTAGCGAGATTGCCCGCCTTCCGGAATATAATGTATCCCGCGAGCGGGTGCGCCAGATCGAAGCAGCTGCACTTAAGAAGCTGCATCGTATTCCTTCGGTGCGCTCCCTGCTGGAGGATTATGCCCTCAGCGCCTGAAATACCGGCGTGTACAACCCTTCGGATGGAAGGAAAACTGAGATGATCCATGGCTTTTGGCGGTTCTGCAATGGAACCGCCTTTTTTATACCAGCTAATGTCAGATAATGATATAATATTAACAGAAATTGCGTGACTAAAGTCCTAGTATTTGTGTAATAATTGAGCTATAATAAAAACACAACATGGAGGATTATGCACATGACAGATTTCATCGAAGTATTTACACAGAACAGTATCCGTATTACCACTGACGGGGGGCGTATTTATATCGACCCGTTTCAGATGAAGATCGAACCGAAGGATGCAGCTTTTGTATTGATCACCCATGATCATATGGATCATTTTTCACCGGAGGATCTGGAGAAAGTAATCTGCGCCGATACCATTATGGTGGTGCCTGCCGGCATGGCAGATAAGGCACAGCTTTACGAGACAAAAGTAAAGCAGATCGTTACCGTCACACCCGATGAAAAGACCGAGATTGAGGGACTTCTCATTGAGACAGTTCCTGCGTATAATAAATTAAAACCCTTCCATCCCAGGTCCAGCGGATGGGTAGGTTATATCCTGACCGTAAACGGAGAGAGAGTCTATATTGCAGGCGATACGGATGCGACAGACGAAGCAAAGGCCGTAAAATGCGATATCGCACTGGTTCCCATTGGCGGTACGTATACCATGGATGTTAAGAAGGCTGCAGAGCTGATCAATATCATGAAACCCAAGGTTGCGATCCCCGTGCATTTCGGCGGCATCGTAGGAAAGCCGGAAGATGCGGACACCTTCGCACAGTTGGTGGAAGCGCCCACCGAAGTAGTGAAGAAGATCCAATTCTGACAAAACAAAAGATCTGATTCCAACGAAGCATTATTCGACAGAATGTCGTACAAAGAATCAAAGAAATAGAGTAACAGAGAGGACAAAACCATGCCGTTCATTTCGACGAAGACAAATGTGAACGTACCCAAAGACAAAGAGGTGCAGTTAAAAGAACGCCTGGGGAAGGCAATCGAGGCAATCCCGGGAAAGAGCGAGAGTTGGCTGATGGTAGCCATAGAGGGAGATATTCCCATGTACTTTAAGGGGCAGGGAAATGAGCCTACTGCATTTGTGGAAGTGAAGATCTTTGGCGATGCTTCCAGGGAAGCTTATGCAAATATGACGAAGGAACTGAGCAATGTCTATGCGGAGGTTCTGGGGGTTCAGCCGGATCGGTTGTATGTGCGCTATCAGGGAGGCACCGACTGGGGCTGGAATGGAAATAATTTCTAGGTAGTGTAACAATTCAAATATGGCGGAAAGGAGAGACTGGCTATGTTGGGAGCAATTATTGGTGATATGGTTGGAAGCCCTTTTAAATTTGACGTGTCCATCAAGCAAAAAGATTTTGGGCCACTGTTTACCGCAAATTCGAATTATACAGACGGAACTGTGCTGACGTTGGCAATGGCAGCTGCCTTGTTGTGGATGCCCAAAGATGCCGGTGTTTCTACGATCCGCATGGAAGTGATCCGCTCTATGAGGGAGTGGGGCCAGCGCTATATGTACGCCGGGTATGATGGTCAGTTCCTCACCTGGCTTTTGGAAGAACCGCCCATGCCTTATGACGGTGATGGAAATGATGCGGCAATCCGTATCGCGCCTGCAGGTTGGTTGTATGATACATTGGAGAGAACCAGAGAAGTGGCCAGAGCCGCTACGGAAATAACCCACAATGATCCGCAGGGAATCAAGGGAGCGGAAGCGGTAGCAACCGTGATCTTCCTTGCAAGGACGGGGCATAAGAAAAGCGTGATCCGCCAGTATGTGGCCCAGCAATTTGGCTATGACCTGTCCAGAACGCTGGATCAGATCCGGGAAACCTATTTTCCTAAGGACAGTTGTCAGGAGACCGTACCGGAAGCCATTACGGCGTTTCTGGAGGGACAGGGATTTGAAGACGTGATCCGTGGTGCCATCTCTTTAGGCGGAACCAGTGATAAGCTGGCCGGGATCGCAGGAAGTATGGCGGAGGCCTTCTATGTGATTCCCAATGAACTGCGGGAGCAAGCATTTAAGCGCATGGAAGATGATATGCGGGAAGTATATCAGCGTTTTTGTAAGAAGAAAGGGAATCACGTCTAGGAGTGATCCTCACTAAGTTCATAAACCATATCGGTTAAAGCGTATTTCATTAAGTCCTCAGGCACTGCTTGGGGACTTATCCAGTTATCGATCATTTCTTCCGGAAGGATCAGTGGCATGCGGTCATGGAAGTGTGATAGTTCTTCGGAAGGTTCGCGAGTCAGCACCGCAAAAACCGGCAGGGAATTCTCCATGCGGTATATGCCGCACAGCCAGGTGGTCGTGGAACCCTTGGGCTGGAACATGAATTTCCGTCCGGTTTTCGTCTTATCTTCATTAATTTTGATATGTTCCCATTCAAAATAGTAGGAAGCAGGCACGATGCAGCGATGACTCTTCC
>JAILDL010000104.1 GCA_024689465.1 Lachnospiraceae bacterium
AAGCCTCCTCCTTCCTGGAGCTGCTCCTTTCAACATCCATGCCTCGGATCGCGGATCTGCATGTTACCGGATGCAGAGAGCTGGAAGAAGCCAGAGTATCTCGGGTGCTCCTGGGAACAGGCGCCCGGCTGAAGCTGGAGGGATTCCTGGAGCAGATGGGAAAGGAGAAGGAAGCAGACACCAAGGCCCTCCTTCCCGGTGCGGACCATGAAAAACTGCATCTTCTAGGGCAGCGCTTTGCCTTTACCTATCCCCATAAGGATCTGGAGAACCTCTTTATCAAGACCTCCGTTTCCGAGCTGAAGCTTTCTGCCATGCCCCATGCCCTGGAGGATGAGGGGGAAGATACGGAGAAAAAGCTTTACGAAGAAAAACTGCCGGCGCCCTATATTCCCCATTTTATCCGGCAGGAGGAAGAAGAACAGATGGGCGGTGCAGGGGCAGGTACAGCGGTGCACCGCTTTATGGAACTGGCCGATCTGTCAGGTCCTGTGGAGAGCCAGCTGGAGCAGTTTGTGGAAGAAGGTCGCATGAGCCGGGAGCAGGCAGGAGCCATCCGGCCCGAGAAGATCCGGGCCTTTCTTGCATCCGACTTAGGAGAGCGTATGGCCCGGGCACAGAAAGCCGGAACCCTGCGGAAGGAACAGCCTTTTGTCATCAGTCTGGAGAGCAGCGTCTTAAATGCGTCTCCCGGATTTGTCAAAGATCACGGGCTTTTGCCGGAAGGGGAGCGGATCCTGGTGCAGGGTGTCATCGATGCCTGCTTTACCGAAGGGGATGACTGGATCCTCATGGATTATAAGACGGACCGGGTACGGACCGGGCAGGAACTGGCAGAGAAATACCGGGTACAGTTGGAGTTTTATAAGAAAGCCCTGGAGCAGCTGACAGGAAAAACGGTGAAGGAGATGTGGTTATATTCCTTCCGGCTGGATGAGCAGATTCTGCTGTAAACCTTCCTGCAGGAAAAAAGCATACAGTAAGAGCCAGCTGTGACCGAGACAACGATCAGGATGAATAATTGTGGGTAGTTGATAAAAAAGAGAAGGTAATAGGTCCAATAAAGCTCTATAATGAAGAAATAACAGAATGAAAGCGGCCTGAACAGGAAGAATCGACCAAACGGAAGGATCCGAAACGAGCCGCAGGAAAAGGAGAAAAATCCCCCATATGAAGATCGAACTGAAAAATGCTGCAGGGGAAGTGCTTTGCAGCGCGAGTGGTGAAAAGACCGTAAATCTGGATGTGAAGGAACATACCTACGAAGCAGGCGACGTGCTGGTATTTGATACACAGCAGGAAAAGCCCATGACCGTCATGGTTTCCCCGGATGAGACCCTTCGGGAAGCAGAACTGTATGTGACCGGATCATCCTTTACCTATGTGATCCCCGCAGGAGAAGAGAAGCTGCGCTTTTCCCCCAATGCCTTTGCAGGCAGCAAGCATCTGGCATCCATGCGCATCCCCTTAAAGGAAGAGATCCATTATCCCAGAAATCTGGCCTTAAATCCCATGGATCAGCATGATATCGAGGGCGTTTATCCTCATGTGACCGCTACGGCGGAAACCAGAGGAGAATTCGTATTTCATGCCCGCAACGTGGTAGACGGCATTACTGCCAATCAGGGACACGGAGAATGGCCCTACATGTCCTGGGGCGTAAACCTGGATCCTACGGCAAAGATGCGGGTGGATTTCGGACGAAAGATCGTAACCAATCTCATTGCCATGCGGATCCGTGCAGACTTTCCCCATGACAGCTTCTGGACCAAAGCAGAGGTGGTCTTTTCCGATGGCAGCGTCCTTCCCTGGGAATTAAAAAAGACGGGAGAGGAGCAGCTGCTGTATTTCGCAGATAAGGAGACGACCTTCATCGAATTACGGAATCTGATCAAATCCCCGGACAGCTCCACCTTCCCGGCTTTAAGTGGTTTACGTGTATTCGGTGTTACAAAAGAGTGATCACACTTCTCTGGCCATCTTGGTGATCCGCTCTAAGCCCTTGGTTACAGGGGGCAGGAACATGACGATCAGGGTCAGGGCAGCTTCGGAGGCAAGATAAATGCCATTGTATACCAGAGAGTATACCGGAGCGCTCATACCCCAGTCTGCGGCATAGGTTCCGAAGAAGATCAGACCGGAGAGGAAAGCGAAGAAGTAACGGCCCAAGACACCCGCGATGTAACCCTTCACCATACCGTAGCGGCTCTTGCTGAAGAGACCGGACAGACCCAGAGCACCCAGCGCCAGAATGTAATCACAGATCAACTGGGGCACACTGATGATGTAGGGATCTACGATCAGCTGCAGGAAACCGTAGGCAATGGCAGCGGTCAGACCCACACGCAGGCCATACCAGTAACCGATCAGGGTGATGAAGAACATGCTGAATAAGGTAATGGAACCACCCATGGGGAAGTGTACCAGCTTCAGGAAACTGGTAACCATGGCCAGCGCTACGCACATGGCGGAAAATACCAGCTGCTTGGTGGAAACCTTCTTTTCCGGATTTACGGAACCGGATACAAACATGGTGCCCAGAAGGACCAGGAGCATGATCACGATCAGGGCAATATAGCCACCGGTGGTCAGCTCATAGTAGTTACCCCATTCGGGATCCTCAATGAGAGTTGCATAAAAAGACATAAAAAAACCTCCTTGCAGATTGCCTGGAGGGAACAAACTGTTGCTTCCTTACGCCGGCATTATCCGGTTCAAGTAATGAGGGTCAGGATCCAAGGGCTCAGGTCTTAGATGAACATCCAAGATCACAGGCACAGGGTCCGTCTCAGCAGGTGCTCCCCTAGCAAAAAACAATCTATTAAGATGTAGTACACAGACCGATCAAACGCTGTGTCCGTGAATAATATAGCCATTTGGCTTACAATTGTCAATATGAACGAATCCAACTTTCAAAAGATGTTTCTGAAGATCATAGGCCCCTTACTGGTTTACTATCTGGTAAATCTCCTTTGCAGGAAAGGGATTGACCTGCTGCTGATCGCCCAGGGCTTTCCCGAGGGCATGGACGCCTTAAATGCAGGGAGTGCGAGCTGCATAAACGGGATCTGTATGACTGCCGGAGGACTGGCGCTGATCCCCTGTATCCGGGCAGACCGCCTCTTTTCACGGACCGGTTCCGGGAGCGTGTTGAACGGGATCGGCAGCTTTTTGCTGGCGCTCCTTACCGGCGCATCCATGGCGATCTTCTTTAATATGCTGATCCTCTATTCCGGTATCAGCAGGTTCAGTCGGGAATATGCCCATGCGGTCCGCTCTCTCTATGCAGTGGACATAGCCGCAGGGGTGGTCCTCTATGCTCTGGTGGCCCCCATTGTGGAAGAGATCCTGTTTCGAGGCATCCTTTACGGAAGATTAAAAAGCTATGCGGCCGATGGGAAAGCTGCCATCGTGGCATCCGCTCTGCTTTTTGGCCTCTATCACGGCAATCTGGTGCAGGGCATTTACGGTTTCCTCATCGGGGGGCTCTTTGCCCTTCTTTATGAATGGTCCGGCAGTCTGTGGATCCCCATGGTACTCCATGGCGCCGCCAATCTTTGTATCTATCTGCTCAATACCATCGCTCCGAAGTCGTTATACGGAGCCGTCTTTTCCCTTTCGGGAACCATTTTCTCCTTTATCCTGCTGGGAGTGTGCCTCCTTTTCTGGCATCGAATAAAAAAAAGTAGCCACTGACCCATATAATTTTTTATCCTGTCTTTTTACACTCTTACTGTAGACACTTATGAGATGGGTGTTTTATGGAAAAAGCACCCGGCATTTTAAAGGAGACAGTGATGAGAAGGAAAGAAATTTGGAAGAAACGACTGTACAAAGCAGCGGCCCTGGGAATGGCCCTGTCCATGCTGGCAGGTTCGCCTATGGCTGCCTTGGCAGGAGGAGAGATTTCTGCCAATGAGGCAGAAGCAGGGGAAGACCAGCCGAAAGTGGTAGAGGTGATCTCTGCCGGAGGATCCAACGATCCCGTAGTCATTCTGGTTGACGATGATGACGATGGG
>JAILDL010000119.1 GCA_024689465.1 Lachnospiraceae bacterium
TCGGTGAAGATCTACAATTACCTGCATTACGGTGCTTCGGAAACCGTAGCAGGTTTTTGCCTGTTGCAGATCGTTTGCTGCCTTCTTGGTATGGGGCTTTTATATCTGCTTTTGGAGAGGAAAAAATCATGCTGGAAGTAAAGCATTTGACCAAACGTTACGAGCAGCGGGATGTGGTATCGGATGTGTCCCTTATTCTGAAAGAAAGGGAGAGGGTATCCATACAGGGAGAGAGCGGCTGCGGGAAGACAACCCTTTTGCAGATGCTGGCAGGGCTGATCCTGCCGGATGAAGGAGAGATCCTCCTGGAGGGAGAGAAACTGCCGGAAGAGCCCTATCAGCGGCAGATCGCCATGGTGTTTCAGGATTCCCTTCTGTGGGAGCATATGACCGTGGAAGAGAATATCCTGTTCGGATCTCCCCGAAAGGGAAAAGAGGAGCGAAAACAGCAGGCCTGCACCTTAAGCAGAGCCCTTGACATAGAAGAACTCCTGCATCGTTATCCCAGCCAGATCTCCGGCGGACAGGCCAGACGAGTCGCCATTGCAAGGGCCATCGCCTGTGAAAAGAAGATCCTGCTGCTGGATGAACCCTTCTCCAATCTGGATAAGGAAGGAAGAGTTCGGACACTGGAAGCAGTTTGGGAACTGACGAAGGGAAAATGCGCCCTGCTCTTTGTGACCCATAGCAGGCAGGAAGCAGAAACACTGTGTACCAGACATCTGTACATGGAAGAGGGGATATTAAAGGGATGAATCGAAAAACCATAGGTGTGATCGCTCTGTTTCTGATGGGGCTCATCCTGATCGGTCTGCTCTATCGAAACAGCCGGAAAGAACCGGAAGCTGTTGTTATGGAAAACCTGCAGGTCTTTCTGCCGGGCCAGGAGATCTCTGCCCTTATGGATGACGGAGAAAAACTGTGGGTAGGAACACCGGACGGGATCTATCTGCTGGATCGGGATACCGGTGAAACCATGAAACAGCTTGATTCGGATATAGAAATGATCTATGCGGCGGCCTTTGCAAGGACACCGGACGGAACGGTCTGGGCCGGTCATGATCAGGGTCTGTGTGCTTTTGACCGGGAAGGAACGGAACAGTTTCGCCTGACAGCACCCCTCATACCCGGAGGCAGAGTCAATGCACTTTATGTAAGTAAGGAGGGCCTTTGGGCCGGTATGCAGGAAGGAGCGGTTCTTCTTGCACAGGATGGAGAGAACTGGGCGGTACAGGAGACACTGACAGGAAACAACGGTCTGTGTGAAGATGTGGTACAGGTGATCGAACCGGTGGGAGAGGAACTGTGGTTTGGCTCCTATCTGGCGGAAGGAGAAGGCGGGATCAGCATCCGAAAGAAGGACGGATGGTCGTATCTATCCACAAAGGATGGGATCCAGCACCGCTATATCAATGCCATTTTGCCTCTTTCTGAGGAGGAAGTGCTCATCGGCAGTGGGCATATGGTGTACGGTGGCCTTTGTCTTGCCGGAAAACAGGACGATGGGTGGACCATTACGGATACCTGGGATCAGGAAAACGGAATCCCGGGCATGAAGGTGCGGTATCTGTTTCTGGATCGGCAGAAACGGCTGTGGATCACCACGGAATCCGACGGTGTCATGATCCTGGATGGGATGGAAAACCTGTTTTCCATGGAGAACGGACAATTGCAGGGAACCTGTATCCGCCAGGAAAACGGACTGGCGGATAACGAGGTCAAATGCATGGCAGAAACCGATTCCTGTATCTGGCTGGGAGGCAAATACGGCCTGACCCGATACGGAAAATAGCGGTTATGCAGGAAAATGGCCGGTGACGATGTCGTGAAAGCTGATCACATGATCCGCCAGACCAAAGGCGATGGCTTCCTCTGCCTTAAAGTAGTGATTGTAGGAGATGGCTTCTTCGATCTCTTCCATGGTATGGCCGGTGTGCTTTACCAGGATCTCACAGGTCTGCTGCTTGGTAGCAAGGAGAGAATCGGAGATGGATTTAATGGTGGAGCTGTTGCCGGAGATCTCGTTTCCCAGAAGAGGCTCGTGGATCATTACTTCCGAATTGGGAAGGATATAGCGTCTGCCCTTCTGGCCGGAAGCCAGCAGGATGGCGCCCATGCTGTAGGCCTTTCCCATACAGATGGTGCGCAGTTCTGTGTCCTGTAACCCCACTATCACATCGTACAGGAGCATCCCCTGATTGACATCGCCCCCGTTGGTGGTAATGAAGAGATTGATGGGCGCGTGGGGGTCTTCCTGAATGAGATACATGATCTCCTTGACCGCATCCAGTGCGGTCTCTTCCCGGACGGCGCCGGAGAAAAATACGTTCCTGCCGTTTAACAGACGGGATTCAATGGGAACGGTGGAAATACCGTGGGCGGATTTTACTTCGATGACTGCCATAAGATTCCTTTCTGCCGCAGATGGCGGCCGGAGAGTTTTTTTATTTTGGGGGAGAAAAGCCAGCTATGCCAGCTTTTCTCCGGACTGTCTTTCTTCTTCCTCCACCAGCTTTGCCTTGGAAGGATAAACCTTGCGGTAATCCCGGCTCTGGGTCTTCATATCGAAGCGCTCATCCTTCATAGGTCTGGCGCCGCTTTGGAAGACGTACATGGTGCCGATGG
>JAILDL010000130.1 GCA_024689465.1 Lachnospiraceae bacterium
CACACAGCCATCCTTTAATACCACGATACGGTCTGCGCAGGCAATGGTACGCATACGGTGTGCAATGATCAGCACCGTCTTGTTCCGGATCAGGGAAGAGAGGGCCTCCTGGATCAGGGTTTCGTTCTCCACATCCAGTGAAGCCGTTGCTTCATCCAGCAGGATAATGGGAGCATCTTTTAAAAAGGCTCTGGCAATGGAGATCCTCTGCCTCTCTCCGCCGGATAAGTTGCTGCCGTTTTCACCGATCATGGTCTCATAGCCATCCGGCAGTTTCTCGATAAACTCCGTACAATTGGCCATCCTTGCTGCTTCCATCACCTCTTCGTCGGTAGCATCCTTACGACCGATCCGGATATTCTCCAGAATGGTATTGTTAAAAAGCACCACATCCTGGAACACAATGGAATACATGGATAGTAATGTCTCCGGATCGATCCTGGAAATATCCATTCCACCTACGGTGATCGTTCCTTCGTCAATATCCCAGAACCGGGAAGCCAGTCTGGAGACGGTGGTTTTTCCTCCTCCGCTGGGGCCGATCAGTGCAGTTACTTCTCCCTGTTTTGCCGTAAAGGATACATCTTTTAATACAGCAGCGTCCTCCGAATAGGAAAAGCGTACATGGTCAAAGGAAATATCATAGCCGTCATTGGAAAGCCGGTCCACACCTTCCTGTCTGGGATGAGATAACACCTCATCCAGACGTTTCGCCTGCACATCGGTGGAAATAATCGCCGCAAAATTCTGCAGGCTGGCATTCATTGGATCGTATAATCTGGATACGATCATAAGGAACATGAAATAGGTCAGCACATCAATGTCCCCCCGGGCCAGTAACACACCGCCGGTAAGAGCCGTGGTACCAATACCAAGTTTAATGAACATCTGTGCCGAAGATACATGCAGTGCCATCACAAATTCGGTCAGAAGGGCCTGCTTTTCCACCTTACGGATCTTTTGTTCCAGGCCTTCCATATAAAGCTCCTGCGCATTATTGGCTCGCAGATCCCGGACACTTTCAAGGCATTCCTGGATACCGTCCTGCAGATCCAGCTTTACCTCCGTATTTTTCAATACTGCTTTCTTCTGTGCACCGGCGGAAGTTCCCACAAACAAAAAGGCAACGGGGATCACCCAGAAGCTGGACAGAGCCATTCGCCAGTCAAACAGGGCAAACATACTGACACCCACCAGCAACGTGGAGATCATGGCGCCGATCAGTTCCGGGATCCAATGACTGGAGGCCGTTTCGATCTGGGCACAATCCGACAGGATGTTGGTGGTCAGATCCGTCAGATTCTTCTTACCGAAATAAGACAACGGGAGCTTTCGCAATGTTTCTGCCAGATTGATCCTTCGTTTTCCGCTTTCCGTATAGGTGTTACGGAAGGTGGAATTATACTGGTTCAGCTGGGTCAGAGCGATCAATCCGATGATCACCGCGCAGCCAATGATATACACTTTCAGGTTTTCCGCCCGGAATGATCCCTTCATCAGTTCTTCAATAAGCAGATACAGGATACCTGCCGGGAACATCAATACAATATTGGAAAGGACACACGATAAGCATGCTTTGATCAGATCTGTGGCGCCTTCCCTGGTTAATGCAAATCTGTGTTGTAATTTCTCGATCATTGTGCCACACCTACCTTCCATTCTACCGAACGATTGTATTCATCAAACATATGATGATAGATTCCTTCCTGTCCCATTAACGCTTCATGAGTGCCGTGTTCTGCGCAGGTTCCGTCCGCCAGTACATAGATCTCATCAGCATTCGTCACGGTAGATAAACGATGGGCGATCATGATCAGGGTCTTATTCCTGGACAACCGGGTGAAGGCAGCCTGCATCTTCGCTTCATTGTCCGGATCCGCAAAAGCCGTTGCTTCATCCAGGATCAGGACAGATGCATCCTTTAAGAACGCTCTGGCCAGGGTAATTCTTTGCTGCTCCCCGCCGGAAAGGTAGGTTCCTTTGGTTCCGATCATGGTATGGATCCCCTGGGGAAGCTTATCAATAATATCCATGCACTGTGCTTCTTTCAGTGCCTGCAGCACCTCTTCTTCGGTTGCGGATGGCTTAGAAAGCCGTACATTTTCCAGAATGGACATCTTCAACAGGTGGCTGTCCTGGAAGACAAAGGAGATCATCTTCATAAGTTCTTTCTGTGGAATATCCTTCACATTCACTCCACCGATCCGGATGCTGCCCTCGCTTACATCAAAGAAACGGGTGATCAGCTGTGCCGTGGTAGTCTTACCTCCTCCGCTGGGACCTACCAGGGCCACCTTAGAGCCGGGCTTAATGGTCAGACTCAGATGGTTTACCGCATTGGTCTGTGCCCCCGGATAACGATAGGAAATATCCTGCACCTCTATGGTATGTTCCGTAGGAACTATGCCTTTTTCCGTCTCCGGAAGGGGTTCATAGGCCAGTACCGATTTTACCCTCTGGATGGAATCCACCACCTGCATCTCCTGTTCTCCCGTGTAGGCCAGTTTGGTCATAGCTACGGTAAGAAGGGGCGTAATGATGATGTAGTACATGATATTTAACACCAGCCGGGGTGTGATACCATCACGTCCGAAGAAATATGCGGCACATACAATGGCGGCAAAAATAGAGTTGATACAGGTCATAAAACGGACCATGGCAGGACGTACCATAGTTGTGTAATCCATGGCCCAGGATGAGAAATGATCAATGGAATCCTTGAAGCGTTTAAAGGAAAAGACACTTTGTCCAAAGGTTTTCACCACCGGGATACCACGCACATATTCCACACCCTCGTTGGACATGACTTCCATGGCATTCATGAATTCTCCCATTTTGGTCTGCATGTTTTTCCCCATCATGCCCATCA
>JAILDL010000156.1 GCA_024689465.1 Lachnospiraceae bacterium
ACAACGATGGGATTATTGGATCAGATTACAGATACGATTTCACAGGCTACCAAAGATATTAACGATAAAGCCACGCAGATGATCGATGTGACCAAACAGAATAATCGGGTAAAGGAAGCAGAAAAACTGCTGGACGATACCTATAAGCAGATCGGCATGCTGGTTTATGAATCCAAGCAGGACGGATCCACACCGGATCTTTCAGAGCTGCTTCTTACCGTAGACCGTTTAAAGAGCGCCATTGCAGATGCAGAAAACTCCATTAAGATCATCAAAGGAGCAGGAACCTGCTCTGCCTGCGGTGCCACCGTGCCGGCAGGCTGTTTCTATTGCCCGAAATGCGGCGCAAAGCAGACACCTGAGGGAAAGTGCCCGAACTGTGGCGCTACCTTGTCTGCCGGAACGAATAACTGCCCGAACTGCGGTATGAAGGTTGGTATCTGATATGGCGCCTGAAATGGAATTTGAAGCTGGATACAATAAGGGGAAACGTAAAACAGAGACAGACTTTTTGTCTGTAGTGGATCTGGAGACGAAGAATGCCGTAGAAAAGGCACTTCTTGCCAACCGGATCTCGTATTTTATCAAATGGGGAAGGACACATCTTTTCAGCAAAAAGGAACAGCAGATCATTTTTTCCATCAGTCTCAGCCAGGTGGAACTGGCCGAACAGGCCCTGGAAAAACTGGACGATCCGGTAAAAGCCAAGATCCGGTTCCTGCGGAAGAAGAGTGAAAGGAAGAAGTGACATGTTTAAGTTGGCACCTTCCATTCTTGCAGCGGATTTTGCAAGATTAGGGGATGAAGTAGCTGCCATCGAGAAAGCCGGCGCGGATATGGTCCACATCGATGTAATGGACGGGATCTTTGTGCCGAATATTTCCATGGGGATACCGGTTGTAGCCTCCCTGCGCAAGGTGAGCGGGATGGTTTTTGACGTACATCTGATGATCCGGAAGCCGTCTAAATATATTCAGGCATTTGCGGATGCCGGAGCAGATTCCATTACGGTTCACATCGAGTCGGAAGGGGATACGTCGGAAGCCATCGATCTGATCCGGAAGGCCGGAAAAAAGGTGGGACTTTGTATCAATCCCGATACGCCGGTTTCTGCTTTGAACGGATTTATAGAGAAGGTGGATATGATCCTTCTGATGGGGGTTCAGCCCGGATTCGGAGGACAGCATTATATGCCCCATGTTTCCGACAAGATCCGGGAACTGCGGGCTATCTGCGATCAGGTGCATCCGGAATGTGACATCGAGGTGGATGGCGGTATTACGCTGGAAAATGTAGAGGATATCTTATCTGCCGGAGCCAATGTGATCGTGGCCGGAAGCAGCGTATTTCGCGGCGATGCGGCTGCACATGTGAAAGCATACAAAGAGATTTTTGCAAACCATGGGTGATGAGATCAAGACTCCTGAGGTGCAGGAGGAGGAACTGAATACCGTTGTGGACGGGTTTTTGTTTCTGTCGGATGAGGACGCGCAGGCGGCCCGTACGGAGAAGAAACAGGTGGAATACCTGATGGAGCACATGGACCTGGAAAATGTGGCGCAGTCTCTGACCCTGTATCAGAAGGCCGTGGAGGCGGAAACCTTCCATACGCCCTTTGGTCTGTTTTTTATGCACAGACTTCGCGGAGAACTGCAAAAGAGAAACATCCAGGAGCCGGCTCTGCCGCCGGTAAAGGTTCGCTCGGTTCCCGCATCCAAAGAGAAGGCTACGGAGGAAGTACGGGAGAGGATCCGGCGAAACGAAGAGGAAGCGGCAGAGCGCAAAGCCCGGGAAAATCGAGAAAACCACCGGTATCTGTTCAGCGTATCCGTATTAATGAACGTACTGCTGGTGATCGTTGTGCTGGTGATGTTCTGGATCGCAAAGACTACGGATCATCCCAATATCATCAATTATGAGAATGCCATCACGAACAAATATGCCACCTGGGAACAGGAACTGACGGAGCGTGAGAAGGCTGTGCGGGAGAAGGAAAGAGAGCTTCATATTTCGACTGAGGAATAGGAGATGCTTATACTATGGACCGACTGAAGGTTTTGGTTGTCGACGATGAGAGCAGAATGCGAAAGCTGGTGAAGGACTTCCTGGTAAAGGACAACTTCGAAGTCATGGAAGCAGCGGACGGGCAGGAAGCGGTAGATACGTTCTTTGATCATCAGGAGGAGATTGCTCTGATCATTTTGGATGTGATGATGCCTCGTATGGATGGCTGGCAGGTATGCCGGGAGATCCGGGCGTATTCCAAAGTACCGATCATCATGCTGACGGCAAAGGCGGACGAGCGAGATGAGCTGCAGGGCTTTGAGCTGGGCGTGGATGAGTATATATCCAAGCCGTTTTCACCGAAGATCCTGGTGGCCAGAGTGGCGGCGATCTTGCGACGCAGCAATGTGGCATCGGCAGAGGATATCCTGGAAGCCGGTGGTATCGTCGTCAATAAGGTGGCCCATCGGGTGACCATCGATGGTCAGGAGATCGAGCTGAGCTTTAAGGAATTTGAACTGCTCACCTATTTCCTGGAAAATAAAGGCATTGCCTTATCCAGAGAGAAGATCCTGGATGGTGTATGGAACTACGATTATTTCGGAGATGCCAGAACCATTGATACCCATGTAAAGAAGCTTCGTTCCAAAATGGGAGAAAAAGGCGACCTGATCAAGACGATCTGGGGCATGGGATACAAATTTGAAGCGTAGAATCAATAAGGGCTGATCGTATCAAAACGATCAGCCCTGTTTTTATGCCCTTTTTAGGGGGAACGGTTATAGAAAATCCACCTTGGCGTAATGGGGATTGGCATTGACCGGCGTGTTGTGTTCGTTTAACAGCCGGAACTGAGACGGCGGATAGCCGGTGCTTTTCTTAAAGGCCCTGGTAAAAGCCATACTGCTGGAAAAACCCGCCTGATAGGAGATATCGGTGATGGTAAGCTCCGGATTGGATAAAAGCGTTTGTGCATAGTTGATCCGCATCTGCTGCAGATACTGGTAAAAGGTCATGCCGGTGTATTCCGTAAAGATCCGTTCAAAATGGAATTTGCTGAAGCCTGCGTACGTAGCGATCTGCTCCAGAGTCAGATCTTCCGTGAAATGATCGGAGATATATACACATACATTGCTGAGGGTGATGTTCTTTTTTCGGGAAATGGATGCAGATACCGGATCGGCACCCTGGAACAGATTGATGTTCCTGCCGCAGAAGCCGATGAACTGCATGATGAGGGAATAGATCTCCAGTTCATCAAAGGGCTTTAATTCCGTGAGGGTGATGATGCTCTCATCAATTTCCTTCTGGTTTAACAGTTCCTTCGGTGCGGAGCCGAAGTAGAGCTCCATGATCTTATTAAGACAACCGGAGAGATATTCATAGGTTTCCACAGGACAGGTCTTTTTCTTAATGTGCAGAGCAGGAGACATTAAGCGAAAGGCTTTGTCGATCTCCTTTAATCCGCTGAGCTTGGAAAGATCGGCCTGGATATACATTCTGGATCCGGGACTGAGAGAGAAGATCTCATGAAGAACCGCGGGGCAGATCAGCAGGATGTCATCGATCTCTACATAATAGGTCTGATTTCCGCAAACTACCTTATAAGGGGCTTCCTTTGGCCAGATGATCTCGATATCCGTATGCCAGTGGGATGAAAAATCAGCGTGGTACCGGTTGATAAACACACGCAGCTGCGTATTGATCTTATGAGGAACTACTTCCTTGGCGTTTTCGTAATGAACCTGCATTGTTCGTTCTCCTGTTTGCCTTATGCTGCATAAAGGATAAATGGCAATAATTGTAGTGGTTTGGACAAGTAAAAAATTGCCATATTCGATTGTTTATTTTAGATAAAAGCGCTGTTTATTTGCTGCTCAAAAGTGTGCAATATGAAACATAACTCACAAAAACAGCAGTATAAATACAGCAACTTGTCTTAGAACATCATAGCATATAGAAAATATTACAGAAAAGGCGTTTTCACAAATAGCAATAATTGTATGCTATATAGCAATATAAAGAACGCCGCAACTATCAAACTATTATAAAGTTTTAAACGAAACAAGGATGTTATTCAGATCGATGTCTGAAAATATCCGAAACACTTACAGGAGGATAGGGAATGAAAAGAAGAGTTTTAGCAATCATCTTTGCGACCGTTTTAACCGTATCTGCACTTACCGGTTGCGGCAGTTCTGCATCTGCACCTGCAGCTGCTCCGGCTACCGGCGGATCCGAAACAAAGACCGCAGAGACCACCCAGGCAGAGGCTACTGACACTGCAGCACCTGCCGCAAGACAGACAGACGGTAAGAACCTTCCGGAACTGACTACGGAACCCCTTACCATCACGCTCTGGGATATCGCTACGGAGGATCCCGGTAAGAGCACACAGGAAGCAGCTGTACAGAGATTTATGGCTGACTATCCCAACATTACTGTTAATCAGGTTCATCAGCAGAACGATACCTACAAGCAGCAGCTGGTTGTAGCCATGAGCTCCGGACAGGCTCCTGATATGTACATGCACTGGGGCGGCGGCCCGATGGCTGAGTACTACAAGTCCGGTTTTGCCAATGATATCACAGATATGTACGCAAAGTACGATCATCCTGAATTCATTGAAGCTGCGATCGCACAGTCCTCTTTTGACGGAAAGCTTCTTGCCATTCCTTTCGGTGGACTTTCCGGATGTGATATTTACTACAACAAGACTATCTTCGCAGAACTTGGGCTCGAAGTTCCTGAGACACTGGATGAGCTGGATGCAGTTTGTGCAACCCTGAAGGAAGCCGGCTACATTCCTTTCGCACTGGCAAACGCTTCCAAGTGGACCGGCTCCATGTACTTTATGTATCTGGTAGCCCGTCATTCCGGCAACGCTGAATTCGATGCAGCTTACACCCAGGAAAACGGCGGTACCTTCACCAGCGAAGCTTTCATTTTTGCTTCCGAAAAGATCCAGGATTGGGTAAAGAAGGGTTACTTCCCCGATGGTGTTAACTCCCTGACTGCTGATGATAACCAGGATAGAGCCCTTATGTATGACGGCTCCGCAGCAATGATGCTGCACGGTTCCTGGCAGTCTTCCGGAATGAAGGCCGATAATGAAGAGTGGTACACCGAGAACATCGGTATCTTCCGTTTCCCTGAAGACACAGAAGCAAAGGCTAAGGGCGTTCCTCAGGACGTTGAGATCGGTACCGCAATTGGTAACGGCTTCTCCTTCAACTGCTTTAATGCAGACGGATCCGTGGATCAGACAAAGCTGGATGCTTGTTATGTTCTGGCAACCCAGTATTACAACGATGCAACTTATAACGATATGCAGGTTGCAGTCGGTGCGATCCCTTCCATCGTAGGTTACGGTGCTGAGACCGTTGATGATCCTAACGACAAGTATGTTGCAGACGTATTCTTTGGCGCATCCAATGTACAGCTGTGGTATGACCAGTATCTGCCCGCATCTGTAACCGAAGTGCATAAGAACTGCATGACCGAACTCTTTGGTCTGGAAAAGACTCCTCTGGAGATCGGACAGGAGCATGATGCAGCAATGCAGAAGGCGATTGCAGAACAGTAAATCCCAAAATCCAAGCTGCGGCTGGATATAAAAACAGCTGCCCGCGGGAGATCCTTTCCTGCGGGCAGTTTGTTCAGTCATAAACAGGAGGAGCTGTATGAAGACAGACAGCAACATGGGCCGGGGCGCAAGTAGGGGACTTGCGCAGGCAAAAGCCAGGAGCACTGCACAGGCAGCCACTGTATTTTTGCTTCCGGCACTTATTTTGATCGCAATTTTTATCGTATATCCTGTCATCGATACGTTTGTGATCAGCGGATTTAAATGGAATGGTATTTCGACGGACCGTGTATTTATCGGTCTTGAAAACTGGAAAACGCTCATCCATGATGAGATGTTCTGGGAATCCTTTCAACACAATCTGATCGTAATGGTTTTTTCCATTTTGCTTCAGATTCCCATTGGTATGCTTCTGGCTACCTTTCTGGATGCCGGAGGCAAGAAATTCAATATTTTTAAGATCATCTGGTTTTTGCCCTACCTTATGAGTTCGGTTGCCATTGCATTTTTGTTTGTCTATGCCCTTGCAACCAACGGCGGACTCATTTCTTCGCTGGCGACCATTATTCAGGGAAAGCGAACGACCATCGACCTTTTGGGAACAGCGCCCAATGCTCTGTACACCATCATCGGTGTCATGGCCTGGCAGTTTACTCCCTTTTATATGGTTTACTTTATTGCCGGTTACGGCAATATTGATACCACGATCTATGAAGCGGCGATCATCGACGGAGCAACGAGAGGGCAGTATTTACGCCATATTGCCATTCCTCTTCTGGGACCGATCTTCAAGACGGCCTGTACCATGTCGCTCATCGGATCGCTGAAGTATTTCGATATGATCTGGAACATGACCCAGGGCGGACCTGCAGGGAGTACGGAACTTATGGCAACCTACATGTACAAGCTTTCCTTCCAGCAGTTCAATATGGGATACGGCTCTACGGTAGCGGCCGGCATGTTCATTTTGATCACGGCGATCGCGCTCTTCTTTACCAAAGTATTTAAGGTGAAGGAGGATTATTGATATGGCGGAAATGACTTTGAATAATACGGCGGAGAGGGATAAAATGAATCATACGAAAGAAAAAGAAAAAGCAGATGAATACCGTATGTCAAAGATCCGGTCGGGGATCGCCTGGGGTTTTGCCATTTTCTTCGCACTGGTACAGCTGGTGCTGACCCTCACGCCTTTTTTCTTCATGATCATGAATTCCTTCCGGAAGCAGTTTGACATGCTGCAGCAGGGTGTATTCCATCTGCCGGATCCCTGGTATTTTGAGAATTATGTGGAAGTGGTGACCCATGGCTTCTTTGGCTTCTTTATGCGAAGCGTATATGTTGTGGCAGTATCATTGGTGCTGATGCTGATCATTTCCTCTTTTGCGGCCTATCCGCTGGCCAGGATGAGTTTTAAGCTAAACCCTTTTATTTATGCAACCATTGTGGCCATGATGTCCGTACCTATGCATGTTACCCTTATCCCCACGTTTAAACTGGTCACCAATGTGGGCTTATATGATACACTTGGGTCCCTGATCGGTCCCTATGTGGCCTTTGCGTTGCCGATGTCGGTGTTTATCCTGACGGCCTTTATGAAGACGATCCCCAAGGAGATCGAAGAATCCGCGGAAATTGACGGCTGTAACCGTTTCCAGAATTTTTTCCGGATGATCCTGCCGCTTTCCAAATCAGGATTATCCACTCTGGCGATCTACAACGGTGTTGCCATGTGGAATGAATTTGCCTTTGCCAACACCTTCCTGATCACACCGGAGAAGAAGACGCTTCCCCTTGCACTGGGACAGTTTAAGGGAGAGCATTCCATGAACATTCCCATTAATATGGCAGTACTGACCTTATCGGTTCTGCCCATGATCATTTTGTTTATCATTTTCCAGGATAAGCTGGTAAAAGGTATGATGGCAGGCGCTGTGAAGGGCTGAGCCGGAAAGGGAACATATGATTATTTATGTAGATGCCAATGCTGTCCATGACGGCAACGGAACAAAGGAATTACCTTTCAGACGGATAAACCAGGCGGCAACGATCGCCATGCCGGGAGATGAAGTACTGGTTGCGCCCGGAACCTACCGGGAGTATGTCAATCCGGTTCATGCAGGAACGGAAAAAGCGCGGATCACCTATAAGAGCACGGAACCTCTTGGCGCAGTGATCACCGGTGCGGAAGTAGTGAAGGGCTGGACCAATTATCAGGGAGATGTGTGGACTGCCCGGGTAAAGAACGGAATCTTTGGAACCTATAATCCTTATACCACCCTTGTTTACGGTGACTGGTATTTTGCTGCTCCCAACAAGCATACCGGTTGCGTATGGTTAAATGACCAGGCACTCTTTGAAGCACTGAGCATAGAAGAGTGTCTGGAAGCAAAGGTTTATGAATGTTCCTGGAATCCGGAAGCATCCAGGAGAAAATGGTTTGCAACCCAGGATAAGGACAGCGATGAAACTGTTTTTTATGCTAATTTCGGTGGAGCAGATCCGAACCGGGAAAAGGTGGAGATCACCGTCAGACGGGAATGCTTCATGCCGGAAAAAGAGGGCGTAGGCTTTCTGACTGTCAGCGGCTTTAATATCAATAAGGCGGCTACTACCTGGGCACCTCCTGCGGCTTATCAGGACGGTATGATCAGCCCACATTGGAGCAAAGGCTGGATCATTGAAGACTGCGAGATATGGGGAAGCAAGTGTGCGGGTATCTGTGTGGGCCGCTACTATGATCCGGAAAACAGCAATTTTTATACCACACAGCATGTAAAGAGCCCTACCCAGATGGAGCGTGATTCGGTTTGCCGCGGACAGTTCTACGGCTGGCTGAAAGAGAACATTGGTGGACATATCATCCGCCGGAACAACATCCATCACTGTGAGCAGGGCGGAATCATCGGCCGTATGGGCGGTGTGTTCAGCATCATCGAGGATAACCACATCCATCACATCAACAACATGATGGAGCTGGGTGGTGCTGAGATCGCCGGGATCAAGATGCATGCAGCCATTGATGTGATCATGCGACGCAATCACATTCATCATTGTACCATGGGGATCTGGTGCGACTGGGAAGCGCAGGGGACGAGGATCACCCAGAATCTGCTGCATGACAACGAACGGCCTTCGTTTGCAAAGCAGCTTTCCGGCGGTATGACCTGCCAGGATATTTTCGTGGAAGTAAGCCACGGACCTACGCTGATCGATAACAACGTGCTCCTGTCGGATGTCTCCCTTCGTATTGCCACACAGGGTGTAGCAATGGTCCACAACCTGTGCGCGGGATCCTTTACCTTTGTGGGAGACGGTACCACCTGGAGATATACGCCGTATCACATGCCACACCGCACGGAGGTCATGGGCTTTATGACCATCCTGCACGGAGATGACCGGATTTATAACAATATCTTTATTCAGAAGTGGCCTTCGGAGGACCTGGTGCTTTTAAGCGACTCTGCGCCGGATGAGAAGTATGTGGAAAACCGCAAGGTGGGAACCTATTGCTTTGACGAATACCCTACCTTTGAGGAATGGATCGCCCAGTTTGATATGGAGGAGACCTATCCCAATATGCGCAAGCACGAAGCACCGCACTTTGGCCATCTGCCGGTATGGATCGACGGAAATGCCTACTTTAAGGGTGCTACAGGTTGGAATCGGGAAAGGAATGCATTTACCGATGCTTCCGACAGTGTATACGTAGATGTGACCCAAAAAGATGGAAGCTATTTCCTGGATACCAATATCTATGATGTACTGGGCTCTTTCAAAGTGGATATGATCTCTACCGAGACCCTTGGGAAAGCCTTCGAGCCCCAGCAGAATTTTGAAAACCCGGACGGTACACCCATCACCTTTGATGTGGACCTGCTGGGAGATCACCGCGGATCTGTTGTGATCCCCGGACCTTTTGCAACGGCAGAGGATGCTAAGAAAAAGCTGTACGGAAAACTGGCCATCGAATAAGCGATTTACCTTATAAGTCGATTTCGTTAAAGTGAAAGAAAGGGATGATCCCACTTGCCGGGAGCATCCCTTTTATTTTTGTTGCAGGATATGCAGATACGGTTTGAAAGAAACCGGGGGAAGCTCAATCGTCCAGTTTGATCCGGAATTTGGGTTTGGAGCCGATCCCTTCAAAGAACAGGGAAGAAGCTTCATAGCCGCTGCGGATGGTTACGATCTCGCCGGGCCTTATTTCGTTCCCGTATTCGGCCTTGATGGAAAGAGAAGCGGTGATATTGCATTTTTCCGGAGGCATCAGGTCTTCGATCATGTCAAAATAGCAGGCATTGTTTACGTGCCCGTTGATATCCACCTGAGAGAACCGGGTCTTGTAGGAACTTTCGGTCAGGCCGCTTACCTGCTCCGGAAAACGCAGGGGGATCCGGTCAATCTCTTCGGTATGCTTCGGATCACCGGGTATAAAGATCCCGTATTCCTCCGGAAAGACAAAGCTTCTGGTTTTTTCATCAATGAGCATCCACAGAGCCTGTGCGGTGATGATCACTTCGTTCCCGGAGAGGATTTCATAGTAGCGGGGAAAGAAGAGATGCATCATTTCTCCGGGGTAGCTGCGCAGGGTAATGGTCTCGTCATATTCCGGCATGCGGGTGATGGACAGATTCTGCCTTGTGATCACCCAGAGGAGACCTTTGTCCAGGGTTTTATCACGTCCCATGCCCAACTCTTCCGTATGAGCGATGGACATTTCCTGCAAAAAGCGCAGGAGAGTGGAGGTGCGCAGTTTCCGGAAACAGTTTACATGTTCGCTTCGTATCTTCAGCTGTTTTGTGAGAACGATGGGCGCGCTGCTCATTGGGGAAGATTCTCCTCGATGGCATCTACCAGCTCACCCAGGGTTGTGATCACATCCCATTTTTCTTTGGGGATCTTTACATCAAAGGTAGATTCTGCCTTGGTGATCACCAGGATCAGACTCATGGAATCCACACTGGCGTCTGTATTGATCTTGGATTCTTCCGATAGCTCTGCGTGTTCCAACTCGGGAACAAACATATGGATCAGTTCAATGACTTTCTTTGTGATTTCTTCTCTTGCAGGTCTTGCCATGGTTTTCTCCTTTTTGGAATGG
>JAILDL010000193.1 GCA_024689465.1 Lachnospiraceae bacterium
CCTTCATTATATGGGGGAAGTTGGGTTCGTGGGTCAGCTGGGCCAACGTACTACCGCCTCCTGCCGACTGTCCTGCGATGGTAATATTCTCCGGATCTCCGCCAAAAGCAGCGATGTTCCGTACCACCCACATCAGGCCGGCCTTCTGGTCCAGATGGCCGAAGTTCGCCGGTGCATCCGGTGCTTCCTTTACGATCTCCGGACTGGTCAGAAAACCAAAAGCGCCCAGACGGTAATTCACGGATACCACGATGATGCCCCGTCTTGCCAGGCGCTCTCCGTCAAATTCCATCTCGCTGGGATAGCCCCACTGCAGAGCGCCGCCAAAATACCACACCAGAACCGGCAGTTTCTCATCTGCCTTCTTTGCAGGCGTCCACACATTTAAGTAAAGGCAGTCCTCATCAATGGCGATCTGAGGATCCACATGCCATTCCCGGCAGTAAATATCCGTTCCCAGTCCCGGCGTATCCTGCATGGCAATGGGTGCCCATTCAAAGCAGTTGCGCACACCTTCCCAGTTTTCGGCCGGCTGGGGAGCTCTCCAGCGGTTCTTCCCAATCGGAGGCGCCGCAAAGGGAATCCCCTTAAAAGAAGTGATCCGGGGATCTGCCGCAGGCAGTCCGCGGACCACACCGTTTTCCGTTCTGACTTCTCGTAACATAGTTAACCCCTTTCTGCCCGTGCCCGGGCACTACACACACTACCCTATTGTAGGCACAAATATTTCTCCGTTGCAAGGGGCGACGGAGGGCGGTCCCTTCCCGGCCTTTTCGTCCCCGGAAACAATTCGTTCCGCCCCGGGGGAATCCCATCTCCTTGTGTCCCACACCGATGCAACGACTCCAACGAGCTAACGGCTAACTGCGCTCTAATTCGAAACAGCTGGCGAGCCGGTAAAGGACACCGTCTCTCCGGACAGCTGTTTCTCTTAAGGCTTCGTAAGCCGTGGATCTCGTTTCCGCTAAAGACGCATCGCAAATTGTGTGGTCCCCAAAGGAGTTGTGCTTCCCCCGGAGTCTGATCGAACCCTTTTCCGCAAGATTCCTTACCGGGAAGGGACCGCCCCCGGTCTTTCGACCAAAAGAAAAACCCGGCAGCATCCTGCCGGGCTTTGTGAGCTCCGTTCTCAGCGAAGGGCATCCTTCATGCTCTTTACATACTCGTAAATATGGGTTGGCGCATCCTTTCCGTACTTCTCCAGCAGCTTGATGATGGCACTGCCCACGATGGCACCGTCGGATACATCCGCCATCTTCTTTGCCTGCTCCGGTGTGGAAATGCCGAAGCCGATGGCGCAGGGAACATCCGTGTTTTCCCGGATCACCTTGACGATGGAAGCAAGGTCTGTGGTGATCTCGCTTCTGGTTCCCGTAACGCCCAGAGACGATACCACGTAGATAAAGCCTTCGGCGTCCTTACTGATCATGGCGATCCGGCCTGCGGATGTAGGTGCGATCAGTGAGATCAGATCCACGCCATACTGATGGCACAGAGGCAGAAACTCTTCCTTCTCCTCATAGGGCAGATCCGGCAGGATCAGACCGTCGATGCCGATCTCCTGACAGGTAGAGATGAACTTCTCTGCGCCGTAGGAGTAGACCACGTTGGCATAGGTCATGAACACCATTGGAACGGTGACTTCCTGTCGAAGCTCCCGTACAAAGTCAAAGATCTTCGGGGTGCTGACACCGCCCTCCAGGGCCCGGAGGTTTGCTCCCTGGATCACAGGTCCTTCTGCTGTGGGATCCGAAAAGGGAATCCCCAGCTCGATGAGATCTGCGCCACCTTTCACCGCTGCTTTTACCGCTTCCTTTGTGGTCGCAAGGTCGGGATCTCCGCAGGTGATAAAGGCAATGAATGCTTTGCCGTTTGCAAAGGCTTTCCGGATATTACTCATGGATGTCCTCCCCTCTGTAGCGGGCGATGGCCGCACAATCCTTATCTCCTCTTCCGGATAAGGTGATCACCAGGATTTTGTCCTTATCCATGGAGGGTGCGATCTTCATGGCATGGGCTACCGCATGGGCAGACTCGATGGCCGGGATGATCCCTTCCGTCCTTGCCAGATATTCAAAGGCGTTTACCGCTTCGTCATCGGTGACGGGTACATACTGGGCACGACCGATGTCATGTAAATGAGCATGCTCCGGTCCCACACCGGGATAATCCAGTCCTGCGGAAATGGAGTACACCGGTGCGATCTGTCCGCATTCGTCCTGGCAAAAATAGGACTTCATGCCGTGGAAAATGCCCAGGCGTCCGGTGGCGATCGTCGCTGCTGTCTCAAAGGTATCGATTCCCCGTCCCGCTGCCTCGCAGCCGATCAGGGCTACCTCTTTGTCTTCAATGAAATGATAAAAACTTCCGATGGCATTGGAGCCGCCGCCTACACAGGCCAGGACTGCATCCGGCAGTCTTCCTTCCTTTTCCAGGATCTGCTCTTTGATCTCCTTGGAGATCACTGCCTGAAAATCTCTTACGATGGTCGGGAAGGGATGAGGGCCCATAGCGGATCCCAGACAATAGTGGGTATCATCGATCCGGCTGGTCCACTCCCGCATGGCTTCGGAAACTGCATCCTTCAGGGTTCTGGTACCGGTCTTTACCGCTACCACCTCTGCTCCCAGAAGACGCATCCTATATACGTTCAGGGCCTGTCGGATGGTATCCTCTTCGCCCATAAAGACCACGCATTCCATGCCCATGAGGGCTGCTGCCGTAGCCGTTGCCACACCGTGCTGGCCTGCGCCGGTTTCCGCGATGAGGCGGGTCTTTCCCATCTTCTTTGCCAGGAGGGCCTGTCCCAATACGTTGTTGATCTTGTGGGCACCGGTATGGTTTAAGTCTTCCCGCTTTAAGTAGATCTTTGCGCCTCCCAGATCCTTCGTCATCTTCTCCGCATAGTAGAGTCTGGAGGGACGGCCTGCATATTCGTTTAAGAGCTCGGAAAGTTCCCGCTGAAATTCCGGATCGTTCTTATACTTGTTATAGGCTTCTTCCAGCTCGATCACGGCATTCATCAAGGTTTCCGGTATATACTGTCCGCCGTGGATCCCAAAACGTCCGCTTGGATTTGTCATGTTGTATCCCTTTCTGCCCGCAAAAGCCGGGCGGTTATCATTCTCCTCGTACAGCCTTTAGAAAGGCCGTCATTTTGGCTGCATCCTTTTGCCCCTCGGTTTCGATCCCGGAGCTTACATCCACTCCGTAGGGCTGCAGGCTGTTTATTGCATCCTCTATATTTTCCGGATCCAGTCCGCCGGCCAGCATATAGGCCCGCTCAAAGCCTTGGAGCAGGTCCCAGTTAAAGGCTCTTCCGCTTCCGGTCCCGGAGTCTAACAGCACCATGTCCGCAGAAGAGTCCTGAGCCCTTTGTACATCCTCCGCACTTTGGATGCGGAAGGCCTTCCATATGGGCTCCTTGGTCATGGTGCGCAGCTCCCGGATATAGGCTTCATCCTCGTTTCCGTGGAGCTGGGCGATCCGGATCACACCGGTATTTAACAGCCCTGCCACGATCTGCGGCTCCTCGTCCACAAACACGCCCACGGGAATGATCCCGGGATCCAGCGCCCCTGTAAAGGAGGCCGCCCGGTAATGGGTGATGGTCCGTTTTCTCCCGGGGGCCAGGATATAGCCCACATAGTCGGGCTTCAAGGCATTAGCGGCAGTGATGTCTTCCATACGCATCATACCGCAACATTTGATCTTGGTCATATTACTCACTTTCCCGAAAGCTTTGAAGCCTCTTCTTTTTATCCTCCGCCCGCATGAGGGCTTCGCCGATCAGGGCTGCATCTGCACCCATTTCCCGGATCTTTCTTACATCCTCCGGTGACTTTACGCCGCTTTCCGATACAAAGAGAACATCTTCAGGGATCAGTCTGCGCAGGGATGCGGCATTGTCGGTATTGACCGTAAAATCCTTCAGGTTCCGGTTATTGACGCCGATGATCCGGGCACCTGCATCCAGCGCAATCTGTACTTCTTCCGCATCGTGGGCTTCCACCAGGGCAGAGAGCCCCAGGCTGTCTGCGATCTGAAGGTACTCCCGGATCTGCTTTGGCGTCAGGATGGCACAGATCAGCAGTACCGCACCGGCCCCCAGCACTTTGGCTTCGTAGATCATATAAGGGTCTACCGTAAAGTCCTTTCGAAGGCAGGGAATGGAAACGGCTTCCGCAATCTCCTTTAAATAGGCATCTGCTCCCAGGAACCACTTGGGCTCCGTCAGCACCGAGATGCAATCTGCCCCTGCCGCCTCATACGCCTTTGCAATATCCAGGTAGGGAAAATCCGCTGCGATCAGCCCTTTGGAAGGGGATGCCTTCTTGCATTCGCAGATAAAGGACAATCCCTCTTTTTTCAGTGCCTTCTCAAAGGAAAAATCCCCTTTGGGAAGAGCGTATGCCTGCTGCTTCACTGTCTCCTCGGATATACGTTCTTTCGCTATGCTTACACGTTCTTTGGCATGCAATGCCAGTTCATCCAGAATGTTCATGGAGCTCTCCTAGCGGTTACTTACTTCGATGAATTTCTCCAGTGTTGCCAGGGCTTTTCCGCTGTCGATGAGCTCTGCCGCCAGTTGCACGCCTTCCTGCATGCTCTCGGCCTTTCCGCCGATATACAGGGCTGCGCCTGCATTTAATAAAACCGCATTGCGCTTATGACCCTTTTCTCCGCTAAGGATTGCACGGGTGATCGCTGCATTTTCTTCCGGGGTTCCGCCCTTTAAGTCTTCCTTAGAGCAACGCTCAAAGCCAAATTCCTCAGGATTTATCACGTGGGAACGGAACCATCCGTCCTTAAACTCGCAGATGGTGGTGGGGGAACTTAAGGAGATCTCATCCAGCTTGTCCTGTCCGTATACTACCATACCACGCTTTACCCCTAAATTGATGAGAACCTGTGCGATGGGCTCCACCAGATATTCATCGTATACACCCAGCAGGTACATTTTGGGGCTGGCCGGATTTGTCAGCGGCCCTAAGATATTGAACACGGTGCGGAAACCCAGCTCCTTGCGGATAGCACCCACATACTTCATGGAAGTGTGGTATTTCTGTGCAAAGAAGAAGCACATGCCCACTTCCTTTAACAGTTCCACTGCCTTTTCCGGATCCTGCTGAATGTTTACACCCAACGCTTCCAGACAGTCAGCGGTTCCGCACAGAGAAGAGGCGGCACGGTTTCCGTGCTTTGCCACCTTCATGCCGCCGGCTGCCGCAACCAGGGCAGAGGTGGTGGAGATGTTAAAGCTGTGTGCATTGTCTCCGCCGGTTCCCACGATCTCAAATACATCCAGATCCGTGGTCACCTTCATGGCATGATCCCGCATGGCCGCTGCACAGCCGGCGATCTCATCGGTGGTTTCCGCCTTGGCGCTTTTGGTGGATAAGGCTGCCAGGAAGGCTGCATTCTGGGTAGGGCTGGTCTCACCGCTCATGATCTCATTCATGACGGTATAGGCTTCGTCGTAGGTCAGGTCTCCTTTGTTTACGATTTTAACGATTGCTTCTTTGATCATGGTATGTTCTCCTTCTGTATTTTGCTGCTTCTCAGCTTGTTTTGGTTCTTTTCAGGCTTTCCCAAGGAAATTCCGCAGCATTTCCTTCCCCAGGGGAGTCATGATGGATTCCGGATGAAACTGCAGGCCGTACACGGGATAATCTCTGTGCTGTACCGCCATGACTTCTCCGTCCTGTGTTACAGCCGTTACCTGAAGCTCCTCCGGGATGGTATCCGGATCTGCTGCCAGGGAATGGTAGCGGGCAACGGTAGTCTCTTCCGGTAAGCCCTGAAACAGCGGGCAGGTCTGCTCCAGCTTTGCCACCGACTGCTTGCCGTGCATCAGCTGCTTCGCATAGGTCACTGTGGCGCCGTAGGCCGCGCAGATGGCCTGATGTCCCAGGCAGACGCCCAGGATGGGGATCTTCTCCCCCAGCTTTTTGACCACATCGATGATGATGCCGGCATCCTCCGGTCTTCCGGGGCCGGGGGATAAAATGATCCGGTCCGGTGCCATGACCAGGATCTCCTCCACACTCTTTTCATTGTTGCGGATCACCCGGATGTCCGGATCGATCTCCCCGATCAGCTGGTAGAGGTTATAGGAAAAGCTGTCGTAATTATCAATGAGTAAGATCATCGGTATCCTCCCTCGTTTCCAGTGCTTTCAGGCAGGCCTTTGCCTTGTTCAGGCATTCCTCATATTCCTTTTCCGGTACGGAATCCGCTACGATCCCGGCACCGCTGCGGACAAAGACCTTGCCGTTTTTCTTGTAGGCGATGCGAATGGCAATACAGGTATCCATGTTACCGGTAAAATCGATGTAACCGATGGCTCCTCCGTAAATGCCCCGCTTGTTGTTTTCCAGATCTGCGATGAGCTGGCAGGCTCGGATCTTAGGGGCTCCGGATAAGGTTCCCGCAGGCAGCACTGCTGCAATGGCATCCAGGGCATCCTTATCGTCCCGGATCTGTCCCCGCACGGTGGAACCGATGTGCATTACATGGGAGTAACGTTCGATGGAGTGGAGCTTTTCCACTTCCACCGTTCCGAAGCGGCTGATCTTTCCCAGGTCGTTTCGTCCCAGATCCACCAGCATGTTGTGCTCCGCCAGTTCCTTTTCATCCGCAAGGAGTTCCGCTTCCAGGGCCTTATCTTCTTCCTCGTTTTTTCCTCTGGGCCTTGTTCCCGCCAGAGGAAAGGTATGCAGCACGCCGTCCTCCAGCTTGACCAGGGTTTCGGGAGAAGCTCCCGCCACTTCCACATCCGTCCCGGAAAAATAGAACATATAAGGGGAGGGATTCATGGTCCGCAGGTTCCGGTAGGTATCCAGCAAACTTCCTTCATAAGGTGCAGAAAGCCGGTTGGATAAGACGATTTGGAAGATATCCCCTTCCCGGATATGGCCCTTGGCTTTTTCCACCATGGCACAGTACCGTTCTTTGTCAAACAGAGGCGTTACATCTCCCAGAAGCTTTCCGGATGGTTCCTGTTTCTTTTCCCCTGTTTTCAGGAGAGCCACCATCTGCTTTAATTCCAGAACAGCCTTGTTATAGCCGGTTTCCGGATCCTCCAGGAACATGTTTGCGATGAGGATGATCTTCTGCTTCAGATGATCGAAGCAGATCACCTTATCAAACAGCATCAGGTCCACATCCTGAAAGGCTTCCGTATCCTCCACCTTTTTTCGGACCGTAGGCTCGCTGTAGCCCAGATAATCATAGGAGAAATACCCCACCAGGCCTCCGGTAAAGGAAGGGAGCCACGAGAGTCTGGGGCTTTTGTATTTTTCCAGGATCTGACGCAGCACCCCGGACGGATCGTCGGTCCGGATCTGCAGATCATCCACCTGCATGTTCCCATCCAGACAGGTGATGTTTAACTTGGGGTCGTATCCCAGAAAGGTATAGCGTCCCCAGGTCTCGTTGGCTACAGCGGACTCCAGCATATAACAATGGGTGGATACGTTCTTTAAGATCCGCATGGCCTCGATGGGCGTGATAAAATCCGACAGGATCTCGCAGCTGACCGGGACGACCTTGTAGCATCCCTCTTTTGCGAACTGTTTTACTTCTTCCAGACTGGGCCTGATCTCCATGTTGTGCCTCCTTGTAGACATAAAAAAACGTCCTTGACAGAGATTTCTCTGTCAAGGACGAATAAAGACTTTATCCGCGGTGCCACCTTGTGTTCACGGTATGACCCGTGCGCTTAGCGGGATACCTGCATATCCCCGGCAAATGACGTCTGCCCATACGTCGCAGAATACTCGGATCTCTCCTTTGACTGCGCCCTCAGCGGTCCATTTGACTACTTGTTTCTTACCTGATTCTCAGCAACCTCAGGTTCTCTGTAAAGGCATCATAGCCGTTATCTCCGCTTCAACGGTTTACCATAATGAAGTTGTGATTACTTTACCACTGTAAATACTCGCCTGTCAATTGACAATTGAAAGTTACTGTAAAGTGAAATTATCCAGATCTCCACGGATCACAGCGGCATAGCCGGTGAGCTTTTCGGATTTTTCCTGCAAGCTGTCCATTCACAGAATCGTCACAGGATCCGAATATCTGTCAGTGCACACCGATCTCCGGTAAGGGCCACATACACTTCTTTCGGCTGGCTTGTCAAAGTGGTGGTATTTTTAATGGAAATACCGGCATTTTCCGTGGTAACGGTAACCTTATTTCCCTTTTTACGGAAGGTTACGGAGCATTCCATGCCCCGACGGTTCATGCTCTTCCAGGTATCCCAGCTCTCAAAGGAATCGTTTTTGGTCACCAGCATCTTGTTTTCCGTCTGTTCATCTGCTTCTTCGATCTCGCCGTCCAGACGGATGAGCACATATTCCTGATAATTGGGACCATCCAGTTTTCCGTTGTCAGAGTAAAACAGTACCAGATAAGGACAATGCCAGACCAGTTCTGCCGTAGGAAGACTCATGGTATGGAATTCAATGCACATGGCATCATATACTTCTACTGCTTCCGTGTAGGCACTGCGTTTGCCGTCGATCTGTACGTTCTTAAGGTCAGATTCCATCCGTCCGGTATAGATGATCTCCTCCGCGATACGGGGAATATCTCCTTCCTTCAGGGTGATACCGGCATCCTCGGTGGAAATATCCAGGAGATGACAATTTTCTCCGGTCAGGCCGATAAAGGTATAGCGTGTCGTATCCGGCAGGGCCGCCACGGCCTCAATATCCCTGGGGCCTCCATGGATCCGGATCCGCACATGATCCTTATACTTTCCGATCTCCAGCTCGTACAGGGTGCCGCCGCCGGTGCGGTCGATGACCATACGGTGACGGGATTTTCCCGCATCCTGGTTTTCCGACATCTCAACCTTCAGTTCTCTGGCTCTGGTGCAGATACTGTGTCCGTCAAACCACAGCTCACCGTATTCCGTATACCCGTTTTCACGGATCATCTGCTCGGTGGTGTGCACTCTGGCATCCAGAGAATCAAACAGGATCAAAGCAGGCATGGAAAAGGCTCCCGGCTGTGTATCCAGAGGACGGACCAGAATGTGCATACGGGTGACATTTTCGGAAACCGGAAATCCTGCAGAGATCTCGCTCCGATATTCCTTGCAGACCAGCTCGTTCTTCCACTGACTCTCGGTTCCTTCTCCCGTATCCTTCATCCGGTAATTGGGATCGGAATCGATCATCTGCAGCATGATCTTGGAAAAAGCAGGATCGAACTTAAGACCCGCTTCCTTGACAAACTCCTCCCGTACACGGGACTGGGGAAGAGGGCCTCTGTAGGCATTGGCACTGGTCATTACATCGTATCCATCGGCAACGGCAATGATCCGGGCGATCTCCGGGATAGCGTTTCCCTTTAATCGTTCCGGATATCCAAGGCCGTCATAACGTTCATGATGATAGTGCGCACCGATACTCAGGTAGGAATATTCCGTGATCGCAGAAAGGATCTTTGCTCCCTCCAGGGCATGATTCTCATATAGGGCCTGTTCTTCCTGCGTACGCTCAATGTCCTTTTCCACAATGGCATCGGGGACGCCGATCTTTCCCACATCATGCAGAAGGGCTGCAAAATAGACCCGCTCGCAGTCAGCTTCGCTTTTTCCGGCCAGCCGGGCGATCTGTCTGGCGTACTCCGCCACTCGAGCGGAATGACCGTTTACATGGGTTTTCCCGGCATCAATGGCACTGGCCAGGGCCGTTGCGGTCTGCTCAAAGAGACGGCTCATACTCTTCTGCTTTTCTTCCAGGTATTCCAGTTCCTGCCGGTGTACACGCTCCAGGGTATGATTCATTTCCACCAGGGCAAATACATACAGCAAAACGCACATGGCCACAATGGTCATGTTGGTCAGGGAAAGACCATACATAAAGACCTGGGCGATGGTGGCCAGGATGGGGATCGAGGAAAAGAGCAGAAGACCGGTACGCATCCGGACGCTAAGCCGTTTCCGGTACTGCACGATCACCGAGAGCTGCAGCAAAAGGGATCCTAAGGGACACAGATAACTTAAGAGAAACCATCTGGAGCGAATGTAATGATTGGTCTCATCAAAGGTGTAATAGAAATTGAAAAATCTGGACAGGATCAGAAGGCACACACCGCAGCTCACCAGAATGTCTACGATCTTCAGGCGTTTGGGGATCTCCATCAATCCGCCCTCATGCATAAGAAAATCCCTGAGATACCGGTTAAAGGAGGCAATGACCAGGATACTCATCAGGAAAACGGTAAAATTACTGATCCGGACCATCCAGTAACCGAGTCTACTCACATCCCCCCGGTAAATGTAGGCAAAGCGGTCAAAAAACAGGAGTAAAAAAGCTTCCAGTTCCATCAGGACCAGGGCGATCCTTCTTTTTTTGGACATAGAAGTGGTCAGCCAGGCAAAATAGGCGATCCCACCGGTCAGTCCGCACAGGATCAGCATGATATTCAATTGGTGCTCTCTGAGAAACTCGATCATTGATACCCCCTGCCGCCTGTCTGCGGCAATATCCTAAAAGGTCCCGCTAATGCAGGATAAAGAATTCTTTCAGTTTTTCCAGCAGTTCTTCTCTGCTGATAGTTTTCAGGAAATACCCTTCCGGTTTTAAGGCGACCACTGCCATAACGCTTTCCTTGTCGCTTTTTCCCGTCAGGAACATCACCGGGATCTGCCGGGTCTCTTCGTCGCTGCGAAGCATTTCCAGTACCTGCGGTCCGCTGGTAACCGGCATTTCATGATCTAAAAGGATCAGATCCGCCTTGTTCTTTCCCAGCCACTTGATGGCCTGCAAACCGGAATTGACCATGTAAACCTTGTAGCTGTTTTTCAGCCACTCCCGCACCAGAGACAGGTAGTTGGGATCATCGTCCACCACCAGGATGCTCTTTCGAAATTCCCCTTCCTGCACTTTCTGCAAATGCTCGGACACCGTCTTTACAAAGGCATCGTTGTCCACCGGTCTTATGAAAGTGGTATAGATCAGTTCACCCGGAACATGATCGCAGATGTAGTTTACTTCATCCCGCTCTCCGATGGGGATCATCTGCACATTGTCCTCTGCCATCTTGTCCATGAGAAAGTGCAGCACATTCTCCGGCGGTAAAGCGCCTTCATCCATATACAGAGTGACCAGATTGGTCCCCTCCCAGTTCTGGTTGACAGTGTTTACATCCCAGGTGATAAAGGTGTGCGAAATCCCTGCATCTTGCAGTTTCTTGTTCAGCACCCGCACCAGAAAGGTTTCCTTTTCTCCAATCAGTATGACTTTCCCAGTTGCCATAAAACCATCCTCCCTTCGTGCGTTCCTTCTGCACGATCTGTTTTGGGTTTATTCAAAGAATCCTGTCCTTAGAATTCCTGCATAAGCGTTTCCATGCCGTCCCAGTCAAAGGCCTTCAGCAGTTTCTCCAGCTTCTCGATCTTTTCCTTATCCCCCTCCGGCAGACGATAGGTAAGGAGCTGGTCCACGATCATTTCCACTGCATCGTAATCCATTTGCGGGATCACTTCCTTTAAGGCCACATAAGCATCCTTTAATTCCGCCTCCGGGATCGGTTCCTTTCCCTCATCCTCTTCGGGTGAAGTCTGCATGGCGGCCAGCTTTTCCTTATAAGCTCGGTACTGCTCCAATAAACGGCCGGTATTTTTTTCGATAAAGGAAATGTCTCCCTTATTACCGGCATCCTCCAGTTTTTCCGCCAGAGACGCCAGATCCTTATCTCCTACGATCCGGGCGGAGGTCTTCAGGGCATGGACCTTGATGGTATACAGTTTGTATTCACTTTCTGCATACGCCTTCTCGATCACTTCCGCTGTGTTGTCGATGGTATCGTAAAACAGCTGCACAGCAAACAGGAACGAGGAAATACCGCCGGAATTCTTGATCCCCTCTTCCACGTTCAGCGAATCAATGTCATAGAGCCATTTCATATTTTCGGGGATCTCGGAAAGATCCTCTTCCCGGATCTCCTCCATGGTCGTCATGACGATCTCTTTGGGCAGATGCTTCAGAATGGTCTTCTCCAGAGTCACACTGTCTATGGGCTTGGCCAGATAGCCGTTAAAGCCCTTGGACAAGTAGAAGTCTTCCCCTGCGGTAGAGTTTGCTGTAAGGGCGTAAACAGGCAGATCCGGATAGTTTTCCCGGATCCGTGCCATGGTTTCCACGCCGTCCATACCGGGCATCATATGGTCCAGAAGCACCACATTGAAGGAGCCGTACTTGAGTTTTTCCAGACACTCTTCCCCGCTCTCTGCGGTGGTAACAAACATTTTGGTCGCCTTTAACAGACCCTTGATGACCGACAGGTTCATAGGGTTGTCGTCCACTACCAGGATCTCTGCATCCGGCGCTACAAATTGCGGTATATAAGGACCACTGGCCATCTTCTCATCCTGCTCTGTAAAGGCACCGATGGGCTTTCGCTCCACGATACGCTGCTCCAGTGTCAGGATAAATTCAGAGCCTTCTCCGTATACACTCTCGCACCATAAGGAGCCGTTTAACAGTTCCGCAAAGCGTCTGGAAATATCCAGTCCCAGACCGGTTCCCTGAATACCGCTGTTCTTCTCTTCATCCAGTCTTTCATACGCGGTAAAGAGCTTATCCAGGTCTTCGGGTTTTACACCGATCCCCGTATCCTTGACGGAGATCCGCAGTTTGCAGGTCAGGGTCGTTTTCTCTTCCACCAGTACCCGCAGGGTAAAACCGCCCAGTTTTGTATATTTGACCGCATTGGTCAATAAGTTCAAAATGATCTGCTTGATCTTGCCGGCATCACCATAAAGTCGCTGGGGCAGACTCTCATCGATATCTACGTTAAAGGTCAGATCCTTTTCGCTACTGCGCACACGGATCATGGTGGTGATGGAACGGAACAGTTCCACCGTGTCATACTCCTGCTCCACCAGATGCATCTTGCCGGATTCGATCTTGGAAATATCCAGCAGATCGTTGATCAGACCCAGGAGGGAGTCCGATGCCAGCTTGATATCCATGGCATAATTGATCACGGACAGGAAGTAATTCCGGGGAACATCCGTTGCATCCTCCCGCATCAGCATTTCATCCATACCCATAATGGTATTGATAGGCGTTCGGATCTCATGGGACATATTGGCCAGGAATCTGGATTTGGCGGTATTGGCCCGCTCTGCCTCCTCC
Organism: Lachnospiraceae bacterium; assembly: GCA_024689465.1. Lineage (GTDB taxonomy): Bacteria > Bacillota > Clostridia > Lachnospirales > Lachnospiraceae > JAILDL01. Next base: position 13,158 of record JAILDL010000193.1, read on the forward strand.
TTGGCCTGACGGATCTCATCGTACTGCTTGCGAATGAGTTTTGCCACCATCATACGCCAGGCGATGAGTGCCACGATCAGTGCTGCGATCACAAAGCCCAGCACACGAGTCACAAACAGTTCGTGCAGCTGCGGCTTTTTGACGATGGCATAGGTTTCTTCCTGCAGGATCGTCTTCCGGATCTCGTCGATCAGCTGAATGTGCAGCGTATATTTTCCGTAGGGAAGGCGGGTATATTCCAAAGGCGCCAATCTGCTCATCTGGGCGGTAATGCCTTCGTCCTTGCTGCCCTCCAGATACATACGGACCGTAGGGTTCACCAGGGTGTAGTCCATTACTGCCGCTTTGATCTGGATACGACCGTCCACGGCCGGAATGGTATAGGTCCCCGTTTCGTCGGGCAGGATGGGCTGTGCATCACAGGAAATGGAGCTCACCGCGATCTTTGTCTGTGCCGCCTGGGCAAAGAAATGATCGATATTGACCCTGTATACACCGGTTCTGCCTGCAATATACAGGTTTCCGTCCTCATCCAGTGCGCTGTAGGAATTGGAGGTGGGAATGCCCGGCAAACCGTTTGCTACGGTATACAGACGGTAATCAGTGACATGATCGGTCTCCAGATCATACGCTTTTAAGGCAAAGATGCCGTAGGAGGATAAGATCCAGATATCACCGTTATCATCCGGATACAGGTCATAGTTGTTGTTAAAGGGAAAGGATGTAATGGGATAGATCACACCATCCCGCATATATTCCAGAGAATTGGACGTAACCAGCCAGTACAGATCTCTGTCTTCATCATACTTGATCCGCATGATCACATCACTGGTGAGTCCGTCATCCCTTCCGATATGGGAAATCTTCCCGTTTTCGATGACATAGATGCCGTCGCCGTCGGATCCGGCATAGATGACATCGTTCCGATCCACCTGGACCGACAGGATCACGGTATTGTTCAACCCGTCTTCCAGCCCATAGGTATCGATCACGTCTTCGTTTTGGATCACCGCTACGCCGGCATTGGTGCCCACGTAGATCTTTCCGTCTTTTCCCACGTCCACGCAGCGGATCTCATTGCCGGGCATGCCGTTTTCCGTGGTAAAGGAGGTGATATCGCCCCCTGCCCTATACCGGATCAGGCCCAGGTTCTTACTGTAGGTGCCGATCCAGAGATTTCCCCGCTTATCATCCACGATGCAGCGGATCCGGACACCATCCAGATAACGGGTCAGAAGATTCTCGGCGGATACATCCTTGCTGTTGATCAAACGGATCCCTTTGTCCGTACCCACATACAGGACATTGTTGTAGAAACAGGATGCATTGACCACGCATTCCTCCAGGCCGGCATACTGGAAAAGATTCTTGAAATTGCTGGTAACGATCTTCATCACGCCCTGGGTAGAGGACGCCACCCAGATATTTCCCTGATAATCTGCCGTTGTCATCTCAATGGCGCTGTTCATAGGCAGATTGGTCACCATCTGGAACCGTTCCTTTTCGTCCAGATAGCCCACCATACTGGTGGAAGAGATCCACAGTCTTCCGCAGTCAAAACTTAGCCAGTGGGTATTTACAAGGGGCGCCACGTTGAGACGTTTCATACGTCTGGAATGGTCCCCGAAAAAGCCGTAGTAAATATCCTTTCCGTCGGTTCCGAAGTAGGCCATGCCCGGTTTTTCGGGATCCATCTCAAAAGTTGTGATCATCCCCAGTCCCAGGTCTTTGCTGGTAAAATAGCGTTCTACCCGGTTTCCGGATACCGAAAAGATACAACCGCTCTTTCCTTGTCCGTACACCTGCCCCTTGCTGTCGGCTTCCAGCTTTAAGATCCGTTCCTTGTTGGTGCGCTCATCATCAATGGCATGGACTTCTCCCCCGACATTGATATAACACAGGCCGGCAGTGGTTCCCACATAGATATTGCCGTAACGGTCCTCTGCAAAGGACCGTATGGAAGAAGAAGGGATCCCCTCCTTGTAGGTGTAACGGATAACATCCTGCCCGTCCATCACCACGACCCCATTGTCGTTGGTCCCTACCCAGATCCTGCCTTTGCTGTCCTCAAACACACAGCGTCCGCTGGTCATTCCCTTGCTGGTATCCATGCGTTCAAATGCAGAACCGTCATAGCGCATGATCCCGCTGTAACCGCCAACCCAGATATAACCGTCGGTTCCACCCAATACGTAGTTGGCATCTGAAGTAGGAAGCCCGTTGGAGGCATCATACAACTGGGCAGCATAGCCCACGTTGGAAAGCTGCCCGGTCACCGCATAACCGCCACCGGTCTCTTCGGAATAAAGCATCTGCCCTTCTGTTTCAGACTGTATCAATCCGGGCACAAGTGTATCATCCGTTTCCGCAGCATAGACCGAAAAATCTTTTCCCTTTAACAACCCGGATAAGCAAAGCACCGCAGCAAAGATCACTGCCCGTTGCCAATTCTTTCTTCTCATACTCCCCGTCCTCTCCGTCACATATCCTGATACTTCATCAGGATCAGTTTTACTTCTGCCAGGGAATCCATAAAGGCTTCCACACATTTGGGATCAAACTGTGTTCCGGAACCGTCCGAAATGATCTCCAGCGCTTTCTCAAGAGGAAAAGCCGGTTTATATACACGGGGGGATGTCAGGGCATCAAACACATCCGCAACAGCCATGACCCTGGCAGAAAGAGGGATCACCTCTCCATGCAGCCCCTCGGGATATCCCTTGCCATCCCACCTTTCATGATGATAACCCGCCATGTTGCGGGCTTCTTTCAGGTAATTCTCCCCACGCACCGTGCTGATGGCCTTTTCCATAATGATCCTGCCAACGGTGGTATGGGTCTTCATGATCTCGTATTCTTCATCGGTGAGCTTGCCGGGTTTGTTCAGGATCGCATCCGGTATGTTGATCTTGCCCACATCATGAAGAGGCGCACTCATTACCACGTCTTCCATATATTTGGGCGTCAGCTTTTCCAGGTAGTACCCCTTGCGTTTTAAACCATCCAGGATGATCCGCACATATGCTGCGGTTTTCTGGATATGGGCTCCCGTATCGGAGTCCCGGTTTTCCACCATGTCCGCCATGGTAATGATCAGACCGTTCTGCATCTGTGCCGTGGAATCCGTATAATGTCGGATATCCCTGAGCTGCTCCGCCATACCTGCCGCCATGGTGCAAAGGGAATGATAGAGTTTTTCTGTCTCATCCTGGGTCTGGATATCCAGGCTCCTGAGTCTTCGCACATTTTCATCCAGTGCCGCCTGATCGTCGCCCGCTTTCACGAACCCGTCCACACACTCGGCAATGGTATTAATGGGATATACCATGAAGAACCCGCTGATCCACATACCGCAGGCCAGGATCAGTAAAAAGAAACCGGCCAGCAACAGCATAACCTTGAGCAAAAAGGTTTTCATGTAATCCGCCATGTATTCCAGGGAAACCTCCGTGATCACATAGCAGGGAGTTGCCTTGGCATCCCGCTCAATGGGGCAAAAGACCGACAGCATCCATCCTGTCATGAAATTGTTCTCCAGTGCAGGGATCTCGCCCCCCTCAAGGAGTGTGGAAACATAGGGCTCCAGCTCCTCCGGAAACTCGATTATATCTCCGATCATATAGGCCGCGGGCAGCC
>JAILDL010000205.1 GCA_024689465.1 Lachnospiraceae bacterium
GACAGTGCTAACAACCGGAGTAGAATGTAGATAGAACGAGGAAGAAATAAGAACTGTTTTGGAAGATCCGATAGAATGCGGACTGGGAAAGATCCGATGAAATGCGGGTCCGGAAAAGAAAAGTCCGTAAGATCTTCGAAAGGAGGAGTCTATGAATATTACGAAATTTACGCAGAATTCCATACAGGCCGTCAACGGCTGCGAGAAGATCGCCTATGAATTCGGCCATCAGGCAGTAGGAGAAGTGCATCTGCTCTATAGTTTATTAAAGCTGGAAGACAGTCTGATCCTGAAACTGGTGGAAAAGATGGGCATTGATACCACCCATTTCCTGAATCGGACGGAAGAGGTCCTTCGTAAGATGCCCAAAGTGTCCGGAGGGCAGGTATATATGAGCCAGGAGCTGAACAAGGCGCTGACCCTGGCAGAGGATGAAGCAAAGCGCATGGGGGATGAGTATGTCTCCGTAGAGCATCTGGTGCTGAGCATGCTTAAGCACCCCGACCGGGATATTAAGGAGCTGTTCCGGGAATACGGCATTACCCAGGAGCGGTTTCTGCAGGCACTTTCTTCTGTACGAGGCAATCAGAGAGTCACCTCCGACAATCCGGAAGCAACTTATGATACCCTGGAGAAATATGGAGAGGATCTGGTAGAGAAAGCCAGAAAACAGAAGCTGGATCCGGTGATCGGACGTGATAACGAGATCCGTAACGTGATCCGCATTTTGTCCAGAAAGACCAAGAATAATCCGGTTCTTATCGGTGAACCCGGTGTCGGTAAGACAGCGGTGGTGGAAGGTCTTGCACAACGGATCGTCCGTGGAGATGTGCCTCAGGGACTTAAGGATAAAAAACTGTTTGCACTGGATATGGGCGCACTGGTAGCAGGTGCCAAGTATCGTGGTGAATTTGAGGAACGTCTGAAAGCGGTGCTGGAAGATGTGAAGAACAGCGACGGCCAGATCATCCTGTTCATCGATGAGCTGCATACCATTGTGGGTGCGGGGAAAACCGACGGCGCCCTGGATGCGGGGAATATGTTAAAGCCTATGCTGGCCCGTGGGGAACTGCACTGTATCGGTGCGACCACGTTGGATGAATATCGGCAGTACATTGAAAAAGATGCGGCACTGGAACGCCGGTTCCAGCCGGTTTTAGTGGATGAACCCACCGTGGAGGATACCATCTCCATTTTGCGTGGTCTGAAAGAGCGGTATGAAGTATATCATGGCGTGAAGATCATGGATAATGCCCTGGTCAGCGCTGCGATGCTTTCCAATCGTTATATTTCCGACCGTTTTCTGCCGGATAAAGCCATCGACCTGGTGGATGAAGCCTGTGCCCTGATCAAGACGGAGCTGGATTCCATGCCCACCGAGCTGGATGAGCTGCGGCGTAAGACCCTGCAGATGGAAATCGAAGTTACTGCTCTGAAGAAAGAGGAAGTCTCTTTGAGCCGGGAACGTCTGGAGGATCTTCAGAAGGAACTGGCAGAGCTTAAGGCAGAATATGAAAACCGCAAGGTGCAGTGGGAAAATGAAAAGGCTGCGGTGGATAAACTTTCTACGTTGCGTGAGCAGATCGAAGCAATGAACAGTGAGATCCAGATGGCCCAGCAGGATGGAAATCTGGAGAAGGCGGCAGAATTAAGCTACGGAAAACTGCCGGCTTTAAAGAAACAGCTGGAAGCCGAAGAAGCAGCGGTAAAAGAGAAGGACCTGTCTCTGGTACACGAGCAGGTAACGGAGGAAGAGATCGCGCGGATCATTTCCCGTTGGACCGGTATCCCGGTGGCAAAATTAAACGAAAGCGAACGGAACAAGACCCTGCATCTGGACGGAGAACTGCATAAGCGGGTGATCGGCCAGGATGAAGCGGTGGAGAAGGTGACGGAAGCCATCATCCGTTCCAAAGCCGGCATTAAGGATCCTACCAAACCCATCGGTTCCTTCCTGTTCCTGGGACCTACCGGCGTGGGTAAGACGGAGCTGGCCAAGAGCCTGGCGGCTGCCTTGTTTGATGATGAAAACAATATGGTGCGTATTGATATGAGTGAGTACATGGAGAAGTATTCCGTATCCCGGCTCATCGGAGCACCTCCCGGATATGTGGGGTATGAAGAAGGCGGACAGCTGACGGAAGCGGTTAGAAGAAAGCCTTATTCCGTGGTATTGTTCGATGAGATCGAAAAAGCCCATCCGGATGTATTCAACGTATTGTTACAGGTGCTGGATGACGGCCGTATCACAGACTCTCAGGGACGCACCGTGGACTTTAAGAATACCATTCTGATCATGACCAGTAACCTGGGCGCTCAGGATCTGCTGGACGGTATTGGAGAGGACGGAACCATTTCCCTGACTGCACAGCAGCAGGTACAGGAACAGCTTCGGATGCATTTCCGTCCGGAATTCCTTAACCGTCTGGATGAGATTGTACTGTTTAAACCGCTTACCAAGGATAACATCAGCGGTATCATCGGCCTTATCGTGGCCGATCTGAATGAGCGGCTGGCCGATAAGGAGCTGACCATTTCCCTGACGCCGGAGGCGGAAAAATATATTGTGGAGGAAGCCTATGATCCGATCTACGGAGCAAGACCGCTGAAACGATATG